>JAHDEN010000046.1 GCA_020628815.1 Chloroflexota bacterium | reverse complement strand
GAGATTCAGTTATGGCTGGAAACGAAAAAATAGGCGGGTTGGGAGAAGTGGCTCTAAAAGTAGCAGATTTAGAGGCATCCCAAAAATTTTACGAAGAAAAAATCGGCTTGGAACTGATGTGCCGCTTTGAAACATCAGCGTTTTTCAAAATAGCGGATGGGTTTGAAGGGCATACGGTCATTTTGGCACTGTTTGATCGCTCGGCCGAGCCCAACGACCAGTCACCGAGCCAACCGCGTACCACGCTCGACCATTTGGCGTTTACCATTGATATGGCTGATTTTTACAGCGAAAGAGACCGGCTGGAGGGGCTGGGTGTGCCAACGCGCGAAACAACACACGCATGGGTGCAGTGGCGCAGTTTGTATGTTGACGATCCTGATGGAAACACGGTTGAGCTTGTGGCGTTTGATCCCGCTATCCCGAAAGAGTAGAGAGTAAAGAGATAAGAGGAGACGCTATCCCAATCTTCTCTCTCTGCAAATATCCCGTAAGCAAATTCCCACTCCCTATCCCCCATCCCTATCCTTACCCCTATGAAATCACTCACCCTTGTTCTGGGCGGTGCGCGTAGCGGCAAAAGCAGCCATGCGCTTGAAATCGCCTTTAAATACCAACACGTTTTGTTTATCGCTACGGCCCAAGCATGGGACAGTGACATGCGCCATCGGATTGATGTTCATAAAACGGAACGGCCGGCCCATTGGGGAACGCTAGAAGCGCCCAAAAATGTGGGGGCTGCTCTGCAAGCCAGCGATTATCCGGCCGACTGTGTGGTGCTAGATGACATGACGTTGCTCGCCAGCAATGTGATTTTAGCTTTAGGGGATGACACAGATACACCGACGGCCGAAAAGGCGGTTCTAGCTGAAACTGAAAAGTTGCTGGATGCGTTAGCAACGATCGATGCAGATGTAGTGATTGTGAGCAACGAAGTGGGGCTGGGGATTGTGCCTGCTACAAAACTCGGCCGCGTGTATCGGGATGCGTTGGGGCGAGCGAATCAAAGATTGGCAAAGGCGGCCGACAGCGTGCTGTTTATGGTGTCTGGGCTGCCTATGGTTGTGAAGTAGCATTCGTATCAACTTAAGCCATTCCTCCGAGGGCTCAAGCCCTCGTTTAAGACAAGAAACCTGATTAATCAGGTTAAGATGGCCGCAATAGCCCGATTTATCGGGCTTCCTGTTTTAACCGCAGGATTGATCCTGCGAGACTGGGCAGTTTTTTAGTCGATAAGCTGCTTAAGTTGATACGTTTAGAGCGTGTAAACCATTGACTAGCCGCTCAATGTCGGCCGAATTGTTGTAGGGGGCCAGTGAGACCCGAATACGACCCCCACGTGAACTGCACACAACTCCGTTTGCATGCAGCTTTTTTACTATTTGAGCCGCATCTTGCCCTTTGGCAGCTAACGACACGATATGGGGGGCCGCGCACGGGTCATCAATCGGCCGGAAGGGGAGCCAGTCTGATCCGCTTAACTTTTCAGTCAGCTCAGTTGCCAAGGTTTTGGCATGCTCCTCAATTCGGTTTAAGCCGATTTTCAAAAGCTGCTCAATTCCGGCCGTGAGCGCGGCTAGCGATCCATACGACATCGTTGATTGGGTGAAGCGGCGTGCGTCGGGGGCAAGGGCTAAACGGGTCGCATCAAAATCAAACGGATCGGGCGCACCCATCCAACCGGGTAATGGTGGCGGCTGGTTTAACAGATCAGGAGCCAACACGGCTAAGGCCGCACCTCCATGGCCACCGAGCCATTTGTAGCCGCTGCTAATCACCACGTCCGCTTGCCAAGCGTCGGCCGAAATTTGTAGCGCCCCGGCCGCTTGGGTCACATCAAGCACTAATTTAGCACCAACCGCATTTGTAGCTTGGCGCAATTTAACTGGGTCGATGCGGGTGCCGGTATCATACTGCACATAGCTGATCGCAAGGACGGCCGTTTGGTCAGTCAAGCTAGCGCAAAGCAGCTCAGTCAAGTCTTTGTCAGGATCATCATCCACAAACTGAATGGTGCAACCACCCATTTGCTGTAACCGCAGCCACGGCCGGGTAATGGCCGGAAAATCAGATGAGAGCAGTAAAACTGTTTGATCAGGCCCGGCCGGAAGCAGAAAGGGAAGCTGTCCAAATAACTCGCTAGCTCCACTCAAAATCGCGACCTGATCGGGGTTGCTGCCCAAGATGTTGGCTCCCTGCTGGCGCAGGTTTTCGTAGTAGCCCACCTCATCGTCGTCGGTCATGTACAGGTTGCCGTGGCGGCCGACAGTTTCAACAAACGTTTGGAGCGCATCGACGGTCGGTTGCCCCATCATGCCAAGTGAGGCTTGATTGAGATAGGCGGTTGTTTCAAGGGCTGGGTAATGGGAACGTGGGAGAAGTGATTGCATAGTGGATTTTACTGAATAACCTCAGTTTCGTTTAACCGTATTTGCTCAAAACTTACAGCGAACTTTACTAATTGCATTTTCCCAGAAGTTTTCTCAGGCTCGCTAGAGATACGTCATTCCTGCCTGCGCAGGAATCTAGCGTCAAACTGAGCGCTGGATACCCACCTTCGTGGGTATGACGACTCGCACAATTCTAGAAAACTTCTGGGAGCCTGTATTGAAATGATGCACAAACAACAAAAAAGGGCTGGGCGGCGATTTAAAACCGCCACCCAGCCCCTGAATAAAGCTAGCTAAACGCTAGGGATCGTCTGTTATTCGCCGTTCGAAACAAATGGGAAGAAGATTTGCGAGCTTAGGAATTGACCGCCACAAACCGGAGTTTGAACTTCTCCAATCGCTACGTTGCCGAGCGAGTCGGTGATCTCAACGGTAACCGTAAATCCACCACATGAATCTGCAGGGAATGAATGGCTAACGGTCGAAACAGACCCACTGTCAAGGATCGCGCTGCCATCACCGAAGTCCCAGCGATAGGTTGAGCCTACAGCTGATTCGATATTTGAGCTTAGCTCTGCAGTGAACAGGATCTCGTCTGAGTCATTGCCATAAGTGTCACCATCGATCACAACCGATGCCATTGGCTCATCCATCAGCATGTCCATGAATGCGCCTAACAGAGCGGCGCGGCTAACGCCGGTACCGTTGTTGACACTTTCCAGACCAAATGTGGTGTAGATCGAACGGACGTTTGAATTGACGCCTGGTCTCTCGAGCGATGGCTGATCACGATGCATTATCGCAACGATTCCATCTTCCACATTCGCCGGGCTTGGGTAGGTCATCAGCGGGATAAAGCCACCAATGCCGTCTAAGCCGTTGTACGGCGGAACCCGAATTTCATCGACGAAGGATGCGTTGCCTGCACCATCACCATTTACGGCTGGTACTTGTGCTCGCATTTCACCGGCCGGGTTAGCGGTCGTATGTACGTTGAAGTAATAACCATCGTCTAACATCGTCGCTTCTTGTGCTTGGGTCAGGGTTACAACACCGCTGGCAATAACGGCCGTATCAGTAACCACGATCGGTCCATCAACGTTTAAGTTAATGGCAACGCCACCGTTTGTACCTACGGTTCCAGTGTGGATGTGTGCTGCAGTTACCGTAATTGGCAATGTTTCTGTGAAAGCAGAAACCGACAAGATATATGACATCTCGTTCGTTGTCATGTTGTAAGCAACGGTTGCTGATCCACCATTGTCTGTGTCACCTTCAAGCGCCACAGATTGAGTACCAGCTGACAGATCAACCCATGCTCCTTTCAGAGCTGAAGGTGCATCTGGAGCAGCGTTAACTGGCAAGCTTGGCAATCCAAAGCCTGAAACTGAATCTTGTAGCCAGTCTGCACCTAAAATGCCTGAATAGAAGAAGTTGCCACCACCGGTTGAGTCTGAACCTGTTACCGCTGAAAGGTCTTGACCCATAGCGATGATGATTCCACCCGCATTGGCGTATTCAGTCAAACGGTCCATATCAAGGCCGGTTAAAGCGGTTGATACAGCGAAGGTGCCATCTGGTTGGAAGTGATCACCAGTCAGAAGCACCACGGCTTTATAGCCTGCCATTACTGATGCTGACGGGATAGTCGACGGCAGAGTAACACCATTAACTGTGTCATATACCGAATAGGTTAAACCTAACTCATCAAGCGCATCGGTGTAGTAACCAACGTAGTTAGCGCGGCCGAACTCAGAGCTAAAGTCAGCATCGATGACTAATACATCAGCCTGTGCCGTTGGGACAACCCGGCTCCACATCGGTGCGTGTGAGTCATATGTTTCTCCATCAAGGATCAAATATCCTTGGTTGTCGCCTACACCTTGTCCGTCTGCTGTTACAAACTGAACGGTGACCATGGCGCTTTCGCCTGCGGCCAATGTTAGGGTCATTGGTGAAACTGAGAAACCTGGTAGGTCGGTGGTCGCTGTAAAGCCTGCACCTGTGTACAAGGTTGATAGCACGTATGTCTCTGTCTCAGGCGCAACGCTGGTGACTTCAACCTGCATCGATTTGGTGATACCCATCTCTGAGTGGCCCAAGCTGACGCTAGGTGGATTAAGGATGATACCGATGCCTGGTGAGACGATTTGAGTGAAGTCCATACGGCCGGCACCCATATCTAGCGGCTGGGCCGGACTGCCGTCACCGTTGTAGATGTCCATGTACTTGGCAGATCCCATCAGGGCTGCTTTGATTTCATCCATGCCCCAGGTTGGGTGTGCTTGGCGCAATAAGACCGCCGCACCCGCTACATGTGGCGCTGCCATCGATGTACCAGAAACTTGACCATATCCGGTGTGGCGAGCTTCACCTTCTCCATTGCCATACCCTTGGGCCAAAATGTTAACACCTGGTGCCGCGATATCTGGCTTGAGTGTTTGACCGGCCGATGGGCCACGGCTACTGAAGTTGGCGATCACGTCTGGAGTATTACCTGCTTGGAAGCCCAGCGTGCTGACTTCAAATGTAGCCAAGTCTCCGTGGGTCGCATACCAATCTACAACGCTGTTTCCGTTGTTTTCGCTGATCATGATCGATGCGATATTGATTTGGTCTGCAAAGTCGCCAGGTGCCATATTTAGGATCGCATCACCGTCAGTATTGTTATAGATGACAGCAAACTCTGCACCCGCTTCTTGAGCGTAGTAAACCTTGGTACTGAAGAAACAGCCACCACGGCTAATAACGGCTGCTTTGCCGGTAAAGTCAGCGGTTTCAAATGGAGCACAACCGGTAACGTTGTCTGGTTCGAGAGCGGCCGCAGTTGCGTAGGTATAGCTCACAACTTCTGCTAAGTTTAGCTGAGCGCCAAAGTCGCCTATGCCAAATGCAGCTGCTTGCACGCTGCCGGTCAATGGTTCTGGGCCGGTGATGTTAAATTCACCCGCCGCATAGGTACCGCTGGTGGTGCTGGCTGCAACGCTGATATATTCGTCTGCAGGATGGTCGCCTGTGCCTAAACCTGGACCTGCGTTTCCGGCCGACATCGACAAGAATACACCTGCTTCAACCGCATTAACCAATGCTTTGTCTAGAGCGTCAAATTCGCCACCAAACGAGCCGGGGCCACCGCCCCAAGAGTTGTTGATCACGTGAGCGCCGTCTGCAACCGCATCTTCAATCGCAGCCATTAATTCAACTGAGAAGGCTGAGCCGTTGAAATCGCTATTAGAAGGATAGAAAACCCGATAGCTCATCGCCCATGCGGCCGGAGCCACACCGCTGAGAGTTTCAGTGATGCCTGATCCCAGATATTCTGTTTGAATCTCGTTACCTACTGCAGTTGAACCGGTGTGAACACCATGGCTGGTTCCATTTTCACCTGGCCACGAGTTCTCGTCGCCCGCTGTTGGAGGATCCCAATCACGGAAATAAACGCGCGATGCGATAATTTTACCGTTATTGTTCGCGCTATCGCCTAAACCACCTTCTGGGTAGCCTTCAGGATATGACCAGCCTTCGCCACTAAACATGGCTGATTCGTGGTGCAGACCGCCATCAACAGACGCAAACATCACGCCTGCACCTGCATTGGCTTTGCCGCCAATCGGTTCGCTGTCCCACATCGCTGGAGCGTTTACAAGATCCAAGCTAACGTATGTGTCGGGTTGGTAGGCATAGTCGAAGTAGACGTTGCGAACATTGTTCATTTTTAATAACGATGTCCGTAATTCACTTGGATTGGTGTTCAAGCCTGCATCAATAGCAACACCGTTAAACAACACTTGATAGGTTGCGTTTATCGAATTCCCGCTTGCATCTTTAAACGTTGCAACAGAAACGCCAGATAACGAGCGTTGCATGGTGTTGATGAATTGGGTTTGTTCCTGTTGGATCTGTGCGATGTAAGCTTGTGCGGCCGCGCTGTTTACATCTAGCTGCCCGTTGGTCATGGACCGGCTTGCGGCGCTTGATTCAGCCAACGCTGGAGAGGCCAATTCTACGATGAGCCGGTGGGATGTGACCGGCGTATCAACTGCTAACTCAAGGTCTCCCTGACCTTGAGGGGCTATTTTGTCTGCCCTTGGTGTGGCAATTGCTCCGGTTGCTGCCATTAATAAAATCGCAACGACCGAGATAATTCCCATTAATAGGAATGTCCGCTTAGATGAGCTATTTTTCAAAATTCCTCCTTCGAAAAGTAATAGCATTGATCGTCCCCTTGGCGATCATCTGGTAAATACCAAAAACATTAATTGGCGCAAAGGTGCGGCCGATTAATGGACATAGGAACTAAGTTAATTAAATTTTGTTTGTGTGAAGCTGGCTCTGAAAAGCAAAGAAATGTTTGACTTGATAGGTGCTGCATAATTGAATCAAGTGGCTACATTGAATCCCATAAAATGGGTGGCTGTGATGAAGGACGATTTAAAATTTTCTATTTCTGGTTAAAAAAAGGGGTGGTGAAAATAATCACCCAATTAAATCTGACTATATTTCCTTTTTGTATGATTAATCCCCGGTGGATAAAAGACGAAGAGAAAAAGATTTACGAAGTACTAGGTCTTTGGTCCTGGAGAAAAGAGAATATCACAATTTAATTGAATCGAAAAACTTACCGAACAGTGTTAAAAGCTTAAGCTGGCCTATTAAAAAAAAATCGGGTAAAAAGCCGACCTGCAAAAATAAAAATATAACCTACAAATCATATGGGTTCCCCCAAATCGAAAATAGGAGAAAGCGATGTCTAAAAATAGAAAAATCACTTTGAGTGAAAGTGAAATCCCAACCCACTGGTACAACGTTGTGGCTGATATGCCGAATAAACCTTTGCCCCCTCTTAACCCTGGCACAGGTGAGCCAATTGGTCCCGAGGCGTTGGCTCCTTTATTCCCGATAGAGTTAATCAAACAAGAGGTTTCACAAGAGCAATTTGTTGAAATTCCAGAAGAGGTGCGTGATATTTACGCGATGTGGCGGCCGACTCCGATGTTTCGAGCGTATAACTTGGAAAAGATGCTCGATACCCCTGCAAAAATCTACTACAAATATGAAGGGGTAAGCCCGTCGGGGTCGCACAAGCCAAACACGGCCGTGCCGCAAGCCTATTACAACATGAAAGAGGGTGTGAAAAAGATCACCACAGAGACCGGTGCAGGGCAGTGGGGGAGTGCGCTTAGCTTTGCTTGCAGCATGTTCAACATCGAATGTGAAGTGTATATGGTCCGCATTAGCTACGATCAAAAGCCATACCGCAAAATGATGATGCAAACATGGGGGGCCGATGTCTACCCATCCCCCAGTGAACGGACCAACGCGGGCAAGCAAATTTTGGCGGCCGACCCGGACACCCCCGGCAGTTTAGGGATCGCTATTTCAGAAGCGGTTGAAATGGCAGCCATGAACGATGATGTCAAATATTCGTTGGGCAGCGTGTTGAACCATGTGTTGATGCACCAAACGATTATCGGGCAGGAAGCGATTAAACAGCTGGAGAAAGATGGGGCTGATCTGCCCGATTATGTGTATGCACCGTTTGGTGGTGGCTCAAACTTTGCAGGTTTGTCGTTGCCATTTGTCCACTTAAACCTGACCCAAGGTAAAAACATTCAGTGTATCGCGAGTGAACCGACATCTGCGCCAAAACTGACCAAAGGGGTGTTCCGCTATGACTTTGGGGACACTGTGGGGATGACCCCCCTCATCCCGATGTACACGTTGGGCCACACGTTTGTCCCGGCCAAAATTCATGCTGGTGGTTTGCGCTATCACGGTGCGGGTGCGGTGGTCAGCCAGTTGTTGGCAGATGGGTTGATTGCGGCCGAAGCGATCGATCAGCTAGAGACATTTGAAGCAGGCGTGATGTTTGCTAAGGCTGAAGGAATCGTACCGGCCCCTGAAGCCAACCATGCGGTTGCATCTGTGATTCGTAAAGCGAAAGAGTGCAAAGAAAGCGGCGAATCAAAAACGATTCTGTTTAACATGTGTGGCCACGGGAACTTTGATATGTTGGCATACCAAGATTATTTTGCAGGCAACTTGCAGAAGCATGAGATGACCCAATCCGAAGTAGATGAGGCAACGTCTAAAATCGATGCTCCTACGATTGAAAGCGTGCAAGAAATGTTAGCGAACATGTAGGTTCGTATTGCGTGTTGCGTAGATTATCTACGCAACACGCAATAAATTTGCCTTTGCCTACTGGGTAATTGCTTACAGGCTCCCATCTACTATTTAGTCCAATTCCATCGCTTGTCCAAACGCATAGTCGAGTTTCTCGAGCGCTTCGGCGATATGGTTTTCGTCTGCGATCAACGGGGGAGCGATGCGGAGCGAGTTTCCATACAAGCCACCTTTTCCGATCAACATACCCGCTTTTTTACACTCGTTGAGCACGGCGTTGGCCAAAACGGTGCCCGGCTCTTTGCTCTCACGGTCTGTGACCAGCTCGATACCCTGCATTAATCCCCGGCCGCGTACTTCACCGATAATCGGATATTTTTCATAGAGAGCGTCAAGACCCGTTTTGAGGATAGCTCCCATCTCTGCACAGCGTTCTGGGTTGAACTCACGCTTCATCTCTTCCAGCGTTCCCATAGCGGCCGCACATGAAACCGGGTTGCCCCCAAATGTGCTTAGGGTTAGCCCTTTGCCCACGGCCGCCTGTGCAATTTCTTGCGTGGTGGCTACGGCAGAAAGGGGCATTCCGTTGGCGATCCCTTTGGCCATTGTCATGATGTCTGGGGTGATGTTGGCATGTTGGTGACCCCACCAGTGGGTTCCTGTCCGGCCGAAGCCCGTTTGCACCTCATCGATGATAATCAGGCCGCCGTGTGCACGCACAATTTCGGCCGCTCCTTCGATGTAAGCGGGAGGCAAAGTGATAAATCCACCCACACCCTGAATTGGCTCCATGATCATACAGGCCAGCTTGCCCGATGTCATGGTTGCAATTACATCTTGCAGGTCATCGAGACAGGCCTGCACATATTTATCTTCTGGAATATCACCCAAGCTACGATAGGTGTAGGGGGTCATGGCGTGGCGAATATAGCCGATGTGGACGGGGCCCATGCGCCAAGAGCCTTGGCCGGTCAGTGACATCGCCATCTGAGATTTGCCGCTGTAGCCGTGGCGGAGCGCAATCACTTCGGTGTTGCCGGTGTAGACTTGGGCCATGATCACGGCCGTTTCGTCTGCATCTGTACCGCTGGCCCCAAAGTAGAACGTATCTAACCCTTCTGGGGTGATTTCGGCCATGCTCGCCGCCAAATTGGCATGGGCTGCATTGGGGTACAAGGTCGAGGTGTGGAGCAGATTATCGATCTGCTCTTTCATATATTTGTTGACGGTGGCGTTATTGTGCCCCACGCTGGTGGTCAAAATACCGGCAAAAAAGTCGAGATATTTATTCCCATCGCTGTCCCATACGTACATGCCGTCCCCTTTGGCAAGGGGCAATGGGCTTTCGCCGTAATAGAGCAGGTGATTGGGCCAGAGGTGCTTTTTCTGTTTATCTAAAATCGATTGGGTCGTAGTCATTTTTTCTTTCCCCGAGGGTTGAATCCTCAGCATAATTTTGCAATCTGCTAGGGCAGATGTGGGTGCAATAGTCGGCCGAATTTTAGCTGAAACCCAAAACAGGAAAAGGTGAAGTCCTTTTACTTTAAGAACTCTGCATATTTGGCGATATCGGTTGGGGTGGCTCCCCCGCTAAAAATTACCCCTCAAGTGAGAGAGAAATGTTTTTGAAACAAACCTCACTTTCGTCTGGCCCACTTAGGTGAACCAAAAATGACTCTTCCGTAATGTCTGTTTTTGCTTCAAAGCGATACTCTAAAACTTGATCACTCGCACTCAAGGTCCAAACTTCGTTTACAGCATCCCCAATAATTACATTCGTTTTGATCTCATCCGCTATTGAGGCACTGACATCAAAGGCGATTCGGTATTCTTGCCCGGCCGTTAATGAGATCGGCTCTTGGAAGAAATTGATTTGCCCCAAATGATCCGCATGTTTACCGATGGCAAAACAGGGAGATTGATCCTTAAAGTGGATCGTATAAACGGGTTCTTGGAAAGGGTGGAAGCCCCATGTTTCCCACCACCCATTTTCGAATGGGGCCGTGTCTAACATGTTGTCAGATTCGTTGGCTTGCACAGCGGCTTCGGCCGATTCAAACGTTCCAATCTCTTCAAGGATTAGATTGTCAAAGCACATCTCGCCTGGCGCTTGCCCACCTAGCAACAGGCTCAGGCTGGCAATCGGATCAGAAACATGTTGATTGAACTCGATTTCAATCGTTTGGGTTCCTACGTTGATCTCTTGCACGCTAAACAGATACCACTTAAATAGATCTTTATGGGCCAGTAAAACGGTGATATTTCGATCAACAGAGCTGTTTACATCCATCGTTAGTCTGTAGCGGCTGTTGGCATCCAGCGGGATCTCCTCTTTCCACAGCCTTAGCGCCCATAGATAGGAACCCGATGTAGCGATGTCTGAGCATAATTCGTTCGACATGGAGTCAAACATTTGCATATTTTCTTCCGATTGGAAGGCTTGCCAGCCCGCATGCCCGTCTGAGAAATCGCCAATCAAAAATTCTTCGCTGGAAAGGCTTGCCGGTTTGGCCTCTGTCACCGGCTCATCCGTCGGTTCAGCCGCACTTTGCTCGGCCTCTGGCTCACTGGCTTGTACCGGCTCGCTTTTTTGAGATTCGATTCTGACGACAGATAGAGCATCTGGCTCAACCGGCCCGCCAGACAACAGAAAGTAGATCACTCCCAACAGAATAATCACAATCGCCAACAGGCTCGACCACATTGCAAACTGAGGCATCGTGAGCCCCACCGGTTGATCTTCAGTAAGCTTTTCTGTCAACACGCTGCTGAAGCTGCGGTTGCTGATCCCGCTTGTTTTTTCAACGTCTTTAAAGATGATGCCAGACTCTTTTTCGGTTAAAGGGGATTGGTCTGCTTGCTCCAACCACCCATTCGCCTCTTCAAGCTCTTCGATGCCACCTAACCTGACCAGCATCAATATCAGCGTGACAAAACGACTGCGGTATCGAGGAATGCGCTTTCCGGTTTCATATCGGCTCAATTCTGAATTGGAAAGGATCATATTCTCGATATTAATATCCTTTAACTGCTCCCGTGTCTCTTCGTCAAATTGCACGACCATATCCGAGATTGCGTCAGCAAACTCATTTTGCGAAAGTCCGGTCCGTAATCTAAATTTTTTTAAACGTTTTCCCCATTCTTGTGACATTGTGTTTCCTCCAAGGTGCGATGATCACCCCGCATGTTGCAATGAAAGGGGTGCGGTTAGTGTGGAATTTGGGATCGACTGATTTCATGTCTTGCCCTACTGTCTCTGCTTGGATCACAGGGATGGTAGGGGCAAGTTAATTAGGCTTCGCTTTTATAGACACCGGCTCCAGAGAAAAAGATTTTTAGCGAAGCAATAGCTTTTCAAAAAATACGACTTAAAGTCGATTTTAACGGAAAAAAGCGGCTTTCCCTACTCATTTTCGGCGTATGCTTAGCTAAATTGCTCGTTTGTCAATTTATTTGACGCTCATTTTCCAAAATTCGCCACTGACGTTATTGATGGTTTCCGCTCGTTCTCGGTTTAATTTTTCTGCCCCACACCGGGCAGGAAATTATGATCAATTTAATTCGCAATTATTTCAAGAATAATCGTCGCCAAGGGGCGGACATCCTAAAGCTTGTGGCCCATATTGGATGTTTGGCTCCGATCTCCGTTTTTATCGGCCGGGAACTTGCTCGTTTGCACAGCCAGCAAAATTTAGCGGCCGTCTCCCTCTCATACAGCGGCCATATCGCTGTATGGCTTCTGCTGATCTCATTGGTATTGACCCCGCTCAATATTTTATTTGGGTGGAAGAAATTGCTCCCCTTACGCAAACCGATCGGCCTTTATTCGTTTCTTTATGCCAGCGTTCATCTTTTAGTTTATGCCGGGTCTGAAATGGGGTGGCGCGTCGATCAACTGTGGCTAGATATCTTGTCACGGCCGGCCGCTCGGTTAGGATCAGTCAGCTTCCTCATCTTGGCGCTCTTGGCTGTTACATCTTTTCCCGTGACGATGCGGGTGCTGGGCAAAAGGTGGAAAAAGCTACACCGTACCGTTTATTTTGCGGCTATTTTGGCGGTAGGCCACTGGATCTTAACATCACGGCTGCTGTCACCCGTTCCGGTGATTGCTCTAATTTTGCTTAGCCTGCTTTTGCTGGTCCGTGCCAATCGGGTTAAGGGATGGCTACGAGGCTCAAAGAATGGTGCCAAGAACAAGAAAAGGAGAGAAGCACCCCAGATACAAGAGGACTCACCCGTCATTTTGTAGGAGCCGTGTATAGTTCCGGCCGATTATCCCTCGCATATCAGCCTCATCTATGGAGCGATAAGAGGCCAAATTTTTTGTAACAGATGAGATATGGCTGGGATAGGCCCGCTCCCCATTTAGCCATTCAAGCCCTCCCGGCCCGTCAGTTTCGGTTAGCACCTTGTCGGCCGGACATCGTTGGGCGCATGCTTGAATAAGCTCGCTAAACGGCAGCTGAACCCCAAACGTAAAATTGCAGCCGTGTGCGACCAACTCGTCAAATGTGGCCACATCCCCCGAATACCAATGCACAACCGCCCGTTCAACGTTGAACTCTTTTAGCTTTTTTAGGATAAGGCTTTCAGCCCCCTTGGTGTGCAGATTGACCACCTTATTTTGCTCCGCCGCTCGGCGTAAAAAATAGTCAAGCACCACTTCCTGTTTTGGCCAGCGCTCTTTTTCTTCGACCCAGTGGAAATCAAGACCGATCTCACCGATGTGCAAAGAGGCTTTGGTGGGGCCATCAAGCTCGTCTAACCGATCGGCGTATAGATGTGCGTTCCAAGGATGGATGCCAAATGTGGGCATGATGTTCGGCCGGTTTTGGGCGATGGCTTGCGTAAGCTCCCACGATTCTAAGTCCATCGAGACCGCCCACGTGCGGCAAGGTAGCTGCTCGATCTGGGCTAAGACCAAGGGCAATTCCTCGGCCGTGTAGTGGTCTAGATGGGTATGCGCGTCTACCAACATCTACTGCTGTAGCACATCCACCACACCCACCAAATGGGTCACCCGATCAGACAGCAGATTCACGATTAGGCGGTGAATGGTTGAGGCCACATCTGGGTGCTCTTGCTCAATTTTTGCCAAATTGTCTTTTGTCAGCCGATAAACAATCGAGTCCCCTTGGCTAACAACGGCCGCAGTTCGGCTTTGGTTAAGGTAAAAGCCTAACTCACCTACCGAACGCCCCATGCTCATCGTTTCCAGCCGGACGATTTTTCCGTCGTCACGCTCCAATTGGGCCGTGACCGTGCCATCTTTTACAAAAAACATGTCTAAAGCTGGGTCACCCGCCAGCATTAAATACTCCCCATCTTTTAAATGTTTTTCTTCTAAAAGGCTAAGCATCTGATCGATATTTTTCGCATTGGGCAGCGTTCGCTCCATTTGCTCTTTTAACGATGGGACCGGAGTAGATGGATCAAATCCCTCACGGATAAGCTGTGCATCTTCGGAATATTGCAGCGCCATATCGACATTTTTGAAAATCTCAATGTCTTTTACTAAGTCACCTGACAACTCTTGCTCAATCAGCGCCCGGTCGTTGGGAGCTAGGTCGCACAAAAAGAGCTCGATATCTTGGCGTGCCAAAAACTGCTGAATTTTTGAAAAGCTTAACAGGGCGGTCGAATCAATCCCTGAAACCCGATCAAAATCCAGAATGAGGAAACGAATGTCGTTGTCGTCGACCAGTTCGCGAACTTTGTCTAAAAGGCGATTGGCTGACCCAAAGAAGATGTATCCCTGTAGCTGTAGAATCTGCGTTTCTTCACCAACCGAGCGCAAAAAGTCACGCTGTTCGGCCACCCGGGTAACACGGCTCTGCTGATACAAACCGGACATCACATAGCGCAACACATCGATTTGGCTGTAGTTGATGACAAATAAAATGACGGCCAAGATGAGCCCGACAGCCACCCCTTCGAGCAGGCCGAAAAAGGCGATGACGGCCAGAATAAATAGAACAATCCCATATTCTAAGCGGGGCAAGCGGCGGGCTGGCGCGATTATCCATTCGGCTAAAAAGATGATTCCGATATAGGCGACTGTGGCCCCCATGATAAACCGGGGCAAAAATGTAAAGAGTTGGGTCGCATAAAAAAGAAGCACGCCGGTAATCAGTGGGGCAATTAGCCCTGATAGGGGGTGCTCTTTCTTGTCTTGGGCATTAATGGATGACCAAGCTGGCGTAATGTAGGTGGGCCAGCCTCCAACCAATCCACCCAGCACATTGGCTAAGCCGTGTGCGCGCAAATCTTTGTTGGGGTCAAGGTCTGCATTGATGGCTAGCTCAAACCCGCTGTTGTTCAGCAGCATGGCGATGGCTGAAGCCACGGCTAAAATGGCTAAACTGCCGGACTGGGCCAAAATTAAGCCCCATTGAACATTGGCGAAATCTGCTAGCTGGGGCAGTTGTGGCTGGTAGCCATCTGGTAAGGCACCCACGAGCCAGCCTGCTTGGGTTAACTCTGCAATGGAGTATCCTAATATCGTTGTGATAAGAAAGAACACGCCGGCCGATAGCAGCAAAACGGCTGGCAGAACGATCGGCCGATTAGAGTAAAGCCCCGCAATATAGACGATAAGCCCCACAACGATGGCTGGAACCCAAAATTGAATCGATTCCGGCCGCAAAATATCAGCCGTGCTGCCTGATTCTAATGAACTGGCCATACCACCGATTAATAGCAGCCATCCGGTTCCGCCCAAAAATCCGGCCATGACCGGAAACGGCAAAAAGCGGACCAAGTTGCCAAGCTTGAAGAAGCCCAAAAAGGTCATAAACAGGCCAAAAATGATCGAGGCGAGACCAATGGTTACAGTAATTGTGATAAATAGATCTTCTGGTGAGACGCTGGCCGGTGCGGTTGTAACCAAACGGCTGGTAATGACGACTAAAATCGCGACAGGCACATCTTGTGGCATCCCGATCGAACCGCGCCAAGACCCCCTAAACGCAATTAGTGTGGCAGATATAATGGCCCCCACAAACATAAAAACGCTGGCCCGGCCGACAAATACGGAGAGCGGCCCAGCAAAAATAAGCGATAGGAGTGAGATCCACCACAGGACTTCTAAAAATCCGATGGTCGCCCCATTCATCAAGGCCACCCCACCTGCTTTTAACCATCCCATTGACTGTTCTGGTTGCGATTCATTCACATCATCATGAACCATTCTCTTTTCCTTCTTTCTGAAGTCAAACGCATGAGCTCAACTTAATTTAGTGGAGATTAGCTTATTTTTTCAATTTGGTCATATCATATTGTCTAATAAATTTGCTGTTACGAGCTACAACGTTGTGACATTCCACTATAAAATCCCGTTTTATGGCGATTACCCTTTTAACGAGACGGGAATTTATCACATATTCGGCCGCAGCATCGGCCGCTTTGCTTATGACCAATTGCACATCAAATCGATCAGATTTAAACGTTATTGTTGTTGGGGCTGGGATGGCTGGCTTAGCGGCCGCCCGGGCTCTGCAAGCAGCCGGAGCCACCGTAACAGTCCTCGAAGGGCGAGATCGGATTGGCGGCCGGGTCCATACCAGTCAGCTTTGGCCCGACGCCCCGATGGATTTAGGAGCTTCATGGATTCATGGGATTAAGCGGAACCCGATTACAGACTTGGCCGATGAGATCAACGCGCCGCGCCTTGAGACCGATTATGACAATGGGCTGCTGTATGGGACAGATGGGGGGCGTTTGCCAGACAGGGAATGGAACAAGTACGAACTGTTTGAAGAAAAAATTGAGTCAGCCGTTGAGCAGGCCCAGTCACTGGATGTGGATATTTCGATAGGGGAGGCGATTGAGCGATTTATCGCTGGTGATGCGCTGGATGCAAATGAGAAGATGCATTTGAACCACGTGCTCAATTCAGCCTTAGAGCAAGAGTGGTCCGGCAGTGTGGATCAGCTCTCGGCACACAATATCGAGGATGGGACGGGGTTTGATGGGCCTGATGTGATTTTCCCCGAAGGGTATGGGGCTGTGCCTCAATTTTTGGCCGATGGGTTGGATATTCGATTAGGGGAGACGGTTACCCAAATTAGTCATGATGCGGCCGGGGTGACTGTCACAACGGAGCGAGGAAGTTTCAGCGGGGATAAAGCCATCATCACCCTGCCCTTGGGTGTGCTCAAGCAGGACAAGGTTGCGTTTTCTCCCCCTTTGCCGGCCGCCAAGCGGGCGGTTATTGAACAAATGGGTGTTGGTGTATTAAACAAAGTCTATCTGCGTTTTGCAGAGCCATTTTGGAACAAACGGCCGGAGTGGTTTTCAAAATTATCCGAGCAGCGGGGAGAATGGTCTGAATGGTTTAATTTATATCCGTATATTCAAAAGCCGATTATCTTAGCATTCAATGCGGCCGATTTTGGCACACAGATCGAGTCTTTTTCTGATGAAAAAATTATCGCTGATGCGATGCATGTTTTACGGTCAATGTTCTCTGAGGATGCTCCTGAGCCTGAATCAGTACAAATTACCCGCTGGATCGCCGACCCCTTTGCGCATGGTTCATACTCGTTTCCGGCCGTGGGCGCCCCGGCCGATGCGCGCCAAATTCTGGCCGATCCTGTCGAGAACAGGCTGTTTTTTGCCGGTGAAGCAACCCATTCTGAATACCCCGCAACCGTACATGGCGCATATTTATCTGGCCTGCGTGAGGCTGAAAGGCTATTATCTTTGTAGCTATTGGTGTTGGGTTAGAAAGACGGTTAAAGCCTTGTGATGAACTGTTCATATTTCATAAACTAATATGTAAGATTCAAAGTGTAATATAGATTACACTTCATTTGTGAAAGCTTAAATAGGTGTAAATAGCACTCCTTTCACTGTTGTGTTAATCAACCAAAAAGATTAAAATAAGGATTAACACATTCGAAGTAAAAAAGTTTCACTTCAATTTGTCATATAAGCTATAGAGCGTAGCTTTGAATAGGTAGATAATAAAACAACTACCACAAAACTCTTTAATAAGCAGGGATTAGATCATGAGCGAAATTATCTTAGGCGGAACACTTCTAGCAGTTATTTCAACACCGATTTTCATTTCTTTGTGGCGTGAAGCACAACGCAAGAAAGAAGAGTCGCTGCAAAGAGCTAAAGTCGTGGCTCGTCGTCGCCAGTACCACCAATAAGATTTAGTTTTACTGCCCATCGGCCGCGCTTCAGTCGGCTTTATATTTTTAGAACAAAGCACCCTTTAAGGGTGTTTTTTGTTTTTAACTGATCAGGTTTGGTGGTTGAGCTACCGTGTGATTGGAAGATAAATTTTGTTAGGCAAGACCTGTGAATCAGGCGTGCCATCATCCACAATTGGGGGTGTCAGAGGCGTTGGCGAAGGGGTAAAAGAGGGTGTCGCTGTGGCCCCGGGTGGCTGTGTTGGGTTTGGAGTTGGTGTATTTGTCGCGGTTGGAGTGTTGGTTGAACCCGGTTCAGGTGTTGGGGTTTGAGTGGGCGTATGGGTTGGTGTCGGCGTGTTTGTCGCTGTAGGGGTATGGGATGGGGTGGCTGTTGGCGCGATTTCTACCCCCCAGATGTGAATGTTCCCTCCCACATCGGCCGCTACGATTTCTTTTTGTGCATCTCCATCAATATTTGCTATGGCTACAGCATTTACAACCGCGTTGGTTGTGGTAATTGGCCAGCCACTAACAACGGAGCCGCTTGTCTGTAATGCATGTACAACCCCATCTTCGCTGGGCACAATAATGTCTGTAATATTGTCTTGATTTGCATCGGCCGCGACAGGCGGGGCACTGATCCCGGCAGCGGCCGAAAACGGCCAATCCCCCATATTGATCAGATCACCTTGGTCGGTGTATGCCAGCAAATTTCCTGCATTATTCCCAATCACAATGTCTTGATAGGCATCATCATCAATTAAAAGGGCCGTGGCTGATGTTTCAATTGTTGCCCCTGTATCCCGCAGCCAAACCAAAGTGCCAGTTTTTGAAATGACATATAAATTGTCATCGGTTGAGCCAAAAATTATTTCTAAGCCGACATCAAAAGGGTTGCCGTCTAGATCAATCACCAGCGGTGTTGAAATGATTGGCCCGCCGGTCGAATAAGTCCAGAGTTCGGTGCCGGTATGGTCAAACGCATACAAATCATTGGCGTATGAACCGGCGATAATTTCAAAATCGCCGTCAGCATCGATGTCTGCAACTACCGCGTTTCCGTTGCGGACTTGGCCGCTGATTCCGGAAAAATCACCCAAAGATTTGGTCCATTTAGCGACTCCGTCAGCCCCATAAACGTAAACCCGGCCGTTGCCAGCTACAAACGTAATATCAATTTCGTCATCGTCATCAATATCAGCAATAACGGGTGTCGATAAGATCCCTTCGGTTGCCACTAAAATCGGGAAGCCGGGTAGAGGCGTTCCATCATGCTCAATCGCATGCAGCCACCCTTTTATGGTGCCGAACACGATTTCAGATGTTGCGTCAGCATCTAGGTTCCCCACCGCTACGGTTGCTTGAATCCCGCTTTCTACATTTTTGGTTAGGATGGGTGTAAGCCCTAGATCAAATACCTGTAGCCGTTCACCGTCAACATCACCAATAATGATTTCTGTGGTGCCGTTATTATCAATATCGGCCAAGACCGGCGCGCTGGTGTACCGAGCGGTTGATGAGGCTGACATTTTGTGGGTGAGTGGCTGGGCCGCTGTGCCAGTGGTTACTGACCCGGCAAGCAGGAAAAATCCGGCCGCTAAAAATCCGATAAGGAAAAGGGGAAAAGCGTTTCTTGAAAACAACATAAGAAAACCTAAATTAAAACTGATGCTCTTCCTTCCTAAATTAACTTAAAACCTAAACTGGGTGCCTGACAGATAAGCAAACGGGCGTAAAAAAATTATTTAAACTCAGTTCGGAATTAATACTCAATCCCTGTCATACGGCCGCGCCAAATTTGTAAAAAGAGCAACTTAAAGCCGTATGACTGGGATTTGATTTCTCTAAAATCCCAGTCACAGATTATTTTTTATTTTTGAAAGTATTGCAAAGCCGGTCTTGTGACAGGGATTAAATAACTTCGAATTGAGGTTATTTAGCAACGGATGCACATTGCATTCATGACTCTTTAGTCAGAATCGGTGTGCATCCGTTGGAATGAAACAATAAAAGTAAGCGGATTACCGATGAACAAATGGCATGAAGATCGTGCGTAATTCAGAGACGGTTTCAAACAGGTGCAGTTCTCCGCCAAAGTTGGCGGCGATCAATTCCATGTCCACATTGTCATCTAGATTGGCGGCCGTCAGCGAGCCATTAATGGCGTAACCGGTATCTTTGGGCCAGCCAGCAACATGGGACCCATTCAACTCCCATGCGTATACTTTCCCATCTTGTGAGCCGATCACAAGTTCATCCACTCCGTCTGTATCCACGTCGATGACCAGCGGTTTGCCGTTGATCTCGCCACCTACGTTTAGGGGATAGCCATCGAGCAGATCACCCGCTGTGCTCCAAGCGTACAAGTTGCCATTGGTGCCTCCAATCAGCAGGTCAAGCTCGCCGTTTTGGTCCATGTCGTGCAGAACCGGAGCCGCCATGATGATGCCGTTGATCTGACGTTTCCAGATAAGATTACCGGCCGCATTTAGCAGATAGAAGTTGCCGTCACCGGAGCCAAACGCGATTTCGAGACCGTCGTGCTCCGCATCGAGTTCTGCTACAAGCGCACTGCCCACAATCACATCTTCCGTTTCATACGTCCACAGCAAGTTTTCTTCATGGTCGATCACATACAGCGATTTGTCCCAAGAGCCGATGATGATCTCAAGATCCTCATCACCATCAAGATCGGCCGCAACCGCACCCGAATTTTGTGCCTGTGATCCAAATTGATCGCCTAAGTCACCCAAGCTGGTGTTCCATTTGAACGACCCATCAAGATTACGGACATAGATCCGGCCGTTGCCCGATCCGATCAGAATTTCGTTGGTGCCATCCCCATCTAAATCAACCACTTCAGGCGTTGATAAAATCGGTTCAACCGAAAGCTGTTGAGGGAAACCGCTTACGAGCGTGGCATCGTGATTAATCGCATAGAGCCAGCCGCTTTCTGAGCCAAATAGAACTTCTAATTCTGGATCAGAATCGATATTAGCAACCTTCACATCTGCCAAAACATTGTCTGCAAAGGCGGTGCCTGTGTCGGTGCTAAAGGTCCACGAATGGTCGAGGAAGCGGTTATACACCCGAATCTTTTCACCCATCGCATCGCCTAAAATCACTTCAAAAGATCCATCTAGATCAAGATCAGCAACGACAGGGGTTGTATTAAAACGGGAGACAACGGTTTTGGGTGTGACCGGTGCAAACGGTGACCGAACCGGGGTGCCAAAGTGCCATACATTGTCATCGTTGCGGGTGTTGTACCAATCAAGATATTGGGTTTCACCCGAGCTGATAAAGTCTACAAAGCTTGGATAGGCGTACCAGATTCCGGTGTTATCAAACGGCCAGGTCCAGCTGTCTTCAAAAATAAAGCCCATGTCCAAGTGGTAGCCGACCAACGGTGTGTCTCGGTCAAAGTTGGCCAGAACACGCTGTTTGTTGTCTAGGTTACCGGGGCCCGGTAAATGGATTTCTTCAGTGGTGTCTAACACCTTGATATATAAATCCCATGGGGCTGGATTGAGGTCGTCTTTTAGATTTTCGGCCGGATCATTTAAGATCAGGCGAATCACGGCCGAGGCACCATCAACGTGCTCAAGCTGCTCTGGGCGTGAATTGGTATGCGGCCGGTGATCTTCTGGGAAGTAAACGGGCAGAGCGGTGCGGGTATTTTCAAATATTTCAAATACCGTGTCTTCGTAGAAGCTGAACGCCTCTGTGCTGATCAGCTGTCCGTTCCCATCATAATATTCAGACCGTGCCTGCCCCGTTCCGCTTAGCTGTAAATTTTGCAGTAGCGTGTGTTGGAAACCTGCACCACGGGCCAAAACCGTGTAAGTCAGTGTGGCGGTCGCTAGCGAATCAACCGGCAGCGCATCGCCGAAGCTGTTGCATACCAGCCCCAAACTATCGATCTTGGCACCCTGCTCACGCACATACAGCGTAACGGTGTGGGTTCCGGCCGTTAGTTCAAATTCAAACGGATCGGACTCAATCGCGCTTTGATTGATTGTTGTGGTAAACCACGTTCCGTCAGTTGGGTTAAACCACCATTCGAACGGATCACCATCATCAACTTTGACAAAGAACGCATTGTTAAAGCGGCTAGGCGCATTCACAATCGCTTCGAGCGAATAGGTGCCTGCTTCCGCCACATTAAAGGTGAAGACCGCTTTTTCATTTTCATCTGGCGTTTGGCGCACCGCACCGGAACCAGGAACTGAAATGTACTGCCCGTTGCTGACGCTAGCATCGTTGGTGACCGTAAAGCCGGTTAGATTTGCTAGCTCAGCTTCTACCGTTTCGTTGGCACACGCATTAGGCGCACGCAGCAATGATCGGTCGATTTTGCCATGAACTTGCTCAAACCCTTCTACATCGGTTGCATAACATAGCTCTGCGTTTAAGCGCACGACGAGGTCGTTAAAGTCCCAGTCGTTGTAACCTACGTTTTTCAAGTCTTCGAACGCGACGTTTTTGGTAACCGTTTCACAATTTAGGCCACCGGCAAAAATCGTTGTTTCACCCACGTCGGTTGGGCTGATATCGGCCGTCACTCGGCCGCTGTTATCTGCGGGGATCGGGTTGCCCAACACGTCAACACCGCTGGCGGTGGCGATAAGTGGGTATTTCCGGCCGTATTCAACGCTGTCGATATTGAGCACAACGCTGATATCTTGGAAACTTTCACCCGCGATTGTGCCGAGGTTCCAGCTGGTGGCTGTTGATCCGGCTAAGCTGGTGTTGCTAGGGAAGATGGCGCTCAAAGCGACATTGTTGGCGCTGCCCCGGCCGACATTTTTGACCCGGATTGTGACGCTGATTTGATCATTCGCTTCAACCCCGTACACATCTGTAAAGGTTTCAACCACGAGGGCTGGTGCGGTAATCTCGATCGGATCACCACCAAATAGCATGGCGCGTGTATCCGGCCGACGGCCGCTCAGAACCTGTACGGCGTCTGCATAAACACGATCTTGGGCCGTGTTAAACAGCACCTGATTGCCGATCAGATCCCCATCTTTAACGCTTGAATTAACCGGAATTTGCACAACAATCTCTTCTTCATACACCGTTTCTGGTGGAATGTCGCCGTAGCTGATGGTGACTGTATTGCCATCCCGCGTTCCGTTGCTGATGCTTAAAATATCTAAGCGATTGTCGATATGGTCAGTTACAACCGCATCGTACATGGTGGCCCGCACCCGCTGCCATTCCTTGATTCCAGGAATAGTGAGCGAGTAGGTGAAGACGGTGCCGTAGGTTACTTCGGCCGGGATTTGAACGATGTTGTAAATCGAGATCCCATCGGTCAGGACAAGAGCTGACTCTTTTTCACCTGAATAGGCGCGGTCATCGGGCAACCCATCGCTACTAAAATCAACGCCGCCCGATTCAGCACTGTCATAAATGCCGTCGTTGTCGCTGTCTAAATCGCGGTGATTTGGCTGACCGTCTTGATCAACGTCTCCGTTACACGTTGTGCCGCTCAGGCTGACCGCGTCTAGCAGGTTGCCCACTGTAGCACCACCGGCCGTGCTGATGGCGGTAAATGCCATGCGCGTGCTGGTTTGTCCGGCCGGAACCAGATAGGTGCCGTTGTACATTTTCCATTCGCCAAAGCCGCTGGTGATCGCTTGGCTCGCCGTGGCGGCGCCGTCTGCTGGGCCAAACTCAAGTCGAACCGAGTCGGTGCCAAATCGGCCGCGATGGGCGAATGACCAGGTTAAGGTGTCACCTGGAACTGTTTTAATATCAAAATAAAGGGTGCCTAAATCAGTTGCATTGACCTCGGCAAATTGACGGCCGTCATAGGCCGGAATCGCTTCAAAATTGGTGCCAAATATCTCGATTTCACCACTGGTTGAGTTCGATGCCCAACCTGGCACGAGCGAGCCATACACCTTTTCAGAGCTTTCGAGCGGGATAACCGGATATTCAAATCCGCCGTTGATAATCGAATTCAGCGTTCCGTCTGACTCAAAGCTACACTCGATTGAGTCTGGAATACCGTCGTTATCATCGTCTAAGTCGATGCTGTTGGCGATGGTGTCTCCGTCGCTGTCAGCGCTAGAATCGAGCGAATTGGCGACGCTGCTGGCTGGTAAAGCTAAGAAGAGGCTGTTGTCATCATAGGGGTCAGCAAACAGATCATGATCAGACCACAACAAGTTGACATTGGCTTCATCGATCAGGTCGTGTAACCCATCGCTGTTGTTGTCGAACAAACTGTCTAGCTGTCCGTTACGATCCCGATCACCCGGTGTGCCGCTGCCTGATGTAGAGCGAATAATTTCTGCCCGATTGACCAAGCGCATGCTGGCGGCGATTTCTGACGATGTGCTGACCCGATATTTAACGGTCCAGACCCCACCGGCCGGAATTTCGCTGACGCCGGTCCAATACACTTCTTGCGAAGGATCAGTCTCTTCTTCAGCTTCGTCGTTCTCAATCGTAATTGGGTTAGATGTGGGGCTAAAATCTTCGGCCGGTTTTACCGTCGTGGTATACACCAAGTTGGCCGGTTCTGGAGAGCTTGTGTACTCTAAATTGTAGAGCGTGGTGCTAACCGGAAGCGTGTTCAAAATCTCTACATTAAAGGCGGCCGCTGCCCCCGTGTTGGTGATGGTCACGGTAAACGAGTTGAGATCACCGGCCGCAATGACGTTGTAAAATTCATCCACCCGAATTTCGAGACAAGGTTGAATCACCGTCAGCTCATCTTCATCAACCGGGCTAAACGAGTCATAGCTTTCTTCCTGTAGTGAGAAGGCTGGGCCGTTGCTGTGATCGTATCCGTCTGGTGAGTTCCACCAGCCAACAATCGAGGTGACTGGGTCAAGCTCAATACAGTTTTCGTTGAAAATTTCTTCGTTTGTTGCATAGTCCCGGCCGTCAACAACCGCTTGGAAGGTGACAGAGTAGGGGAGTGGGCTAGGGGTGTTGTTGGTAATCGTATCTAAGAAAATACCGTACCGATTGTCGTATTGCAGTTCAGAATAGAGCGTTGCCCCTGTCACCTGAACGGTGCCCGGAATGTGCTTAACTCCGTTTGGCAACGTATTTTTTAGTACAGGGTAGTAGGCGGTAAAGTTTGGTGGGATGGTGCCGTTCAGGGTAACTGTGATCAGTTCACCGATTTCTATTTGATTGTCGTCAAATCCCTGTTCAAGCGTAATACCTGCCCCAAAAAGCTGAAGTTCGTCTGTATTCGGGTCGCTGTCTAAGCCGGTCCGATCAAATTGGGAGCCTAATCCCAAAGCATGGCTGTTATATCCCACGCTGCTTAAAGCGTTCATCGACTGGGCCACAGGCAAGCCGGCTTTTACGGTACCGGTCCATGAATAAGTAACGGTGTCGCTGACGGCTAAACTTGCAATCGGTGTCCATGTCAGCGTGCCACCGTTTCCGGCCTGTGCTGTTGCATCGGCCGTAAACGTGCTGCTGCCGCTGCTGCTTGAACCGCCGGTCGCCGGTATTTCTATCCACTCTGGGATGAGTGTTTCTAGCTCAAGATTATAGGCGGCCGCCTCACCTTGGTTTTCAACCACCACCTCAAATGCAACGGTGTTACCCGCTTCAAGGTCACGTTTAGGCGTGCCGGTCATGGTGACAACCAGTTTTGGCGTTTGGTAATCAACGGTGTTGATCACCTGTTGGTTGTACGCTGTCCCTTCCGTATTTTCACCATCTAAGCGGCCGTATGACGATACCGACCAATCCGGCTCAACGTCAGGCGTTTTGGT
Source organism: Chloroflexota bacterium (assembly GCA_020628815.1). Taxonomy (GTDB): domain Bacteria; phylum Chloroflexota; class Anaerolineae; order Promineifilales; family Promineifilaceae; genus WTJY01. The sequence continues at coordinate 11,680 of JAHDEN010000046.1, read as the reverse complement.
AATGATGCCGGTGAAAACGACATCGAACATGCTCCCTTGAGCAACATCACACAGCTGCCATTCAAGCACTTCCAAGCCATCTTCTTCATATTTGGTTGGGGCGGTGCTATTGGCCGTACAGCCTGTGCCGTTGCTGAATGTGCCGTCACTGGCGTATTCGTCCGAGCCATCGACATAAAACATGCCGTGTGGCAATACGGACCGGACCACGATATTTTGCCCACCAATGCTTTCAGCCTGCTCAAAATGCAGATTAAAGTCGACTTCATCACTACTAAATCCAACCACGCTATCAGACCAATCACCAGAATTGACGCGGATCTGTTGGGTGATGTGGGTTAAACCGGCGTTTAGATAGGCGGTGTCTGTTTTGGTGTTAAGCGGATACAAGAACCCATCATCCGCAACATAATCGCCCCAATGGCCGGTTACAGTTCCGGTTGAACCCACAATGTCGGCCGCTTCGCCGCTTACAATCGCTTCAAGCGTCACCGAATAGGTGTCTGATGCTTGTGAGCGCGTTTGCGGAATGTCCCAAACGATGCGGGTTAACCCTACAGATGGGGTATCGGTTTCGATGCTGGCGGGCAGCAAATTTGAGTTGTTGTAATAGACCCCGTTTGGCAGAATCTGTTCCAATTCAACCGCTTTGCTGTCGTAATATTCAGAAAAATCTAAATGATGGCGATATTCAACCGTCCCGCCCGCTTTGTCTAGCGTGTTGGGGGTTACTGACAGATCGTAGGCGACATATTCGGTGTCGAATACGAGCGGGCGGTCATAAACGCTGTTGGTTAATGAGCCATCTTCATAGGTGTTGCCATCGTAGTCGGCCGTGACATGGTAGTTGACTTCAAACTCATCCCCTTCAGAGACAAATGGGCCGGTAAATGGGCCTGGGAAGGCGCCGACGGCCGCGCTGGAGTCAAGCGGATCACGATAGCGATAAGGGACGGCCGCATCAAAACTAATCTTGATTGGATCGGTGTAATGGTCGGCCGTTAAGTCCCCAATGTGCCATGACAGAGTGATGGCACCGGTTGTACCCAGCTCGATGCGAGGCGCATAGTCTGCCCCGGGTAGCCACGGTGAAACGCTCACATTGCCTAAATAAGCGATCCCTTCTGGCAAATATGCATGGAATTTTACTTCTTCGCTTTCATATTTGGCGTTGTTTTGTACTTCAAATTCATAGCGCACGGGCCAGGTTGCACCCGCATCATTGAATTCTCCTGCACCGTTGGTTTGGGCATCATGGGTTGACTGGGTTACGCTGCCGGTCACGTTGATGAAACGCGGGTTTGTTACCAGCATGTCTTCTGAAAAGTCTTGCTGGGTCTCGTTATTTTTTGCCACATTAATCGAGGCGGCCACTTGATGCTCTACCCGGCCGTATCTGCTCTCGTTTAAGATGTAATCGATGTAGTAGTCAGACAGAGTTGCCGTAACTGTGTAGTTAAATGATTCTTCTGGCCCCAGATCTGCCACATCTAAGTAGTAAAGCAGGGTCGGATCATTGGCGTCTGGGTTATCAAGGTCCAACTCACCTTCCGGCTCGATAATAATTGATGGAGCTGGCTCAACAGATTTTAAGATCATGCCGGGTGGCAGGCTGTCCCCGATCGATAAATTATGCGCCGTTTGGCTGGCGGTCTGGTCATCGTTTGTAACGGTGACTTCAAATGTTACATCACCACCGATCAGTGGATCTTCACCCACAATATCTTGTTTGATGCTGATGTAGCGCGAGTCATACCCGACTAAGTTAACTTGGTCGATATAAACCGCAATCGGCCGGGCCGTATTATCGGTGAATGATTCTTCATGTGAGTCGATTTGAAGCGCGACATTGATAAAGTATTCGTGCCACCAGTCAAACGTATCAAAAACATCTTCGTGACTGCTGCCAATTTCGTATTCTTGTCCATTAAATACCATTTTGCGGTACCAATGGTCGTCTTCATCTAGCTCGTGCACAATTTGAATCTGATGCCATTCATGATCGGTAAAACAGAAATTTACGTTCGGCCGTACTTGTTCCCAATTGGGACTGTTATCGGTCCAGTAATACACATCATGCTGATTGGCCTGCCATAACAGAGCATACCCGTAGTTTTGATCACGGGGCGCAAGGGTGTATTGGGTATAAAACTCCAACCCTTGGGTATCATGATTGCGTGAGTCGAGACAGTCGATGTTCCCTTTTACATAAAACGCCATGTCGAGCACAATCGTATCAACCCCATCAAACGGCCATGGCTCGCTGGGCCCTTGGCGGGCCACAGTAAAGGCACAAAAGATATTGTTGGGGAAGATCCCGCCGGTGATTTCACATTTAAAGGCGTTGCCGTCTAGGGATGGGGTTTCTACAAAACCGATATCCCAAGTGATATCGTCACCATCTGGGTTTTCTTCAATGATGTCTTCCCACACGCGCCAGCCTACTTTTTCTTGACCATACTGGTTAATGCCCACACCGCTTAGCTGGTCGTTGTCGATGTCTAGGAATTCAAATACTACGGCCCCATCGATCTCATTTTCTTGCACGCCAAATTCAGGCAGGGTGGTCAGAATCGCATTTTCGTAGGCCGATACGTGGATGTTGTCGATGGCCCAAAAGTGGTCGCTGCGGGCTTCGCTCAGGGTCCAGAACAGGCGCATTGTTTCTGTTCCGGCCGGAATGGCGATCTCTAGATTGACTTCTTGGTTGAGCTGTGAGCCGTCGTCGGCCGTGTTGCTGCTGTTGAATTCTTGAAGCGGAACAATATCCCCTTCGTCATATTGCACACCGATAATGGCGCGTTGTTCGCCCCCCGGCCGCAAATGGGAGTCAAACCGCAGGCGGAACCCTTCCAGCCCGGTTACATCAAGCATGGGAGAACTCAATGAACTGTTGAATTCACTGGTCTCGGCCGGATTACCATTGTCAGACCAGCTGCCAGGGTCAGCTACAGCGAACGTGTTACTGTCGTTTAAATAGCTAATATGATTGTCAGGATCAGTGTTTTTCCAAAATGCAGGTGAAACAATCGACCAGCCCTGATATTCAGCTGTCCCTTGTCCCATCGATCCATCGTTTTCCCGATTCCAGTTGGGAGGCGTGAAGTGGGTCCAGCCTAAGGTGCTGGCCGGTATCGTTTCAGAAATGGCGGCCGATAAAGACGGTGCCAAAGATTCAAAATCTTCAGAGTAGGGAAGTGGCTCCACAAACGATCCATTGTCACAGGGCACCCCGTTGAGTCGAAACTCAGCTGGAACACCGTTGCCGCTGCTGTAGGTGTAATCAAACGAAACATCTGTGATGCTGCTTCCATCAGGAATCAGTCCGTTTAGGGTGTCGTTCGAAACTGAGACGCTGGCCCCTGCTTGGTTCCAGACACCATTCGTTAAGCTGGTTATCGCTTGATCATTGGGGAAATCCCAAGTCAACGTCCAACTGTTGATGTCTGACCCGCTGGCATTGTGGATAACAAGGTCAACGCGGCCGCTGACACCAAAATCGGTGGCGACTGTGTAATCGACCGCGCATTGGGCTGCCAAAATAATCGAATCTCCGTCAGAAGGTGAAGGGAGTGATTCCTGCTCACCGAAATGAGCGAAGGCCGATGTGAATGATAATGACAAAAGAATAATGCTTAGCCCCAAACTAGAGATAAGCTGGTTGAAAATTTTAGACTTTGATTTTTGCATAGAGCTGTATAGAAACCTGTGTGCGAAATTTGATGGAATACAACTAATCGGTATTCGCAACTACGGCTATTTTGGTAGATTTAATCATTACGACTCAATAGGACCTTCGACATGTTTTTTTGCTTTACACGCTTTGCATAAACTAAATCACGTTTTGAGATAGGATGTTGGTTTGGGTTCGAGTGATTTTATGAAAGAGTTACGATGTTTGGGTCGTTTGCTCCGGGTAGGCTGGGCTGCAATGATAGTTGAAATGGGTCCGCCCGAAGGATCGTAATGTCCATGACTCATGGTAAGCAAACGGGGCAGTTTCTCAATGGGCCTAGACTCCTTGTGGGGAGGGGGGCTGTAGGAGGTTGGTGACAGCTTGAAGTGTAAACTGATGCTACGTTATCCGATTTTTGACAGCGAATCGATTAAGCTAAAAAGATCCAATTCACAAAAACGGCCGTAAAAATGCCTAAAAAGATGGGGAAGAATGTTTGGAAAAAGCGATGGACTGACTCCCGTTGGCCCCAAACCCCCATTAGCATAAAAAGCGGGAATAAGACCAATATGTAGCGGGTCATGCTGCCTGTGCCGCTAGAAAGGGGAACCAAGACGCTGAGCAAAATATAGATGGCGAACCCTTCTCCAAAACGACGCAGGACAAATGGGGCGGCTGCAAGGGCAAATATTGCGGCCGACGTATCGAGCAGAACGTTCCACCAAATACCACCAGTCCAAAAGTTTTGGCTCAAAATCGGCACAAAGTCCCGCATTAAAATGCCCAAAAAGCCTAAATTATGCCGATTAAAGGCGGATTGTACCGACCAAAACGCCATCGGGTCTTGAAACTGATCACCCAAGAAGGCCATGTGGCTGAGCAGCCCCAGCGGTGCCAAAAGGATAAAAAGGAGGCTGTACCAATCTTTTTTGATTCCTTGCCACAAGTTTTGCCACGCTTCTTTTTTGTAGCAGGTGAGCAAGGTCCAACCGTGTGATCGCATCCATTCAAGGCCAACTACACCAAACACCAACAGGCCGGTTATCCGAGTTACCCCAGCCAAGAGGGTGAAAATGGTGGCAAGCTCCCAGTTGCGCTTGTGGGCGTAATAAACGGCCGCAACGGAGACACACAGGAACAGACTTTCGGTGTAAACGGCGCTAAAAAAGAGGGAGGTAGGAAAGACGGAGATATAAAAGATGGTCCGTTTGGCCGTGTCTTCATCACATAGAAGGGTTGTTAGGCGGAAAAGGTAGATGAGGGCGATTAAGAAGCTGATGTGGCTGACGATGACGCCGGATAAAAGCGGGTTGTTAAATAGAACATCGACAAGGCTGGTGAGCATCGGGTAGAGGGGGAAAAAGGCGACGTTTGAGATCCGGCCGTAGACGAGCATATACCCTTCTTCAACAATATTGATGTAAAAGCCGCTGTCCCAGCGAGCCAAAATATCTAGAAAAATATTGTCGGGAGAAAGATGATAAAAGTCTTTTTCCCAGCCAGCCTTAATCATGATTTCCCCAAAGTACCCGGCTAGCCAAACAACCATGCGGCTAAATAAAAAGGCTTGGAACGGTGGCCAAAACCAGTCGGGCAAGGTAGGCAGCTTGAACTGGCTTAGGTCAAACTTTTCAAAATATTTTTTTAGGGTGTCTTGATGCTTGCTAAACTGAGTCATGCTGGTGCTTGGGGCCTTTGATGCCCCACCGTAAAGTTTGTTTCTTAGCTGTCGGTTGGTTCTGTTTCTGAAAAGCGGGTTTCATGGAACGTAACGGGGCCTCTGAACGTGATGAGGTTCACATACCCACCTTCGGTAGAGCGCAAGCTAAGATCGGCCGCGACCGTGTTGTCGTTCACGATAATGTCGAACGTCGTTGCTCTTACCACAAGGGTCAACGTTTGACGGGAGCCGGGTTCTAATCCCACACCGCTGCCCCCTTGCCCATTAAAACGGCCGTTCTCATCAAAATATCCCCAAATGATTTCGGACCCACCGTTCAAAAAGCGGACAATTTGCCCCTCGTTCTTTGAATCGGCCGTTGGTGTGTTAAAGACAACTCCCGCGCCAACATTTTCAGTTTCAGGGTCATCAACCATGGTGAGATCCACCTCGAAGCTGTATTCGGTGCCAAATTGATTGAGAGATAGGACCTGATCAACCATGTCGTTGGCCACCTGCGATATTTCACCGTTTTCTGGGATCCACGAACCGGAGATCGGCACTGCTTGGTCAAAGCTGCCGCTTTCGGCCGCTGCTGGCTCAGATTCTGGTTCTGTCGATTCGCTAGTTTCTTCGTCCGTCGTCTCAACCGTTTCAGCTTCTTCTGACGGTTGTGGCGTTGCAGTTGGTGATTCAGCCTCAGCTGATTCTTCAGCTTGAACAGGTTCTGGCTCGACCGGTTCGGCCGTTGGTGTAGCGGGTGGCTCAACCGTTGGTGTTGCTGTGGCAGGGGGTGCTTCAGCTGCGGCCGGTTGACCATCTGATGAACCGAGTGGGAACAGTTCAACCGTCTCAAAACGGACAACGCTGGTCGATGTGGTTAGCCCGATATAGGCCCCTTTGGCGATCAGCGGAATATCCCCTATCAGTTTCAACCCATCGACATAGATGTCGTAGGTGTCGCTATTTTTAACAATGTCTAACTGATGTAGATTGTTGAGCGGGGGTGCTACAGCTTCGCCACCTTGGGCGCTAAACTGGCTGTTTTCGTCAAAATAGCCGTATAAAATCGCATTTTGCCCAGAATCGTAGCGCACAACGTGGGCCAAATTGCGACTGTCCGGCCGGGTCATGCCAAACAAAACACCGCCCCCTTGGCCGTCTGTGTGGCTAAAAGTAGATCGCAGTACAAAGTTTTCATACGGCTCGTTATAGCCGATGGCAAAGTCGAATCCGTTCTTGTTGGATTGAATCAGCGCCCCTTCTTCTATCGACCAGTCTCCCCTAAATGGAACCCACTTGGTTTCCCCCAAAGTTCCTAAAAATGTTGACTGGAAGACCGGCTCTTGCGTGATGTTTTCTAGCTCTGGGCTAATGGGGATCGTACTGGCTTGAGTATCATCTGTGCTGGCATTTGTCTCAGCAACGGTTGAATCAGCCACCGCTGCTGAATCAGAGGATTCAGATGGTGAATCCTCTGATTCTTGTTCTGACTCTGTTCCAACCGGCTGAAGCTCGACCCGTTTAGGGGCGTCAAACGGCTCGATAAAAATTCGGTCAAATACCACTTCTGTTTGATTGCTGACCAGCCCAAAATGGCTGTCTGCACCAGAGTGGGGCAGCTGACCAAATATCGGTTTATCGTTGAGTGTGACTTCAAACGTTGTCCCATCGTTGATCACACTTAAGGTTTGAACCTCTTGACCCACGGCCGGAAGCGGCTCAAACGCCATCCCTTCAAATTGCCCGTTTGAGTCGTATTGGCCAATAAAGAACCCTTCTCCCCCATCAGAAAAGCGCATCAGATAGGCATTCGAGAGGGAATCGGTTGAAGGCATCCCGAAAATAACCCCACCGCCGCCGGGGGTTTGTGGGTGCCATAAATCAACTTCTAAACGATAGCTTGGGTAAGGGACCTCGTAGGCGGCGCGGGCGTCAACCTGCTGCCACATCGACTGAATCAGGCTCCCGTTCCGCTCGGTCCAAATCCCGTTAAAGGGGATCCAACCGATTGATTCAGGATCGCCATCGGCCGGGATGATTAGATCTAACCCTTCGTTTGGGATTTGAGCCATTTTCTCGACAAAACTCTCAGCATCATCGTTTCCAAATAAGCGATCGGCCAATCCACGGCTCGTTTCTCGATCTGCTCCATCAATATCGATCTCGATACTGTCAAATGCCACTGTGTTCCCGATGGCTGACAGGCCGTGCCAGCCGGGTGGGTAAATGGTAGGGACATCTAAAACAACCAGCTTTTTGTTCAGATACACGTCGTATGATTCTTGATCTGCGACAACTTTAATCGATCCGCTGCTGTTTTCTTCAAAAGGCCCTGCTAAGGGCAGTTTGAATTGAGGGACAAAATCAACTGAATTGGCATAGTAACCGCCGGTTAAGAAGGCTTGATCACCAATGCGCATGATCATAACCTGATGGCTTCGGGCGATCTGCTCGGGCGACCACATGTTGAACCGTATGCCACCGGCATCCCCACCGTCACCAATCGATAGATCGGCCGAAAATTCAACCGTGTCTTCTGGCAATGCGTGGAGTGACAGCATGATAGCCGGATTGATATCGACGTAGCTGTTTTGCACCAGCATCCCATTGCTTACCTTCCAATCTCCATCAATTTCAAACCAATCTTTTTCGTTAAAATTGACAAACTCGTCGGTGTAATACCCCTCATAGGTTGGTTCAAACCAGGTTGGCCCCAAGAAAATATAAAGCCCAATATTAAAAACGATGAGAACCAGCAAAAATAGCCCCAGCTTTTTTGCTCTGGTTTGAAGGGCAGGGTTTGATTTTACCTCTTCCCAAGATGGGATGAGGACACGGAGTGCTAGAAGTTTTTCACGCCATGTAAGCAAGGAAGATCGGTCTTGCTGGTCGTCTTGTTTGATCATAAGCAAAGGCTAAAGATTAGATTATTGTCCCAAATCAAATCTTCAGCAGGGTGGGAACAGTGAGATTCAAGCGGGACATGGTTTAAAATCTCGTTCCTAAATACCCACTCTTTAGTGTAAATCTTCTGCCCCTAGTTGCTCTATATGACGTTAGTCATTTTTTCCCAACAGTCGGCCGTTGGGCATTTAACTGGGACCTGATACCCATATAAAAATCAAAAAAAGGATTGTTGACCGGCCGATTTTCGACTGCTATACTGTCGCTCATAACTTAAAACCAAGTTGCATTGATCGGGAAGAGTAGTCGGCCGATCTGCCATCAGAGAGCTGTTTCCATGAGAAATCGTGAGTGTGAGAAACGGCAGGCAAGAACCGATGAACGTCCCCCGTGAGCAGGTGAATTGAAAGAAGTTTTAAGTAATAAGTAGAAAGCATTAAGTGGAAAGCAAACCCACCAAAACTTCATACTTATCACTTGATACTTACCACTAGATTCTCCCGGGTACGCCCGTTATAGCGTCCAAGTGTCTGGCTCAATCACGATTGAGCTAGGAACAAAGGTGGTACCGCGCAGAACCCAAGCCCCTGCGTCCTTTGATTGTTGAAACATGCAATCGACGGACGCAGGGGCTTTTTATATTTCTAGCTGATCGGCTAATTAGCTGATCAGCTGATCAGGCTAAAGTAGATATGAGTGAAATGCCAAAAGCATACGATTTTTCGCAGACAGAAGAACGTCTGTACAAATGGTGGGAAGAAAATGGCTGGTTTAAGCCAGAATGTCGGCCGGATGATGCCGAAGCGTTTACGATTTCAATTCCACCCCCCAACGTAACCGGAGCGCTCCATATGGGGCATGCGATGTTTGTTTCGCTCGAAGACTTGATGATTCGGCGGGCACGGATGCAGGGATATGCGGCCCTGTGGGTTCCCGGCACCGACCATGCGGGCATTGCGACGCAGCTGCAAGTTGAAAAAATGTTGATCGAAAACGGCACATCCCGCGAAGAAGTGGGGCGTGAAGAGTTTTTGAGCGCCACTTGGGAGTGGAAAGACAAATACGGCGGCCGGATCGTCAACCAGATGCGCGGCATGGGTGCCAGCTGCGACTGGGAACGGGAACGTTTTACGATGGACGAAGGGCTATCGGCCGCTGTTCTTGAAGCGTTTGTACGTCTGTATCGGATGGGATTGATCTATCGCGGTGAACGGCTTGTAAACTGGGCACCGGGATTGCAAACGGCCGTTTCTGACCTTGAAGTTGAATATTCTGAAGAACCAGGATTTATGTACAACTTCAAATATCCGCTGAAAGGTGGCGGTTTCTTGCCGGTTGCATCGACCCGGCCGGAGACGATTTTAGGCGACACCGCCGTGGCCGTTAATCCAAACGATGAACGGTATGCTGAATTTATCGGTAAAACCGCTATCGTACCGATGCTTAACCGGGAGATTCCGGTTATTGCTGACGACTATGTTGAGATGGGCTTCGGCACCGGCGCTTTGAAAGTGACTCCGGCCCATGACCCGAACGACTTTGAGATCGCCAAACGGCACGATCTCGCGTTCATCAACGTCATGAACAAAGATGCAACCATTAACGAAAATGGTGGTGCATACGCCGGTTTAGACCGCTACGAGGCACGCAAAAAGCTGTGGGCCGACATGGAAGAAGCGGGTCTGACAATCAAAAAAGAAGATTACACGCTGAACGTTCCTCGCTCGCAACGAGGGGGGGAAGTGATCGAGCCGTTGCTGAGCTGGCAGTGGTACGTTGACGTTGAGCCGATGGCGAAAATGGCGCTTGAGTCAGTTCGTTCCGGCCGGGTTAAAATCGTTCCTGAACGCTTTAACAAAGTTTGGGAAAACTGGCTGACTAACATTCGGCCGTGGTGCATCAGCCGCCAACTGTGGTGGGGACATCAAATTCCGATCTGGTACGTGAACGGTGACGAGAGCGAGTTTGTGTGCGCCAAAACAGAAGAAGAGGCATATGCCATCGCCCAAGAAAAATATGGGGCAGATGTAAAGCTGGAACGTGACCCAGACGTGTTAGACACCTGGTTCTCTAGCGGCTTGTGGCCGTTTTCTACGCTGGGATGGCCGGAAAACACACCGGACCTGCAGCGCTTTTACCCCACCGACGTTCTAGAAACCGGGTATGACATTTTGTTTTTCTGGGTAGCTCGTATGGTGATGTCTGGATTGCTCTATACCAACGACATTCCGTTCCATACGATTTATTTGCACGGCCTCGTCAGAGACGAGCACGGCCGGAAGATGTCAAAAACGTTGGGCAACGTAACTGACCCGCTTGAAGTAATTGCGGACTTTGGGACAGACGCTCTGCGCTTTACGCTGCTCACAAGCGGTAGCCCGGGCAACGACCTGAATTTGGCCTTGAGCCGTGTTGAAAACAACCGGAACTTTGGCAACAAAATCTGGAATATGGCCCGCTTTATCGTGGGTAACATTGAGAAAGTTAGTGTAGGAGACAAACCATCCAGCCCAACTTATACGGCGGCCGACGAGTGGATTTTAGACCGCTTACAAACGACCATTCAAGATGTTGACAGGCTGATGGACGGCTACCAATTCGGTGAAGCTGGCCGACAGATCAACGACTTTTTGTGGGGCGATTTTGCTGACTGGTATCTGGAAACGGCAAAGGTTCAGATGCAGGCGGGCGGTGCGCAAGCGTGGACGACTCTTTCGATTTTGAGCACCGTTTTGGACCAAGCGTTGCGCATGTTGCATCCGTTTATCCCGTATGTGACCGAAGAGACGTGGCAGCAGTTAAAAGCGGCGTTCGGGGCGGCTGATCTTGGGATTGGCGGGTACGAGGGTGAAGCGCTGATTATTGCAGACTGGCCAAAACCGGCCGGGGCTGAATATCCACTGGCGGCCGATTTTGAGCAGATGCGTGAGCTGGTTCGTGCCATCCGTGCGGCCCGGGCTGATGCCAACGTACCGGCCGGAAAACGGATCGCCGCCATTATCGCTGGCGACGATGCAAGCAAAATCTTAGCGATGCAAGACGCCCTTGTGTTCTTGGCTCGTTTAGATGCGGATCAATTGACGATTGATGCTGGTGCCGATGCACCTGACAACTGCGTAACCCTATCTTTGGGATCAATAGCCGCTTACTTGCCAATGGCCGGAATGGTTGATTTGGCGAAAGAAAAAGAGCGGTTGACCAAAGAGCTGGCCGATATCGAAAACCAGATTAAACGCAAAAACGGCCTGTTAAACGGACCGTTTGCTGAGAAGGCACCTGAGGCGGTTGTTGCTAAAGAGCGTGAAGCTTTAGCCACGCTTGAGGCCAGCCGGGATGAGATTGGTGAACGGTTGAAAGGGATGTAGTTTTCAGTAGAACAAACAAAAAACATGAGTCATCCCGAATTTTCAAAGAGAGAAGAATCGGGAGGTGGATGA
>JAHDEN010000268.1 GCA_020628815.1 Chloroflexota bacterium | reverse complement strand
CGATTTGCTCAACAACAACCCCAACGATCTCAGCATCCGGGCTAAATTGGGGGAAGTGTACTGGGCCCTTGAACAGCCAGAGACGGCCGGCCGCTACTGGTTTTTAATCGAGGCGGATACGCCTGAAATGGTGGCCGCAACTTACGAATTTGTTAGCTCTTGCAAAAATGAGCCGCATGAAATTTTGCGACGCATCGAATTTAATGGGGATGTTGGTCAGTTGGACAGCGAGTTCGCCAAATACATGCTTATCAATTTAAAGGGGGAATCCAATAAGCCTGCAGCTATTGCCCAGCAAACGGCTCAAAATCAGGCGGAGTTGGGGGATCTAATTCTACCCCTCAACTATGAAAAACGTTCTCCTGTTAAACGAGCCTTTTTGTGGGCCGGATGCATTACCGCAATGGCCATCCCAATTATTCTTTTAGTAGCAGCGGTATTTGGGGTCGGCCGGTGGGCCTTTGGCGGCTAACGACTTTTGTTTAACATCAATTCGGAGTTAGTTTAGGTAAAAGGATTAGGGGAGCTCAGTTGGGATCAAGAAATTGATTCGATCATAATCAGGAACGGGAGTCAAAAAATACACGTCAATGTAGCCGGACCAGTGTGTAAAGGTGTCCCAATCGTCTTCGTAGCCTAAGTCAATCCAGCGCCCTTTAACCCCACCACCGGTGTCCCCCACAAACGCACTGCCGTACCCCGGCACGTACACGTCTGACCGAAACGGGACCACTTTGGGATCAACTGCGACAACCCCATACCCGGCAATCTCACCGCTAGCGGTGATGCCGTACGCCGGGTGATCGGCCGGTTTACCAGAGGTTTGAGCCATGTAGGATGTCACCCGCATTTTCACTTTTCTGTAGTACGACAAAGGCCCTTCAGGGGTGTCTACCGTGCGCACAACGATGTTGGTCCCGTAGCCAATTAACTCCGGCACCGGCTCTTGGGCTACCCATTCACGGTCAAATTCCCGGCCGACCTCAACCCCGTTTTCATAACGCACTTTGTACTGCTGACGCATAATGCCGGGGGCTCCCGCCTGTACCAAGCCGCGCGTGTGAATTTCGAACTGATCGCTAGGGATCAGCTGGCTTTCAAAAGGGATCGGGCTGTCCTCAAAGGCGAACTCTTCGGTGACCCGAATAACCTGAATGGTGCCACCGGCCGCGATCTCCGCATCCCCAGCCGGAATCGTGTAATCGGCCCCAATTAGCCCAATACCGGCCGAGGCCAACACCGGCAACACTTTCGTATGCGGACTGCGCGTCTCGATCGTCCGCCCATCGGCCAAAATCGTTACCGGCAAAGATCGCTTAATCCGAATTTCCATGTCAGGGAAAAGGGCGGCATCCATCGAAGGCTGGATTTGATCTGTCGCGTACACGGTTAAACCGGCTTGGCTGATCGCATCCCCTACCGTTTGCCCCGCCACCAATAACGTTTCACGAACCGCCCCTTCAACAATCGTGACGTTGATCTGTTTTTGCACCACCACTTTTTCAGGCAATTGGATCGATTCTAAATCAAATACCCGCACCGGAACCCCATCGGCCGTAATTTGGTCGGAAGCGGCCAAATCAAAGCGGATTTCGTGCATAAAGCCACCCAATGTTGCTTGATGGGTAAAGTAGGTAATTCGATCTTGTTCAGTTTCGACGATAATCGGCTTAGCCCGTTGCACAGAAATAGCGACTGAGGGATTAGCGGCCGTGTCGCGGCTGGGAATCACCGCATCCAACGGAGACAGATCTGGCACAGCGGCCGAAATCACATCCCCCACCGTATCGTAACTGCCGCTGACTTGTAACGCCTCTCCATCTGCATAGACGGTAAACGGCTCTTGTGTGTTGAACGCAAAAATCGCCCCGCCAAGCAGTAGCACGGCGATAATAATAAGGGCTGATCCGAGAAGTTTGAGGCGTTGAGCAGTCACAGGCTGGATAGTAGCAAATCGGCCTGTAGGGTTCAAAAACGTTTATACGTTTGTCAGTTTTATTCTAATTTTAGGATGTGGAGCGTTTGCGGTTCGATCTGTTCAAATGGGATGAAATTTGTCATACCCCCGGCCGCATTGATCTCCAACTCACCCGTCATCTCTTGTCCAAACAACGACACGGCCGTTGTTTCATCGCTTAATGGCCCACTTTCAAGGTTTAAGGCGTATTTGTCGGCCGTAACCGCTTGCTTTGCGTTTAAGTTCATCAGCACCAAAATCGTCTCACCCTCTGTATGGCGCAAAAACGCATAGATACGGGCACTATCTGCATCGATCAGGGTCCAATCCCCCACCCGCAACGCTTCATGCTGGTTACGCAGATGGATGAGCGCTTTGTAGTGGTTCAACAGTGACTCAGGATCATCTTCTTGCCGTGCTACGCTACGAGTCACCCAATCGCCTGCGGCCGGCCGCCACAAATTACTGCTGGTCGAAAAACCAACTTTGGGGCTGTTGCTGTTCCACTGCATCGGTAATCGAATATTCTCATCCGGTTTGATCCCGGTCATCCCGATCTCTTCGCCGTAATAAATGAACGGCACACCGGGTGAAGTCATCAGAATCGAAGCGGCCATGCGGGCTTTGTCCTCGTCACCACGCAGTTGGTCGATAACCCGATTTTGATCGTGATTGGTGATAAAGGTCGCATACTGATTGTTGGGGAACGAATCGTAGACTAGCTGCTGCGTTTTATAAAAAGCGGGGGCCAGACCTGAGTTTGCCCCATTTAAAATGTCTAGCGCCAGATCAAACTGAAATGCGATATCCACTTCATCACCGGTGTAATCAATCACCTGTTCGGTGCTGGTCCAGGCTTCACCCACGGTAAAAAAGTTGGGATCTACATCTTTGTAGAAGGTGTAAAAATCTTCCATCCAAGCATGGGTAGACAGGCTGTTTTCTTGAATCGCTCCATCCTCGATCATGTGTTTGATCGCATCCAGCCTAAACCCATCTACACCCATGTTTACCATCCAAAACTCGGCCGCATCGTATATCGCTTGCGTCACTTCTGGATTCTCAAAATTTAGATCAGGCATCTGGTCCCAAAATACCCCATAGTAAAAGCCGCTTGGGTCGTTGTGCCAAACAAGTTGCCCCCACGGCCCGCGAAAACTCGGCCGTTCCTCTTCCCACACATACCAATCCCGCTTGCCAAATTCATCATCTTTTGACGCTTGAAACCACGGATGCTGCGTAGATGTGTGGTTCATGACCAAGTCGACGATCACCACAATTCCCCGCTTGTGGGCCTCATCCATCAGCCGTTTAAAATCGGCGTTGGTGCCATAATCGGGGTCGATGGTGTAGTAATCCACCACATCGTACCCGTGGTAGCTGGGTGAAACCATAATCGGCATCAGCCAAATGCCAGTTACGCCTAAATCTGTTGTGGTAGATGGGTCCCCATCGTTTAAATAATCGAGCTTTTCGATAACACCGTTTAAATCCCCAATCCCATCGCCGTCACTGTCGTAAAAGCTCCGCACAAAAATTTCGTAGAACACCACATCGTTCCACCACGGTAGCCCGTTGCTGCCCACTTTTAAGGGATCGGGCGTTGCCGTGGGAAATGGAGTCTCTGTAGGTGTCGCTGTCGCTTCTAGCGTATTCGTGGGGATGGCCGTTGGCACTGGTTCCGGTGTATTGGTGGCGGCCGGTGGCGCGGTTGGGGCTACAGGTTCGGCCGTGGGTGAGGCATCTTCACTCGCGCAAGCGATCAACAAGCTCACAACCAATCCTGCCAAAATCAAAACTCGATTTTTCATAATGTCTTCGTAGAACGCCAGTTTTCTGGTGTGCTAAAGCTAATTTTCTCTTTCAAACAATGCGCCCATGATCAAACCAAGGGTTGCCAAAACCCCAACTAAAGCGCCGATCACCAGCCAGTTATCTTCAGCTCGGCTAGATCGATTTAGTTGAGTTGTTGAATCGATCGCTGACAAATATTCAACCGAAAGGTGTTGATCCCCCAACACGTTCTCCAAAACCTCAACCGTCCCGTCTGGCCAACGGATTTCAACTTTTGTCGCTCGGTCATATCTGCCCAAACCAAAATTGAGTACCAGCTCATTCCCGGCCCCTAATCCAGACCCCGCAATGACCTCTCGTGTTTGAATCATCCCATCGGCCGTTGTAACCCGCACCCGGCTGCCGATTGCGTCACGATTAATCGGGCCGCTACCCACCAGCTCAAGCGCTAACCAGCCGTTTTGTTGGGGGGATCGGTTTTCAAACAGCCGATATCCGTCGATAAAATCACCAATCAGCAAATCGACTTTGCCGTCTCGGTTAAAATCGGCCGCTGCGACTCCCAAGGTCCGGCCGGGATCACTTACACCGCTCTCGCCGCTTACATCTTCAAAAGTCCCATCCTGCCGATTGTGATACAGCCGACTGCGTGGCTCTGAATCAGCCCCCATCGCATCACTGACGGCTAGATAAATATCCTGCCAACCATCGTTATCATAATCAAAAAACAGATTGCCCCACCCCACACTGCCAACCGAATCAACGCCAGCATCTTCGGCCGAATCTACGAACGAACCATCCCCCATATTTTGCAACAGCACCATGTGGCTCACGTTTGAAATATAAAAATCTTGATCCCCATCGTTGTCATAGTCGGCCGTAGCCAGCCCCATCCCCATCATGCGCACATCTACGTTCGACTCTTCAGAAATCTCTGTAAAGCACCACCCATCACACCCTAACCCATCATTGCGCCACAGCACATTCCGAATCGGGTTAATAAACTCATCGTTGACCAGATAGATGTCTAAATCACCGTCATTATCAAAATCGGTAAAGCTGGCCACAAAGCCGGAGCCGGTGATCTTGCTCCCCAAATATTTCGTGACATCGGAAAAAGTCCCATCCCCGTTGTTTTGATACAGCTTGTCGCTTTCACCGTACTGCGGCCGGCCGCACATCGGGTAACAGGCCCAATTGGCGATATACAGGTCCAAATGGCCGTCTTGGTTAAAGTCGCCCCAAGAAGCGGTCTTGCTGTTCTGCTCGCCGATATGCAGCCCCGCCTCGGCCGTTACATTGGTGAACCCGTTCCCCTCTAAATTTTTAAACAGGCTGTTTTTGCCCCAAGCCAACACCAACAAATCCTTCCAGCCATCATTGTTGTAATCAACAAAATTTGCTCCGGTGCTCTGTTTTTCAACCAGCATCACTTTGTTGTTAAACGGAGACGGGCTAAACGTTCCGTCTCCATTGTTTTGATACAGCGTGTTGGGCCCTGCATGATCGGTCACGTACAAATCGGGCCAGCCATCGTTGTTGTAATCTCCCCACGCTTGCCCGATCGCTTTTTCAGTGCCGATCCGATTATCGACAATACCGGCCGATTGGCTGACTTCTTCAAAAATCGGCTCTTCTTGCGCAGCAACCGGTGCGGCAAACACCATCCAGCTAAAAATAGCGGCAATTGCTAAGCACCTGAATGTTGAAAATTTCAAATAACTCATCCGGTTTCCCTAGAAGGTTAACCTTCTAGTTAAAATAAAAAGCCCGATAAATCGGGCAGATTCGTAACCTGAACCCGATTTATCGGGTTTCTTTTCTTAACCGAGGGTTTCAACCCTTGGGCACTGCCAAGGGTCACACTTTAACCTTTTCAATTTACCCTTTCACAGAGCCCTGCGTTAGCCCACCCACAATCTGATCCTGCAACAGCAGATAAATGATCATGATCGGAGCCGCGCCAATCAGCGCACCGGCCGCAAATGCGCCCCATTGCTGGCTAAACTGCCCGGCCGTGTATAAAAACAGGCCAACCATCAAAGGATATTGATCCGCGCTCTTGAGCAAAATTCGGGCCACGATAAAGTCGCCATACGTGCCGATAAACGACAAAATGCCAACCACAATCAGCATCGGCCGCATCAGGGGCAACAGCAACAGGGTAAAAATTTGCCAATGGGTCGCCCCGTCCACCATGGCGCTTTCATCAATCGCCCGTGGAATAGTGTCGAAGAACCCTTTCATCAGCCACACATTAACCCCCATAGCACCACCCAAATAGACCAAAATCAAACCGGCATGGGTGTCTAGACCAATGGCAGGAATAATCGATTCGAACTGGGTGATGAGGGTAAAAACAGCGATGATGGCCAACAAAGCGGGGAACACCTGCACGAGCAAAATCCCTTTGAGCATGTTGACCCGGCCGGTAAACCGAAAGCGTGAAAACGCATACGCAGCCAACGTCGTGATCGAAACAGACAGGATGGTTGTGATACTAGAAATCTTGATCGAATTCCAGAACCAGCGGGCAAATGGGCGGCCGGGGGTATTAAACAGGGTATGAAAGTTTCCCCAGCCGATATTGTCAGGGATCAGTGTGGCGGAAGCCAACGTGTTGGTTGGGTTAAACGCAGACGAAGCGATCCACAACACAGGAAAGATAGAAAATGCGATCAAAATCAGAGCGATTATCCAGCGAATCACATAACCTAAAATCCGTCGTTGTTTCATGGTTAGATTAGACATTTTCACCAACCTCCTCCCACATTTGGGTGTACCTAAACTGCATTAGGGTGATCACCGCTACAATCACAAAAATAATGATGGTGATCGCCGCCCCCAAACCGTATTCTTTGCCGCGGCCGGCCGCAAACGCTAAGTTATACACATAGCTGATCAAAATATCCGTATGCCCCGCCCTTGTAGCAGAGTTGGCAATCGGCGGTCCACCTTCGATGAACAAAAAGATCAGATTAAAGT
>JAHDEN010000267.1 GCA_020628815.1 Chloroflexota bacterium | reverse complement strand
GCCGTTCGCTTCGTAGTCTCTGCAGAATTGCGAGAACGTACTTCGACAAGCTCAGCACTCCTTGTAAGCAAATATCCTGAACCCTATTAAAACAACTATGAGTGATCAAAAAGCGATCTACCAGCAAATTGCAGACAATATCGAAGAGCAGATTATTTCAGGCGAGCTACAGTCGGGTGATCGGATCCAGTCAGAGCGAGAGATGAGCCAGGAGTTGGGGGTTAATCGGATGACGGTTCGCCGGGCGTTTAATGTCTTGGTTGAGCGTGGCTTAATTGATCGGCGACATGGTGGAGGCACTTATGTCACATCACCCCGAATCGAACGTAAGGCGGGGGAACTGTTTCCGTTTACGTTAGGTATCCGACAGCTGGGGATGGAACCCGGGGCAGAAATTATCTCTTTCGAGCAGATCCCGGCCGATGAATCCCTCGCGTCTGTGCTGGCTGTACCGATTAGCGCCCAAGTGTTTCACATTTACCGGGTTCGGCTGGCAAATGAAGAGCCGGTTGTGCTGGAGCAATTCTTTGTCTCGGCCGATAAATTCCCTGGCTTTGCGGATCACGATCACAACAGCTTGTCCGGCTATGCGATTATGGATGAGGCGTATGGGGTGAAAGTTGTACGTGCGGAACAAAGTCTGGAGCCTGTCATTGCGACAACGTATGAGGCGGAGCTTTTGGGTATCAATCAGGGCGCCCCGCTGATGCTTGAACGGCGGCTTTCGTTTGATGAATTCGGCCGGCCGGTTGAATATGGCAAAGATTTGTATCGAGGGGATAAATTTAAATTTGTGACCCAAGATGCAGAGCTAACCTTAACTTGGCAGTGACATGTTTGTTCGGCATTTCTGCTTGATTGCTTAAAGCGTGTTGCGTAAACGGTTGTGCGCAATCAACTGATACGTCATACGCACCACGGCCGAACACCAACCGCTATCTTAAGCGCAACCGTTCGGCCGCATCACGCAGCCCTTGCGCCAACTGATCAATAAATCCGGGAATCTCTGTATCTTCTAACGGGACTGTCACAGGAAAATCGAGTTCAACTGGGATATTTTCGTCAACTGGGATTTCAGTCTCAATCGGGATATCAACGGTTAAATTTACCGGAATTTCGGCCTCGATTGGAATGTCATAGTTTAACGGCACTTCGATGTCAAGCTGCACAGGAATATTGGTCTTGATCGGAATTTCGATGGGGATGAGCTGATTCAGAATTGGAATCTTAATCGCCACAGATGTATCTACCGGAATGACTTCGTTGATCGGGAATTTAACCGTTTCTCGAAACGCCACCGAGGTTGAAACCGGCACGGTCGTATTAATCGGCACATTAAACTCATCTTTATATTCAACTGTAAATTGAACTGGGATTGTTTCGTTTATCTGGATCGGGATGTCAAAGTTAGATAGTTGAGCAGCCGCCACAACCTCGGCCGCGGCCGACATTTGTGCACTAACTTGATTTAGCATATACAGCGCACCAAAAATCAGCCCGATATTGAGCAACAATGATAAAATTGCGATGGTCCATAAAAGACCATATCCGCCGGGTGTGGTTGTTTGGATTAGATTAGACATAAAGATAGAGACAAGCGATAGAGATAGAGAAATGAGGTTGCTTAGGAAATATCCCTATCCTCTATCCGGTATCGCTATCAATAGTTTTCGCAATCATAACAGGAATACAGCATGATCAAAAACGTACTTGGCACCCGACTAAAAACTTGCTCACTTGACCCGATCACCGGCTATTTTAGAGATGGCAAGTGTGATACCTGTGCAGACGATGTTGGATTGCATACGGTTTGTGCAGAGCTGACGCAAGAATTTCTAGAGTTCGGCCGTGATCGCGGTAACGACCTGATCACCCCACGGCCGGAGTTTGCATTTGGCGGGTTACGTGCTGGGGATAAATGGTGTATTTGTCTCGCGCGTTGGATCGAGGCGTACAACGAAGATCCAACTTTGGCACCCAAAATTGCGCTTGAGGCGACCCATCATTCAGTTTTAGAGCATGTGCCACTCAATATTTTGGAACAGTATGCTCTCGATGACTCTTCCCCAACTCTTTTCAAAGGTTAGCGCCCGCTTAACAAGGTCATAAGCAATCAAGTTGAGTTACTTCTTGTTACTGACAGAAAATCGATAAACGGTTGTTTGGGTATAGGTCTCATCCGGCCGCAGCACGGCGGTAGGGAATTGAGGCTTGTTGGGTGAATCAGGGAATCGCTGCGTTTCTAAACAAAATCCGGTATAGGGTGCGTAAACTTGCCCCCCTTTACCCGTCTGCCCTTTTAGGAAATTGCCCGTGTACAGCTGGATGCCTGGCTCCGTCGTAAACACATCCATGACACGGCCGCTAACCGGTTCAGAAACACGAGCGGCCGGAACCAATTCATCCCCCCCGTTACGCACCACAAAATTATGATCGTATCCATTCCCTCGTTCGATTTGAACATGGTCCGCCTGTAGCCCATCACCCAAGCGGGATGGCTGACGCAGGTCAAACGGGGTACCGGTTACATCTAACATCGTTCCCAACGGAATACTAAATTCATCGACGGGTGTAATTTGGTCTGCATAAATTTCGATCTCATGGTCATCAATTCGGCCGGAGCCGGCTAAATTAAAATAGGCATGATTGGTCATATTCAAGATCGTCGCAGCATCAGTTTTCCCGCTGTATTTAATCTCTAGAGCGTTTTCCTCGGTCAGCTTATAAGATACGGTCACGTCTACCTTGCCAGGAAATCCTTCTTCCCCTGCGGGACTACTGGTTGAGAGGGTAATTTTTGATGATGTTGCGTCATCTACCTGCCAAATTTTGCTGTGGAAACCGCCCGGCCCACCGTGCAAATTATTCGGCCCACCGTTTGTAGCCAGAGAATACTCAACCCCATCCAACGTAAACTTTCCTTTGGCGATACGATTGGCATGCCGGCCGATCAAGCAGCCCATAAACGCCTCATCAGCTTCGTATTCGGCCGCACTAATGTGCCCCAAAGCCACATCGCCCAAAATCCCATATTGATCAGCTACCAAAATATTGACGATCGTACCGCCATAATCAGAGATAGTAACCATCGTCCCTGCTTCGTTCGTCAGGGTGTAAAGGGTTGTGTCGCGGCCGTCTGCCAATTTGCCAAATGGGACAGGTTTCATATTAGAACGTTTCCTCTGTTATGTCTGCTCAGGAACAGAAATTTAATAAATGCCCCAAAGTGATTTCCGTTCCTACCTAACTAAAGATCAAATTTGGGACGGTAATTTTATCTTCAGCCCTCTATCTATTTTACTCGAAAGCTTTGACTTGCCACTTGATCAGTGGCGCATAATCAGTCGCCAATTGGTAACAATGTTCTACCAAATCGGCCGACGTTGTGATGTCAGGAGTGATCGGTTGAGCACCAATATACATCCCTTTGTACTTAAGCAGGTCTGCACGGGGATGATCTTTATCAAACCCACGCGGTACTTTTTTATATTGAGCGCCATTCACACTGTACCCTTTCTCGGTTAAATGATGCAAAATTTCGCCCAGCGTTTCTCCATTGTGCTCATCATCTACCGCCTCTCGGTATTTTTCCAGATTGTCTCCCACAAACATGTACGTGCCGCCGCCAAAAAACGAGCTGTCTGCCTCAAGGCCAAAATAAAAACTCGGCCGGTTAGTTTTTTTGCCCCCCCCTTGCCACCAGGCGATGGCTAAATTGGTTTTATACGGAGTCTTGTCTTTGCTAAAGCGGGTATCTCGATAGATGCGGAAAATCGATCCGCTACCCGTTAGCCGTGTATCGTACTGCATCCCTTCAATCAATGTGCGCAGCCGATCACCAAAAATTTCAACAAACAGCTGAGCTGGCTTTTGCACATTCTTCTGAAAGCGGGGTTTATTGGCTTCGAACCAAACTTTGTTGTTATTTTCAGCCACCTCTTTATAAAACTTGTGGGCATCCTCTGGGAATCCTGGAAAGATAAGCATTTCTTTTTTCCTCGCCAAATGGCACTAGTGCTGCGTCAAGTATCAGTTGACGAAAATTATCTTCGACAATGACGCACCCTGAAGTGTTTTAGCCTGTTGAAATTCCGATCAAATGACAATCGGCAAAACACTGATTAGGCAGATCGCATTATAGAACTTGCGTTCGCATGCCGCAATTAGAGTTTACTTTGAATGACCCTAACCTATTGGCTCAAGTTCAGATTCAGGCACACAGTCGGCCGGAACAAAATCCCCACTAAGGTCAAAATCTTCACATGTTACAAAGGATGGGTGGTTTACCCCAATAAGCCAAGACAGCAAGTATACGGTCATAACCACAAGAACCAGACCTACTCGCAGTCGGGGTGATTTAATCTCGAACAATTCCCTGTTTGTAATTGTAACCAGCAAAATCACTGTGTACGGCACGCAGATGAAAAGCACGACTAAGCTAACCAAAAATGTAATTTCATCAGCCAGTGTAAAGCGGGCCATGTTTATATCCATCCACGACACAACAAACCATAAGGATGGGGTGAAAAGGGTCAGCCGGTTCCACCAGTTAATAATCGAATTTTCATGGGGCCAAAACAGGCTAGCCAATAATGCGGCCGTAGACCCAGCCCAAATTGTCAACAGCACATCAAACGGAATTTCACCCGCTACACCAAACTTAAAGGCCAAGTTCCAGCCGCTAACAGCGGCCGTAATCGCCAAGATGATAAACATCCGTGCTTCTCGTTCTTCCATATGCTCTTTCATGCTGCGGTTATGACTGTTCCGGTTTTAAATTCATTTTCCGTTAAACAAGATTTAATGATTCCCGGCTCTAACCCGCCAAAAATCACCACCTGCATCTCCGGCCGAGAAACAGCCAAATCAAGCACATCTTGCACTTTGGCCGCCATCCCGCCCGTCACATCTGCACCGCGTGATCCACCCAAAGCACCTTTGATCGCATCAAAATTTTGTGGGGTGATATGCGCAATCACTTCCCCTTGAGTGTCGTAGACACCGCGTGTTTCACCCGCCAGCAAAATCGCTCGGGGCTTAAGCCTGGTCACCAAAAACCCCATCACCTCTTCGGTTGAAAGAATCGTTCCCCCGCGCACATGATCAAACGCGACATCCCCATGAATCACAGGTACAAGCCCAGCATCAAGCGCGGCCGAGATCGATTCAGTTGCCATCGACTGCACAACCCCATCTTGAACTACAACAGAAGCAGACGGGCTAAGGCTAATGGCCGGTACACCCGCTTGCAGCAATGCTTTGACCACAATGCGGTTTAAGCGCAGGGCAGAATCGCTCACGGCCGTAAATCCGGCCCACTCGGCGGCCGTTTTTACCCCAATGCGGGTGCCATGTTGGCTGGCGTGTACATGCCCAAACGAACCGCTACCATGCCCCAAAACCAAGCGTAAGGTCGGGTTTACATCACGGGCCGCACTGATTTCCCCTGCCACACGGCTCAACACATCTTGCCGTATTTGTTCAAACTCAGTTTTATCAGTCAACAGAGAGCCGCCTAACTTTAAGAAAATAGGATCGCTTTCAGAAAAATCGTTCATTTAAAAATCTCTTCTAACCCTGCAACAAAATCTTTTTTTCCACCGTGTGACGGATGGCGCACTTTTAAATGGTCAATCCCTTGCCGGTTTAAACTTTCGTCGGCCCGGTTACCAACAGCCACAACTTGTTTTACAGAGGGGAATAAGTTTAGCAGGTTCTGTAGAAAGACGGCTCCCATTTCTAATTCGACTATGGTTGGCGGCCGATTACTGTGGGGGTCACCCGGCCGATGAGGATGAAACGGATAGGCATTCCAGATAAGCGGTAACGTGTGGCATTGCTGTTGCAGCACGTCCCACACAATAGTGGCTGACGCTTCGCTTACCGGCCGGGCACGGTCACCAGAAATTTGGCAGGATGAGTTTGAACCAAACAACCCGGCCGAGCCTTGAACCAAAATACGTTCACTTGTAAACGGTATGCCTGTTTGACCACATCCCCGATAACCCGGTGCTTCGCCAACCAGCAAAACGGTTGGAGCACGCTCCCCCATCACCCCAAAATAATAGGCTAAATTTGCCTGCCGCAACCGGACAGCGGCCGAACGGCCACGCCAAGGGTTTATAGAGTTTACGGCCGGTTTTGTACGACGTAAGCGAACTAAGAATTTATCAACAGACATAAAAAAACAGGTGGTAAGCGAAATCGCCTACCACCTGTTTTATCAAAACGTTCTGATTAAGCCAGAACGTTTGATCAAATAAATTTAATTAGATTTATTTGTTTAGGAAACCGCTGGCCATGCCACCAAGTTTGCCTAAAGCACCACCAGCATCATCGCCGCCAGCGCCACCAAGTAAACCACCAACCATGCCTTGCATGCTTTCTGGTAATTGGCCTTTAACATTTTCCATAACCATATCTACGATGGTTCCTGCAATCTCTTCTGAAACGCCAGTTTTTTCTACGATTTGGGCAATTAATGCATCCATTATATTTCTCCGGTTTTACTACGATCAAAGCTGATTGTTTGATCAGCCTGAAACTTTTCCTAATAAATTGTCTGCGAGTTAACTGGGTTTATTTCAGCAACCCACATACGACCATATTGTAGAGATATGGCCTTTAAATTGCCATTCGTAAATCTACCCATATTTTTCAAACTGCTGTTTCAGGCTCGCAGGCAAGGTGCACAGAAAGCCCAAAATAAAAAACCCCCGAACGTTGGGCACGTCCGGGGGTAAGCCAAAGGGAGGAAAAAGG
>JAHDEN010000266.1:232-6783 GCA_020628815.1 Chloroflexota bacterium | reverse complement strand
TCAATTTTTCGTACCCTAAAACAACCGTCCGCCGAATTTCTTCTTGAGTTTGGGTCAGCCAGTAGTTGAAGTTATCGCCATCTTTCAGATAAAAGTCTGTACAAAACTCTCCGGTATAGGCTTCTAGCTGTCTCATGAGCCTGTTGGCGGTTTCGGCCGAATCCACCCCTTTTATATTGGCTAGCCCTTTCAGCAGCAGCACAGAGTCGGCCGGATGAGAGCGGCCGGGTGCCAGCGCCATGGTTTTCCGCGTGATGTCAAAGGCATCATCTCCCAACTGTTTACGCAGTCGGGCTAAAATGGTGCGTAGGTTTGATAAAGCTTGTTTTGTCGAACTGCTTTCCCAGAGCAGGTCGGCTATAAACTCCCGCTGACAAGTGTCTTCGTTGTGTGCTAAATAGATCAGTAACGCGGCTTCTTTTTGGCTTCGAAAGCGGGTCAACGGCACGTTGTTTTTCGACATTACTACTGACCCTAGTAATGTGAACGACAGCATCGGCTATCTCCAATAAGTTTGTGATCTGGTTATTAGTTTAGCCTGTTTTTAGCTTCTGCACAGTTAGGAAGCGGTTTAGGTAGGATAGTAACTCTTGTTTGAAGTGTAGGGGTCGACGCCATCGGAGCATAGATGGATCGAAGAAAGCAACTCCCACACCGATGGCGTCGACCCCTACGGCAATATTTTCATTTCGCAAAATTTAATAATCCAACTTTTCCAACAAATAAATGCTTTGCACAAAGCTCTGCAACCCGGCCCGCTGCATCCCCGGCGCTTTTTCAATCAGGTCCCGGGATTCTAGCTCCTGAATCATAAACTTCGATTCAAACAGCTTGCGCACCTCGTTTTTGCTAACCGAATAAGGCGGACCGGTCATTTTTTCCTGATCGTATTCAAACGTCATCAACAAAATCTTGGCGCCGTCTGTTAACAGATCTGCCATGTGGTTGGCATAATCCTGACGCATTGTCTCGGGCAAAGCCACCAGTGCGGCTCGATCATACACCCCCCGCACATGGCGCATGTGTGTTTGAGTCAGATTGAAAAAGTCGCCCACCATCAGCTCAATATCGCCACCTTGGTGAACCATAAACGGCCCTTCCGGCCGTATCTCCGCATCGATATCGTTTTCACTAAAAAACTCTTGGCCTGCAATCGGGCTAAGTTCAACCCCTAAAACCGGATGCTTTTGTTCGGCCAGCCAAATCATATCGAGCGATTTGCCACACAGCGGCACAAAAACACGATCTCCGGCCGAGAGTCCCAGCTCGCCCCAATATTTCATCAAAAAAGGATTAGCTCGATCCATATGAAAACCGAGTTTTCGATTTTCCCAAACTGAGTGCCAAAATTCTGAGCGCATAAAAAGAGGTAGAGGGAAGAGAGGTAAGGGTAGAGAGGGGACAATCCCCTGAGGAAGCGTCAGCGACCGGTCTCTATACTCTTTACTCTCCCCTTATTCGTAGATCCAATCCCGCAGCCAACTTTCAAGGTCGGCCGGGGTATTGGCGACAACCGGTACAAATTTTGTGCCGGGATAATGTTGTTGATACCATGCACCGGTCAGCGTGTCGGGCCAATGGTGCGGGTTAACAGTGATTACAATGCGGGTGCTCACATCCCCCACACCAGCATCGTCGGCCGAAAAGCCGACGGTAAAACGCCCTTCAAAACTGCCGCGTGCGGCCGCAGCGGCCCAATCTTCATCGGCCGTGGGGGGGAGCAATACATAAGTCCGGGTAAAGTCTAAACGCGGCTCACCGCTGGTTGCAATCTGCACCTCACGTGTGATTCTGACCAGCCGTTGGGCCAGCAACCGGGCGCCGTTATCGGCAATAAACCGGATATCGTGTAACCCTTTATCTCCACTTGAAAACTGGAAGTTCCAATAATAACGATCGTCTTCCTGCCCCTTATCAATCAAGGTGCTGGTGAGCGGTTCGTTTTCGCTGTCCAACACCCGCAGCGCGGTAAAGTCTTGGGGGGATTGGGAAGAAACACGAACCATCACCTCTTGGTTGGGTTCAGGTTGGTCCGGTTCGATGGAGATATGAGTGTCGCTTGGCCCCACAATATTTGTACTGCGTCGGTAGCGGCCGTGGGGCAGCAAAACCGCATCTTTCCAATACACCTGCTGCTGTCGTTTTGGCAAACTAGGGGCCGAGCGCAAAAATACGGTGATGATGTTGGCCTGTGCGGTTACCGACAAGCGCATTGTTTGCCAACGGTTAACTGGGTTATGCACTTTGCCCCATTGGATAACTGGGCTTTCTCCATCGGTGCCGCCGGTTGGGTCAATGCCGATTTGCAGGTTTACATCGGCCGGATTTTTGATCTTGCCTTCGTCTTCCGCTTCACTTGAAATCGCCATGCCAGTGGCCGAAAGATCATACTGTTCACCGCTCACGGCCGGGACTTGTTGGAATAAGCCGCCCGTATGTGCCGCAAAAGGGGTTTCAAGCATGCATACTCGGCCGCTGGTTAGCCCTTTACCCATCATCGGCCGGTAAGCCGGAGCCTCATTTTTCCATTCAGGATCAATCGCCTCGATCCGTGACAGCCACCAAGGGGCCCACGAAACAGGCAAAATTAAGCCGTCATTCCCTCTAAATGGGCGAAAGCCTCTATCCAGTTGTCCGTTTTGCAAAATATTTACGTCGGCCATGGGGCGTTATTGTGGAGATGGCGCGGTCAGTTGTCAATAAACATTCACGCATTTATTTGGAAAGATGATGTTTGACAAGATATTTTAAATCGTGAGTAGAATATTCCCTTTTTTCTCATTTATTTGTAATCAGAAATAAACTAAAATTTTCATTGACTATGAATGAAGATGAATTTGAAGGGTATCAAGACCCCTCATCCCTAAAAGAAAAAGACGAAAATTTCGATGAAAACTTGATCGAAACACTCAAGAAAAGTGAAGGGGTTCGCTGGCCCGGCGCCCTGATGCTGATGGGAGTTACGCTTCTGGTTGGTTTAGCCTTAGGAGCCTTATTTCTACGAAACAGTGACGCGCCTACAATCGTCATTGATGGCCCTGAAATCACCGTGCCAGACATCGATATCCCTGATATTGAGTTGCCCATTATCGGGGAAGAGAGCGTCTCACTTGAACCGATTCCATTGATTGGCAAACAGATTATCGAGCTGGAAGGAACATTTACCGAATGGTACGTGCGCGAGGCTGATACCGACTTGGATCAGAATCCCCGCTTTGTAGATTTGGCATGGCATGCTGGAACAGAGCGAATCTATCTTGTGGCTCGGGATAAAAACATCTATTGGATCGATTCATCCCGATCTCAAATTGAATTTAAAGACATTAGTTTGCAGGTGGGTGAATCACTGCCTTGGTTTGAAACGGTTGTACCTATCGATCAAGATCGAATTTTGCTGTTAATGGACCTAACAGATGAACCATTTATTATTTATAACTTGAAAACCAATCAGGTTGAAAAGAGATTTGGCACAGAATCTGAAAATGGTGAATTGGGAACCTTTGACCAAATTGAAGAGGTTAAAACGAGCTCGAATGGGACGATTTATGTCTTAAACCGTTTTAAGGAGAATGATGAGTGGACCGATCAGATTCAAGTTTTTAGCAGCGAAGGGGAACCGATTCTCGTCTTTCCATTGGTAAAACGTTTTGCAGACACGTTTGCAATTGAACCTGACGGAAGCATTTTTGTGCTCGGTGGCTACCAAGAGCTGTTCGAGCATGATCTAGACGGTGACTTGCTTGATTCTATCGAACGGGACACTTTTAATCATGCTGAAGACATGATGTTTGACCGGGATGGGAGCATGTATTTTGTACGCGCGTTTGATGCGTGGCTGGTTGAATTTAAAGCTGACGGGCAGTTTGGCCAAATTTATGCGCCGGCCCATGATTTTGATGCAGAAGTTTGGGATTTGGGTGAGGTTTCAGACCCTAAATCATTGGTCATCATGCCCAGCGGCGACGAGTTTGTGATTTTGGATGGGTTTGATTTTCAACGGATATTTTTGTTTCAGCCGGGCGAATAACGGCCGAAGCCAAAGCCCAGACTAATCAAACCCCAATCCCCGTTCACGCATACTCACAAACCGGTTTTGACCTATAACCAGGTGATCCAACACAGAAATATCAAGCAGTTTGCCTGCGTCTACAATCAGTTTGGTTACCTCCACATCTTGTTTGGATGGGGATGGGTCACCTGAAGGGTGATTGTGGGCCACAATAATAGCGGCCGCATTCCCTCGTATGGCTGATCGAAAAACCTCGCCGACACGGACCGTTGCCCCGGTTAAACTACCGATGTATATCGTTTCAACTTTTTCAACATAGTTGCGGGCATCAATCAGCAAAACGCGTAAGTGCTCTTGCTCTAAAACACTCATTTCTGACATGATGAGGTTAGCCGCATCGGCCGGGCTGGTGATGCGCGGCTTGTCTGGCACACCGGCTAGTTTTGCTCGTCGACCGAGTTCGATTGCCGCTTTAATTTCGATCGCTTTAGCCGGACCAACCCCTTTAACCCCGCACAGCTCTTTAATGGTGGCTTGCTCAATTTTGCGTAAATCACCAAAGTGAAACAGGATGCGTTCGGCCAAACGGACGACGTTTTCTCCGTTGCTGCCGGTGCGCAAAATAATCGCCAGCAGTTCAATGGTCGATACGGCGTTTGAGCCGACGCTGGCTAAGCGCTCTCGCGGCCGTTCACCGGCCGGCATGTCCCGAATCATCGGCTGATAATCTACTTGAATCGCTTCTGCAGATGTTGGAATCCCCTGCATACTTTCCTCTCTTGAATAACAGGCTAATAGTATGAGAATCTTACCGTCCGAAAGATGATCGTGCCAATAAAAATCATGGCGGGTAAACGGATTGGTGATAAAATTTCGCTTAGGATTTGATCCTCTCTAAAAATGATTTCCACACTTTCTGAACAAAAGGACCAATAAGATGCACGGATTTACAGGAAAAATTCTCCACGTTGATATGACCAATCAAACTTTGGAGGTCGAAGAACCAACCGAAGCGTTCTATCGCAAATATGTCGGTGGTAGCTTGATGGGGCTGTACTACCTCTGGAAAAACAGCCCGGCCGGGATCGATGCACTTGATCCGCAAAACACCCTTGTGTTTGCCACAAGCGCAGGTACCGGACTGCCGGTCAGTGGCCAAAGTCGCTGTACGGTCACTTGTAAATCACCCAGCACCGGCGGTATCGCTGATAGCCAGGCGGGTGGCTTTTGGCCGGCCGAGCTTAAATTTGCTGGCTTCGATGCGATTGTGGTTAAAGGGGCGTCTGAAAAACCGCTGTATTTGTCTATCATTCATGGGGAAGCAAAACTGCATGATGCTAGCCATCTTTGGGGTAAAACAACCCTTGAAGTAGACGAGATTTTGCAAGAAGAGCTGGATGACAAAAAGATTGAGATCGCTCAAATCGGACCGTCTGGTGAAAAGTTGTCAAACTTTGCTGCGATCATGAACATGGCGAACCGTGCTTGGGGGCGTACCGGTGTCGGTGCGGTTATGGGGAGCAAACGGCTTAAAGCCATTGTCGTGCGGGGTAAAGAAAAAGTTGTACCAGGCGATAAAAAAGCGGTTTTGGCGATGTCAAAACAAGGTGCGAAAGATTTAGAACCGACCGGCATGGCGGAATTCGGTAAATACGGTACGGCCGGTGTCGTTATGCCACAGTATGGGGCTGGGGGTTTACCATCCTATAATTGGGATGCAGGTGTGATGAAAACGCGTGAAGAGGCGGAAGCGATCGACGGCATCCGTTTGTATGATGAGCTACTGGCAGGCGCGGCCGAAGACAAGCAAGATCGCAAAGGGCGTGACACCTGTTACGCCTGTATTGTGCGTTGTAAACGTGTGGCCGAGGCAGAGTATAAAGAAGGGAAGAAAATCATCCCCGAATATGGTGGACCAGAATATGAAACATTGGCCACCTTTGGCTCTTATTGCGGGGTTAGCGATCTACACGCTGTAACCTATGCCAATCAGTTGTGCAACGAGTATGGGGTAGACACCATCTCTTGCGGTGCCACCATTGCATGGGCGATGGAATGTTTTGAGCAGGGGATTTTGACCCTTGAAGAGACAGGCGGCATCGACCTGAGCTATGGGAATGCGGATGGCATGGTCGAAATGCTCGAAAAAACCTTGGTTCGTGAAGGATTTGGTGATGTGCTGGCGATGGGTAGCGTGAAAGCGGCCGATCATTTGGGGAAAGGGCATGAATATCTGGTAGCGGTTAAAGGGCAAGAATTGCCAGCTCACATGCCACATGTTAAACGTTCAATGGGATTGATTTATTCAGTCAACGGATTTGGAGCTGACCACCAATCAAGCGAGCATGACACCGGCTACAACGAACGTGGCTATAAAGGGTCTGCCAAATATCTTGAGCCACTGGGATTGACGACACCGGTTCCAACCAAATCTTTGGGCAAAGAAAAAGTTGAATTTACCCTAAAAACCCACTACACCTACGGTGCTCTCGACAGCATGTCGCTGTGTCAGTTTGTGTTTGGGGCGGGATGGCAGCTGTAC
>JAHDEN010000266.1:0-126 GCA_020628815.1 Chloroflexota bacterium | reverse complement strand
TTGCGGACAACGTCGCACCAACCTGATGCGGGCTTATAACCTGCGTGAAGGGCTGACCCGTGCAGACGACATGTTGCCGAAAAAGCTGTTCAAAAAAGCGCTCGAAGGCGGCCGGAGCGACGGCAT
>JAHDEN010000045.1 GCA_020628815.1 Chloroflexota bacterium | reverse complement strand
TAGAGCGTTGGTCTCCGAAGCCGAAGGCCCAGGTTCGAGTCCTGGTGGGAACACAAGCTAAAAAGCTCTTTGATCGTGAATTGTCACTCAAAGAGCTTTTTTTTTGCAATGTTGTACACAATCTCTGCAACCTGCTTAACATGAATCACCCAGTGACCCAATATAATTACGGCCGTTATTTTTAACGAGCAGTATCACTTACCAAGAGTGAAAGCTAACCATCGTGTCATCCATCATGAAAAAAATTATTGCAGGTTTATTCGTTGTAATCGGGGCCATTTTTTTGTATCAACTATTGTTCAGCAGCAGTGACCGGGCAGGCACTGAAGCTGCTGTTACCGACGATCAGCTCGTCTACATGCCGGTTGTTACTAAACCGGACCCAACGCCAACACCAACCCTCGAGCCTACTCCAGTTCCCAACACTACCCCAGAACCTGGGGCAAACGAAATTTTTGCATTGACGGTGCCTAGCGCGGTCAACAAATTTGAAAAAATTGAAATTGATTTTCAAATTGGAGGGTTAACGGACCAAAATAAACAGCTGCCATATTTGTCGGCCGAAGATTCGAATGAGTTTACCCAAGATTTTGTTGGGGATGGGGTGAGCGCTGATGCGATCTTTTTCGCTCCAGATGGAACCGAATATCGCCAGCCAGCTTTTTGGTATGAACGGTATGATGGGTTGCTGGCAGTCAACGAATCTGGCTGGAAAGTACGCTTTTCACCAGACCGGCCGGGGGATTGGGCTGTAAAAATCGTAGTAGAGCATCGAAATGCATCACTTACAAGTGAAACCCGCTCGTTCTCTGTTGCAGATTCGGCCGCTAAAGGGTTTCTGCAAGTCGCGGAAAACGACAACCGGTATTTTGAATTTGATAATGGTGATTATTATTCAAACATCGGTTTTAACTTCTCAGTTAAAGAATTGGATGATGTTGAAGAGATCGATCTGCTCACTTCAAATGGGGTAAATTATCTGCGCGCTTGGGTCAGCCGGATGAATATAACAGGTGGGGCATGGTCTCATTTGTCAATGAAGCCGGTTGTGTATGATGGCTATTTGCCGCGTGATGCCGTGACTCGCTATCGACCAGAAGGTAAAAGCGAAGAAGAGTTTTGGTGGCGCTTGGCCCACAACCATAATTGGTACAGTAGCTGTTTGTATACCAATCAAGAATATGAAGCGATCCGAGTCAAGCAAAACACCAACTATTTGATTCAGACAGAATATGCTACGTATGGGGTGACTCCGGCCGATAGTTCGCGAGATTATGGATACACCGTCGGTATTCAAGATTGGGTTGATACCTGTGGCCAAGTGCAATCTTCAAGCGCAGTCACAGAACATTCGGGTAATCGGAACGAGCAAAATTTAGTGTCCGAAGGTGTTTGGAATTCTGGTGATCAATTCACCATTCCGTATGTCTACCCGATGCTCGACAATGTATCGGCCGGAGACGCCTATATCAAGTCGATCTCCATTCGCGAAATGTTGAGTGATGGTCAACTAGGCCCAGAACTGTTTATCGATTACAAAGCGGATAAGCGTGACTATTATTCACAGCGAGAGTCAGCCTTGCTCGACAACATGCTTGAAGTTGCGGAGGACAGAGGCCTTTATTTGCGTTTGGTTTTGAGCGAGAAAGAAGATCCGCTGTTGGTGAAAGGGGATCGATATGGAAACCCAACCGATTTAGATCGCCAAAACTTTTACGGTGAAGGGCGAACGGTCGATTACAATCGTTACCTGCTCATGTCATGGTGGCGCTATGTTCAAGCCCGTTGGGGATATTCAACCGCCATCCATTCGTGGGAGCTGCTGAACGAAGGTGATCCGTTTAATGCGGGTCATTACGGGTTGGCCGACGAGATGGGCAAATATATGAACTGTACGGTGTTTGGTGTCGAAGCGGCCGACAACGACTGCATTTACGACCATCCAAACGGCCATATGGTCTCTACTTCATTTTGGCACAGCTACCCGGCCGATGAATTTTTGCGGAATACCGGCTACCCCAATATCGACTTTGGGGACCAGCACAAGTATCTGCCAAAAGCTGAATGGCAGATTCATGAAGACCTAACCACGGCCGTTTTAGAGCTTGGACAAACGATAGGAGATGGGTCAGCAAGCGACACAAACAAACCGGCGTTGCGCGGCGAAACCGGCATCGTAGATGCGGGTACAGACGGCCCAATCAACGAGCTAAGAAACGGGAATAACCCAGTTTGGCTTCACAATATGTTGTGGTCCTCTTTAAACGCTAGCGGCGTGATGGAGGCTGGCTATTGGTATCCTGAGGCCCATATCTACAACAATGATTTCAACTTGCTGGGCCATTTCAATGCATTTGCTGATTTTGTAGATCCTATCCCGCTCAGCAATGGGAATTATGCTCAGTTAAACGGCTCCTTTTCAGATGGTTCTTATCGTCTTGTTGGGCAAAAAGATGGTGTCACAAATCAAGCACACGGCTGGTTACGCCACTCAGACTTTACCTGGAAAAAGGTAAATGATGGCCAATCAAGCTTCAGTCTCAACGGCACGCTGACGCTAACCGGATTTGAGGCCAACAGAGCGTATACGGTTTCACTGCAAACATTTGGGATTAGTAGCGGGTATGCCCAGTCTTCCCAAACAATTACGGCCGATGGCAGCGGCAATTTAGACATCAATGTAAACAGTGGTGCAGATGTTGGATCTGTTGCTTTTAAGATAGCCCCTTAAGCGATTGCTTTACAAAGTTTATAAATGGCGTTTCTGTATGGAGGCATCATACCCGTGCAGGAATGACACCAATCTGATGAACTTTAGAAAACCTACTTTTCAGCTTTTTTAAGGTTTGAGCAGGATCTTTCGAACTCCCGGCTCGGCCGCTTTTTCAATCGCTGCCAACCCGTCGCTCAACGCATAACGTCCATCAATCATGTCCAAAATTTTTTGGGCTTGCGGCGTGGTCAGTAAACGGACGGCCGGTTCAAATGGGCCACAGCGCGATCCAATCACATTTAGCTCTGCTACAACCAATTTGGTCAGATTAACGTTGGCCGGTCCAGCATAGGTGCTTTTTAGCACGATGGTGCCGTGCGGCCGGGTTATCCTAAGCGCATGGGCCAATCCAGCCTCATTACCTGTTGTTTCAACCACAAAATCAAAATCATTGTCAGCGATATCGGCCGTTAATCCGGTAGAAAGTCCCCACTTTTTTGCCAAATCTAGCGATTGTTCGCGACGGCCGAGCATGACCACCTCATTGCCGCTGAGCGACAATGCCCATCCAACCAGCATGCCCAAACGCCCCGGCCCGACCACAGCAACCGATTGGCTAGGTGGGACACACAGTTGCTCTCGTATCCGCAACGCGGCCGCCAGTGGCTCTGTAAAAACCGCTAGCTCGTCCGGAACGTCGGCCGGGATGAAGACTAAGTTTTCTTGCGGAACAGAAACGTATTCCGCAAAAATCCCATCCCGATTGATAATGCCGATAACGGTGCGATCAGGACAGTGTTCAGCTCCTTCTGCCGCACAAACCGCACAGCTATTGCACCCCACATTGATTGTCGCGGTGACCCGCTTTTCCAAGATATCTTGACTTATCCCAGCCCCGATCTCATCCACGGTTCCCACAAATTCATGCCCCAAAACCCCATCAAAATTAGGCACATACCCTTTTACGATTTCTAGGTCGGTTGAACAAATCCCTGCCTGATTAATTTTGACCAGAACATGATTGGCCTTTAACACCGGCTTTGTAACATTCGACAGTGCGAGCTGATTATTTTTAAGTGTGATTGCGTTCATAAAAGTTTCCAAAATTATTTTACCGAATAGGCTTTTTACCGTTTCTGCCTAATCAAATAAGACAGAAGCCACTTGACCAATCGCACCTTTAGGTGGATGGGTCATATGATTTCTCTCCTGTTTAAATTATGATCACCTTGTGTTACCCTTTAACCATGAATAGGATAGTGACTCTGCTAATTTTACTTGGAATATTATTTTTATTGCCAGCTTGTGGCGCTTTTGGTGACGGAAATTTACCTGTTGGAAATGGAGAGGTAGAAAGCTTTGTTGAAGATGTCTCGGCCGATTTAGGCATTGGGCCAACACAGACACCTACCCCCAGCGAAGATGCAACGCCAACCCCCACACGAACGCCTCAGCCGACCCTTTTTCCTACATTTACCCCTGATCCAGATGGTCCCATCTTAACAGGAGCTGGTCCTTCTGCGTCTGACAGCGGGCCGCTGCAACTGGTTGAGGTGACGTTGTCTGGAGAGGTGTACACTGTCGTAGATGGGGACACCCTCAGCGAAATTGCTGAAAGCTTTGACGTATCGTTAGATGAGCTTTATAGCGCAAATCTAGACCTAATCACAGACAGAGATTTAATCGAAGTCGGCTGGGAACTTCAAATTCCAGAATAACTAATAATAAGTAAGCTTAAATAAAAAAAGGCCACCGGTTTCCCAGTGGCCTTTTTGATTTCTGCTTTCTAATTTGGCTTAGAGCGGTTCAGCCTCAAGCTCTTTCTTTTCTTGTTCCGTTACGCTCAAGACAACTTCGCCTTCAACAAAATCTACCGAAACAACAGAGCCTTCAACGATCTTACCTGCCAATACTTCATCAGACATCCGATCTTCGATCTCCATCTGGATAACCCGACGGAGTGGGCGTGCGCCATATTCTGGATCATATCCTTCCTCGGCGATCCAATCTTTGGCTGCCTCGGTCGCAGTAATCCGGATTTCGTTTTCTGCCAAACGCTCGTTAACTTCCTCAAGTTGGATATTAACGATTTCGCGAATGTGCTCTTTCGAAAGTTGGCGGAACACGACGACTGAATCGACACGGTTGATAAACTCTGGCTTGAACGCTCGTTTGAGCTCATCCATCAGTTTTTTCTGCATGTCAGAATGTTCGGCCGCTTCCATGACTGCGCTATCTTGTTGGAAGGCAAAACCTAAGTTTGGCTGACGTTTGATCGCATCTGCACCAACGTTTGATGTCATGATGATAATCGCATTTCTAAAGTCAACTTTTTGACCTTTTGCGTCAGACAACTGCCCTTCTTCCATGATCTGTAGCAAGATATTGAACGTTTCAGGATGCGCTTTTTCGATCTCATCGAAAACAACGATCGAATACGGCCGGCGACGAATCGCTTCAGTCAGCTGTCCTGCATCTTCATATCCTACATAGCCGGGAGGGGAACCAACCAAGCGGCTCACACTGTGGCGTTCCATAAACTCAGACATATCCAACTGAATCAAAGCGTCTGCGGTTCCGAACAGGAACTCGGCCAATGCCTTAGTTAACTCAGTTTTACCAACACCTGTTGGGCCTAAGAAAATGAATGAACCGATCGGCCGGCGAGGATCTTTTAGCCCTGCACGAGCGCGGCGAACTGCTTTCGAGATTGAAACAATCGCTTCGTTTTGACCGATAATCGCATCACGCAACGCTTCTTCCATCCGGAGCAAGCGAGCTGATTCTTCTTCAGTCAATTGCAAAACAGGAATACCGGTCCACATCGCCAAAACTTCAGCAATGTCTTCGGCCGTTACCTGCAAGTTGTATCCTTGTTTGCCTGCGCGCATATCGTCCAAACTGCGTTGCAGTTTTTCTTCTTCTTCGCGCAAATTGGCCGCGTCTTCAAAACGCCCTTCGTCCAAGGCAACTTCCCGCTGATTACGTAAATCACGCAGATTGTCGTAAACAGCATTGATGTCAGCCATTTGTGGTGCACGGTACATGCGTACACGGCTAGCGCCTTCATCAATCAAGTCAATCGCCTTGTCTGGCAAGAAACGTTCCGTTACATAGCGAGTAGAAAGCTTAACTGCTGCTTCTACCGCTTCTTCAGTAATTTCAAGGTTGTGATGTTGCTCGTACGCCGCTTTTACACCGTGCAAAATTTGCACCGCTTCTTCTGGCGATGGTTCATC
The DNA here is from genome assembly GCA_020628815.1 of Chloroflexota bacterium. Classification (GTDB taxonomy): domain Bacteria; phylum Chloroflexota; class Anaerolineae; order Promineifilales; family Promineifilaceae; genus WTJY01. The sequence continues at coordinate 31,497 of JAHDEN010000045.1, read as the reverse complement.
CACATGGATCGGTTGGAAACGCCGTTCCAAAGCCGCATCACTTTCGATATGTTTGCGATACTCTTCTAGGGTCGTGGCACCAATGGTTTGGAGCTCACCGCGAGCAAGAGCTGGTTTTAAGATGTTTGCCGCATCGACAGAAGAACCGGCCGAACCTGCACCAACGAGCATATGTACTTCGTCGATAAACAAAATCGAGTCGCTAGATTTCAGCTCATCAATGATTCGTTTGAGTCGTTCTTCAAATTGGCCACGATACATCGTGCCAGCTACCAAACTACCAACATCCAGTTGCAAAACACGTTTGTCTTGCAAAATTTCAGGCACTTTGCCTTCAACAACCCGTTGGGCTAACCCTTCAACGATGGCGGTTTTACCAACGCCGGGTTCCCCGATTAGGGCTGGATTATTTTTGCTGCGGCGTGCCAAAATTTGGATCACCCGCTCAATTTCCATTTGACGGCCGATGACAGGATCTAGTTTGCCATCTTCAGCCATAGACGTAAGGTCTGTAGCCAATTGATCCATCAATGGGGTTTTTGATTTGTCTTTTGATGATTTGCGTGGACGACGCTGATCTTTGTTTTCGCTGGCTGGAACAGGGCTCTCTTTGAGCATCCGTCGAGTTTGACGACGAATCTGTTCCGTTGTTACGCCGAACTTCTTAAGAATGTCGACAACTGTTCCATCATTTTGACGGGCCAGACCCAGCAGAAGATGCTCGGTCGAAATGTAGTGCTGCCCCATGCGTCGAGCCTCTTCAACCGCAAGTTCGAGAACTCTTTTGGTGGTTGGGGCTAGTTCAATTTTAGTGAAAGGTGTACGGGTGCCAGTGCCAACCATGCGTTCAACCATAGCTTGAACACGGCCGACTTCTAGTCCAACATCGCGTAAGACACGCCCTGCAACGCCCCCTTCTTCTCGAAGTAAACCGATGAGAAGATGCTCGCTACCAATGTAATTATGGTTGAGCCGCTCTGCTTCTTCTTGAGCTAGGCTGAGAACTCGCCGTGCACGTTGTGTAAAACGTTCCCAGTTCTTTGAATTCATGTATAAAGCCTCATTTTGCTTAACATCAGGCACGTTGCCTGCGTCAATTTATGATAACAACCTAATATCTGTCTGATTAGTAAAAATGACTGCAAAGGTTGATTCGTGGTGTTAACGGCCGACTATCAAAACTAATGTCACAATCTGGGTGTCAGCCTTTACAGGTTCAGAAGTAGCTTGTGACGTCTACTTGATTCAATGACCTGTTTCCGAGCCACTACGACAATAGTTAAAAGAATAAACTTTTTCTAGCTATAGCACAATGGCGAATTTAGTACATTTACCAAGATAATTTTAAGATGGTTTAACCGCTAACACCAGTTAGAGTTTCGTTAGGCGAGCTATTTGGTTGATTTTTGACTGGAAATGGCCCAAAAACCTACTGTAAAGGTTATTTATGACTCATTTTCACTTAAGGATGGTTCGAATTCTTCTTCTAGTTCTTGTGAAATATTAAGACTTAGCCCCAACTGGCGCTTGTCAATGTCAATCTTAATGATTTCAACCGTGACAATCTCCCCCTCTGCTACTGCGTGAGACGGATGTTTAATCTTGCCACCTTTGAATTCTGATAAGTGAATGAGCCCTTCGAGTGAGACATCGTGTTGCAGTTCTGCAAAGGCACCATATTTCTCAATTTTGGTGATTCTAGCCTTAGCAAGGGTACCTTCAGTAAAGACACCATCAGCAACTTTCCACGGATCATCTTTTAGTCGTTTGATGCTAAGAGCGATACGTGCTTTTTCTTCATCGATATTTAAGACGATGACCTCAACCTCTTCTCCGATAGAGTAGAGTTCTTCTGGGGATGTGATTCGGCTCCAGCTTAATTCTGAGAGGTGAACCAAGCCTTGAATTCCTCCGACATCTACAAAGATACCGAAGCGCTCCATGTTGACGATTTTACCATTCAAGACGGCACCTTCGTCGATATGAGCGATTTTCTCAAGTCGTTTAGATTTTTTAGCTTTGTCGGCCGCTTCTTTGGCAGACAAAATCAAGCGATTCCGATCAGGATCAACCTCGATCACTTTGGCTTTGAGTGTTTTACCTTGGAATTGCGACATGATGAAATCATCCCGATACTCTTGTTGGGTTAGACCAAGTTGAGAAGCGGGTACAAATCCACGTAACCGGCCGACTTGCGTTAGCAATCCGCCACGATTTTTACCTAAAATTTGAACTTCAACTTCTTCTGCTGATTCAAGAAGTGCTTTTGCATTAGACCACTCATTGGCCATGATCGCTTGTGTAATCGAGAGACTAATATTGCCGCGGCTATCTTCGGCATTCGTGATCATGACGGTGACTTCCCCACCAATTTCAAGCTCGTCCCGCTCTTCAGGAGGCAGTTGCTCAACTTCCCTCGGGTCAATGTAGCCCTCAGACTTGGCCCCGATATCCACAAGGATGTGGCTACCTGAGATTGAAACGATATGGCCGGTGCAAATATCACCGGTTTTAGGGACGTGAAGTCCGAAATCTCCCTCTAACAAAAAAGCCATAGGATGGCTGGCTATATCAGCCGACTGTTCTGAACTCATAAATTTTTAGTTGATACCTTCGAATTGAAATATTTCGCTTCCCCTGTATTCGGCAACACCTATCTTCAATAAACTCGATATGATGTTTGACTCCCCAAATACCGGTTTGCGCCTACTCAATACTGCTAAACTAGGAGCATAAATTTCCGGGCTGAATTATAGCGTTTCTAGAGGCAAAAGAACAAAAAAGTACGTCATAACGGTACTGTTTTCCCCCTTAGGTAAGGGTAATTGTAAGATAGTAGGCACAAAAAAAGAGGTTAACCCCGATGTCAACCTCTTTTTGTATAAAAACGCAACAGATTATTAGTCTACGATTTTTAAGAGATGATATCCCTTTTTACCTTTGCGCAGAATAATAAACTTGCCTTCAATCGCATCTGAGCGACTCAGCATCTGGTCAGTGCCAGAAGACTTTATATTGTTGACATAAATACCGCCGCCATCAATTGATCTGCGAGCATCTTTTTTGCCCGAAGCGACACCGCTTTCAGCCAAAACATCCACAATAGACTTTCCGCCGTCCATTTCGTGACCTTGAATTTCGGTTGAAGAAACTTCGGCAAAAATGTCACTAATTTGAGCTGCGCCCAAGCCATCAATTGACCCACCAAAAAGAACGTTGGTGGCCTGCTCTGCATTGGCTAAAGCGGTTTCACCGTGGACCATTTTTGTTACTTCTTGTGCCAAGCGTTTGTGAGCCACCCGCCGATGGGGTGCCTCTGCATGGTCGCTGGCCAATTCGGTCACAGTCCCTTCATCTAAGAAGGTGAACTTTTTGAGATACGGAATGACATCGTTATCTCCCGCATTGATCCAAAATTGGTAGAAGCGGAAGGGGGATGTTTTTTCGGCATCGAGCCAGACGGACCCAGAAGCGGTTTTTCCGAACTTAGATCCGTCCGCTTTTGTGATCAGGTGGTAAACCAGCGCATGCGCCCGGCTGCCTTCGCGTCGGATCAAGTCAGTTCCGGCCGTGATATTGCCCCATTGATCGCTGCCACCCGTTTGCAACACGCAATTGTGCTCTCTGTACAAGTGGAGAAAGTCGTATGATTGGAGCAGCATGTAGCTAAACTCTGTGTAGGAAATGCCGCCATCCATGCGCCCTTTAACAGAGTCTTTCTGCAGCATCGTATTGACGCTGAACTGCTTGCCGATGTCACGCAGAAAGTCGATCAGGTTGAGTTTTTCAAGCCAATCAGCATTGTTTACAAGTTTGGCAGGATTTGTTTTAACGTCGAAATCGAGCAGCATGGCAAGCTGGCCACGAATTTTGTCGAGATTATGCTGAAGCTGCTCTCGTGAGAGTAAATTGCGTTCCGCACTCCGGCCGCTAGGGTCACCGATCATGCCGGTGCCGCCGCCAGCTAAGGCGATAGGGGTATGGCCAAAGCGTTGAAACCGGGCCAGTGCCAACATAGGGACCAAGTGGCCTACGTGCAGAGAGTCAGCGGTGGGATCAAATCCATTGTAAAGCGAGATTTTTTCATTTTTGACGAGCTCTGGAATGTGCTCTGTAAAATCAAAAACAAGATCGCGCCATTGAAGTTCATTTAAGATTGTGTTTGTCATAAGGTATTTCAGACTGAGTAATCACTTGGCTGAATTAGTGGCGTCGTTTTATTCTGAAAGACGGCCGATTCAAATGTATCTTGAACCTTGAAATTGTTTAAACTAATTGCCAATACATTACGAAAAAGTGTGTTTTTAAAATATTTTTAGGCAAAAAAAAACACGGCCATGGCCGTGTTATGAAATCGAGAATTTTGGGCATGCCTCAATAACCGGCCATGCCACCAATACTTTGGTGGCGCATCGTCGAAATCGAATAATAATAGTAAACGGCATGCATGAACTTATTCATGCTGGCATAATATCAGGCCGATTAGGACGCGTCAAGGCAAAATTTTTCTTGGAAACGAAACTTACCCCCCAGTTACTATTAAACGCCTATTGCCAAGGTTATTTTCCCATGTCTCATGAGGGGGAAATTTATTGGTACGATCCTGATCCACGTGCCATATTACCGCTAACCAAGTTCCACATCTCAAAATCGCTACGCAAAACATTAAAGCGGACCCAATTTAGAGCCAATGATGGGTCGCTGTCTTATTTCACCGATGTTGAGGTTGAGCGGAAATCAAATAAGCCATCTTTTGAGATTCGTGTAGACACAGATTTTTTGGGAGTGATTTTGGCGTGTGGTGACCCCGGCCGCAAAGGGGGGTGGATCGATGATCAAATTATCGATGTCTACACCCAGATGCATGAGCTGGGATGGGCACACAGCGTGGAGACGTGGCAAGATGGTAAATTGGTGGGGGGCTTGTACGGGGTTGCGGTTGCCGGAATGTTTGCCGGGGAAAGCATGTTTAGCAAAGAAACAGACGCAAGCAAGGTGGCTTTAGCATGGCTTGTGCACCACATGCGTGAGCGTGGCTTTGTTTTGTTAGATGTACAATTTGAGACACCGCATCTAACCAGCTTGGGTATTACGACGATTACGGCTGAATATTATCGACATTTGCTGTCGTTGGCACTCAACATTCAGCCGGTAAATCCGTTTAAATAGTTGACCATTTAAACGGCCAACTACTTTTGTAATTGCTGGATTATTTTGCGTATGCGGCCGAACGCTTCGTCGAGCACTTCTTTGTCTTGCCCAAAGGCGATCCGGAGATGATGGTCCATTCCAAATGAATCGCCTGCCCCCACAAATACGCTGGCATCACGGCATAGCGTCTCCATTAACTCGGTTGAATTAACATCGAGGTGGTAGCGGACAAACGTCACGGCCGAGGCTTCGGGCGGGGTGTAGCTGAATAGCCCCTCTTGCTCTTCCATCCATGCTTGCAACACCGGATACCCTTTGCGGATATAGTCGCGCGTGCGCTTGATCAAACGGGGGCGGACATCGGCCGATAAGGCGTATGCGGCGAGGTGATTGCTCAGCATCGTGGCGGTAATGGTGGTGTATTCGTGCCTGCGCCAAATCTCTTCAATCATATCTTCAGGCCCCACGATCCATCCGATGCGCAACCCAGGCAGCCCATAGGCTTTGCTCATGCTGCCCAAAGCCAACACACGCTCGTATCGGCCGTAAAATGATGGGCTTTCATCTTCTCGAACTCGCTCAGCACCACGATAAACCTCATCTGCCAAAATCCAAGCACCCACTCGATCGGCCGCTTGAACAACTGCGTCCATTTCAGCCTCAGTAAAGATGTGGCCGGTTGGATTGTTTGGATTGACGATGGCGATGATTTTGGTTTTTTCGTTGACTTGGGCATTCAAATCATCAATGTCTAAGGCCCAACCGTTTTCAGGTCTTAAATGAAACGGCCGGACAACGTGTCCCGCATTTTCTGCAATCCCCCAGACCTGTTTATAGGTGGGGGTTAACGTTGCCATCTCATCACCGGGCTGTAACAGCGTTTTCATGATGATGTCGTTGGCTTCGGCCGCTCCCACCGTAACCAACACGTTTTTCTCCCCTTGGGCGCCATCATACAAAGCTGCGATATTTTGGCGCAGTTCTGGGTTGCCGTTGACATGTGGATAGTTGATTTCAGTTTTCAAAAGCTCTGCGATAACCGACTCATCCCCCTGAACCAAATCAAGGGTGCTGATCGGATGAACGCCGCTTTCGGTTAAGTTGAAGTCAACAATTTGTTCCCATTTTGATTGGGTGTATTCAAGGTCAAAAGGTGTAAATTTCATATGATTATGCGTGAGTGTCGTTTATAGCCGGAATCGTAATCTCTTTAACGCAAGAAAAACGAGACAGCTTCATTATAGTTGATACGATCTGGACGAGGTCGCCTACCGGCAATCCCCAACGGCCGTCATAAGTTGCAAGTTCTTCAGGCTCATCTTCAAGTTTGATTTCGGTGGCGATGGTGCCGGGGTTGATGCAGGTGACCGGAACGCCGTCGTTGCGCAAAATTTCACGCAGTGCATGCACCAGCCCGCGAACCCCAAATTTCGATGCGCTGTAAGCGACCTCTGGCCCACCTACATTTTCTACCCCGCTGGTAGATCCGATCACGACGATTTTGCCTTCTTTCGCTTGTCGTACATTGGGCAACAGCGCTTGGATACAATCGACGGCCGAAGTTAAATTAACGGCAAGCACTCGGCTGTTTTCTAGTTGCGTGATCGCCTCAAAATCGTAGTTGTTGGTAAAAGCGGTTGATTCCCAAATGCCCGCATTGTAGAGCAACAAGTCTAGGGGAGCTTTTCCGACAGCTTGGGCAATAATCTGGGCTGATTCAGCTTGAGCAAGGTCAGCTTGTATCCAAATATAATTTATTTGAGATTGGCTTTCTAAAACGCTCGGTTTAGAGCGGCTCACAAGCCAGACCGTATCCCCATTTTGAGGCAGCCCTGTCGAAAAAGCTGCCCCAAGCCCCTTACTTGCACCGAAAATTATTAAATTCGTCATAAGTTTGGCCGTTAAAATTACGTTAAAGGTTTACGCAGAAACGATTTTCCGCTACAAATATTCAACAGCTTATTGGAAAGAGGAATGCTAGTTTTGTGAGAGGGATAACTCACACTTTCGATAGTTGCTGAATAAAGATGGGAATACTAGCAGTTTGGTTGAAATCGTCAATCAGGCAAAAAAAAGAGACCCTAACGAAGAAAAATCGAAAAGTTAAGTTTAGAGGGGAGTTTTGGTTGCACCTGTAGGAATTTAGGTTGTGTTTTCACAGCCTTGAAGAGGAAACGATGTACCAAAGCCTTGAAACTGAACCTGCCGTATCAAACCCTTTTATCGAATCAGATGATGCCGTTTTTGAGTACTGTCTGAGCTTGGCGGAAGATCGTTTGATTGGAGATGCTGAAGGATTTTTAGGTCCTGACAGCATATCATGGAAGATTTTTAGAGAGCCCTGTATTTTATTAGGCGGTTTTAGAGCCGTCATGATGCAAATGACGCATCCGGCGGTTGCACAGGGAGTAGAACAGAGCAGTTCATTCCGCTATGATTTGATCGGCCGCGCGAAACGGACGATTCAAGCGATGAATTCGTTGGTGTTTGGCTCCCGAGAAACCGCTTTAAAAGCGGCAACGGCCATGCACACCATCCATCATCGTGTACACGGGTATGTTCCCGAAACGAGTTCGTCTAGCCTAGCTGGCAGCTTTTTTAGAGCGAATGACCAAAACTTGAAGAACTGGGTTGGGCTAACAACGCTCGAGTCTGTCATTGTGTTGTTTGAATCTCTTGTTCGTCCCTTAAGCGAGGCAGAGCGGGCTCAATTTGCATATGAATCCCAGACGATTGCGATGCTGTGTGGGTTAACGGATCAATACTACAAATCCAGCCTTGATGAGTTTACGCTGGTTCGGGATGAGATGTTTGCTGGAACCGAATTAGCCATGAGTGATGTAGCACAGGGAATTGTGTTAGATTTGTTTGAAGTTGTCCCCACGGATATCGATGAACGGCTGACATTGGGTTTCTTGCCACCGGCCGCCCGTGATTTGTATGGGATTAAGTGGACAGAAAAACAAGAAGAAGATTTCCAGACGATTGTACGCAAACTGTCGTTTGTAAATCGCACGCTTCCACCCGCAATTCGCTACATTCCTGCTTACCGCATGGCAAAATTGCGTGTTGCCAAGGCTAAATTGATTGGATCGGCCGAACCGCAACAAAAATCAGCGTGGGGTAGGCCAAGAGGATCGGACACAAATTATTATTTGAACAAGTTCGGTTTTGTGGCAAATGATCGACAGGATTAAGTCCAATCGATGACTTTTTTAAATTGTTTTCCTGCACCGGTGCCATTGTGTAAATCGGTGCAGGAATATCTGATTTAAAAACACGAACAACCGGTTTGCTGGGAGTCCTATTACATTCGCTAAAAAATTTGAGAAAATATGTTCTAGCTTGCTATAATGTAGCCCATGGAATTGCTTGAGCGAATTCGGGAATTTAATGTGCAAGAGGAGGTGAGCGAGGCGGTCTATCAGCGTGGGGTTGATTACCACAAGCAGCGGCTTGTTCGCCTTATTTCTGCAACAGATTCGCAAATATCGCTCAATGTGATGGGGAGCGAACCGTATAAGGTTGAGTTTTTCCTCAAGCGGAATAAATTTTCGTACGATTGTGACTGCCCAGCTTATTTCAATTGGGGGACTTGTAAACATATTGTTGCCTCTGACTTATTTGTAAAAAATAGTAATCCGTCTCTTTTTGTGCCCAAAAATGAAGAGGTTTCTTTTGATATCGATCAGATTTTGCAAAATGGCCGAACGGTGTTTCCAAACGGGCAAGAATATGGTGACGAATCGGCCGGCGGTTGGTTATTGATCGTCTCTTTGCGGGGCTATTCGTGGTCAGAGTTTTATGAGCCGATTTACATGGCGCTTGATTTAAGCCGCGCGCCGCAAAGTTTGAGCAAGGGTAAATCGGGATCGCTACCTGGCCGTGTGTTTGATTTTTTGTCAGAGGCTTCGGAACCATCCCGCTATCTGAAAGGGTTAGATTCAAGATTTGATCCGGCCGCCTGTGCCAACGCATCTTGGCCGCTGATCAAATCGATCCAAAAAGAAACTGCAAAAGGTGAGCGAAAAGGGTTCTTGGCCGCGCGGGATATGGAGAGCTTGGCAAACTTTGGTGTACCGCTATTTATAGGGAGCGACGAAGACCCCACACAACAACCCCTATTTTGGGATTTGGGGGAGTACGAGATTGACTTGCTGATAGAAAAGGTAAACGGCGGGGTGCAGTTTACCCCCAAGTTAAATGATCAGCTTTTGTGCCAAGGGGATGGCTGGGGAACGGGAAAGCGGTTTGATCCCGGCCGTCATTGGGTGCTTATGGGGGATCAGATTTTACGCTGTCACCGTCATCTTTCTGTTGAACAAGTCTCAGTGTTGGATGAGTTGGCTCGAGTCCACTACCAGCCGGAAGAAGAAACTGCGTTTTTTGACACATATTTTGAAGGGTTGTTGCCCCATCTGAATCTTAAGGGAGATCGGCTGAACGAAGTGGATGTGCCGCCAACCTTACCCACCCTGCAGTTTTCAGTTTTAGAGGAGCTGGATGAGTCAAACGGCGATGTCCGACTTCTGTTGCGGGCTGGATTCAGATACGATGAGTTTTCGATAGATTGGTCTGATCAGCTCCAATTTCATTTTTGGCGAATGTCAGACTATGACCCAGAGACAAACTTAGAGCTTTTGCGGATTCAGCGAAACATTCCGGCCGAAACTGACTTTTTACGGGAGTTTGATCATAAAAAATTTGGGCTGACGCCTGATCGCAACTTGGGAGCCGGATATTTTAAACTCAGGCGGGGGACTTCGGCGGCTGAGTTTTTGCTGCACTTGATGCCCGCTTTGGCCGGTGGTGGCTATCAGCTTTTAGGTGAGCAGACGCTTGAGCATATGCGGGTCAACCGGAATGAACCAGAACTTTCGATTGATGTTGTCTCCTACACCGATTGGTTTGATTTGCGGCCCCTGATTCAATTTGGTGATGTTCCGGTTGCGTTAGATCAAATTAAGTTGGCGATCAAGCGCAAAGAGACGCTCGTGGTTTTAGAAGATGGGGCGATGGGGGAGATTCCTGAAAGGTGGCTGGAAAAACTGCGGCCGATGTTTGGCTTGGGTGAACAGATAGATGAATCATCTTTCCGCTTTTCAGACCAACAGGTTCTGCTCATTGACCAGCTTCTGCAAGTGGCAGATGTGGCGTCACCTGATCAACATTTTCACGAGCGGTTGGCCGACCTGCAAAATTTTGAGGGGATTGCGGATCAAGAAATATCTTGGGCCTTTACCGGCGAGCTGCGGCCGTACCAACGTGCAGGTTACAACTGGCTCCACTTTTTGCGCGACTACGGCTACTGCGGCATTTTGGCCGATGATATGGGCCTTGGGAAGACGGTTCAAGTTTTGGCGTTTTTGCAAGCCTGCCGTGATTTAGAAGATGACGAAAAACCGGCCGACTTGGTGATTATGCCACGCTCTCTGCTGTTTAACTGGCAGCGGGAGGCGGAACGCTTTACCCCCAATTTGCGCACCATGTTGTATTACGGCCACAACAAGCAAAAGCGTTTGGCAGAGGCGTTTGATGACGTTGATCTTATTTTCACAACGTATGGAACCATCCTAAACGATATTGAACAGCTGCAAGAGTATGATTTCAACACCATCGTGCTCGATGAATCCCAGGCTATTAAAAATCCGGCCGCCAAAACCGGCCGAGCGATCCGATTGTTGAACGGTCGACATCGCCTAGCAATGACCGGAACCCCCATCGAAAACACGACCCTAGAGCTGTGGGCTCAATTTGCCTATTTAATGCCAGGATATTTGGGAAATCAAACCTATTTCCGCGAAAATTTTCGGAATCCAATAGAGAAAAAGAAAAACAAAGAAGTTGCCAAAACGCTGCACAGCATTATCCGGCCGTTTGTGATGCGACGCACCAAAGAGCAGGTGGCACTTGATTTGCCTCCGCGTACCGAAGAAGTTATTTATCTTGAGATGGAGCCCAACCAACGCCGTTTGTATAACAAGGTTCGTGATCGCTACCGTGCCGAACTATTGGGGCTGATTGATGCAGGGCAGCTCGATAAATCTCGGTTGGTTTTATTGACCGGACTGTTGCGTTTACGGCAGATATGTCTTCACCCTACGTTGGTTCAGCCAGAATTTAAGGGTGATGGCGCCAAATTTCTGTTTCTGCAGAACACTCTTGATGAACTTGAGTCCAATAATCATCGGGCCTTGATTTTTTCTCAGTTTACTGGGGCATTAGATCTGATTGAATCGGGCCTGAATGATGTAGGTTTCCCCAACTTGCGCATTGATGGCTCGACCCGTAACCGGCAGCAAATGGTGGACCGTTTTCAAGAGTCAGATGAGGTCCCATTTTTTCTGCTTAGCTTAAAAGCGGCCGGTGTTGGGTTAAATCTAACTGCGGCCGACTATGTCATTTTGATGGACCCTTGGTGGAACCCGGCCGTAGAGCGACAGGCGATTGATCGAGCCTATCGGATAGGTCAGACCAAACCTGTATTTGTCTATCGGCTTATCGTTAAAGATTCGGTGGAAGAGAAAGTGATGCAGATGCAGGCTGAAAAACAAGATTTAGCTGATCGGTTGATACAGACCGAAGAGAGTTTTGCCAAACAACTCTCTGCGGCTGACATTCGTTCTTTGTTTAGTTAGATGGTCTAGATAATATTTTTCGGCCAGAAATGTAACCTATTCATCTTGTCTTTTTGATTGTAGATGAGAAAATTGAAAAACCTGCTAAAATTGGTTTTCTCCAAAAAATGTTTGGAGCTATGCCTGTAACTAAATACGAAAGAAGCCCTAGGCTTTCTTTTTACAAACTAAAAATTAAGAAGAGCTAGTTTATGTCAGACAGTGAACTTCCAATTAGTCAAGAACTATTTGAAATCCTAAGGTGCCCCCAAGCCGTTCAAAATAAAGAAAAATTTGGGGATGATCCCGGCCGCCTGCGAGTTGTGAAAAACAGCTGGTTGGTTTCTGATGACTCAGGTTTGAAATACCCAATTCGTGAAGGTATCCCTGTGATGCTAATTGAAGAGGGTGAAAAATGGAAAGGGACGGCTGATGATCAATTACCAGTCCCACCTCCGGCCGAATAAGTTTAGGTCGATAAACATCAGCTAACAGTAGTAATCGTTATCCGGTGAAAGGCTATTTGAGCATTTGTGCTAAATGAATGCTCAAATAGGTATAGAGAGTTCAATTGGGGGAAAATGCTCCCAATCCAACCTTCTAACACAAGTTTTAAGAATGAAAAAAGTTCTATACGTAGAAGATAATCGAGCAAACCGAATTTTAATTGGTCGTTTGTTAGACAGCCAATATGATTTAGTTTTTGCCGAAGATGGGGAGACAGGCCTCCGTTTAGCTGAAGAAATTCAGCCAGACCTTATATTGATGGATATTGGCCTGCCCGATTTTGATGGGCAAACTGTAGGGGCCATGATTCGTCAAATCCCAGAGCTCAAAGACGTACGAATTGTTGCTTTAACCGCTTGGCCTGAAGCGGCTGTATCAGAATTAGTGTCTCGATACAATTTCAACGGCAGTATCTCAAAACCGATTGACGTTTCTACTTTTCCCGCGCTGGTTGAATCATACCTTAACGACGCCGCTCCAAATTAAAATTGGGGAGGGAAATTCTGAATACCCAATCTGCAATCAATTATTCAATTGAAGAGCTGACTGAAGCCTATAATCAAACCCGTCAGGATTATATTGTCCCTATGCCTATGACGCCTGCCCGCTTGCAGGCGTATGTCGATGCCTATGATGTAGATTTGAAATCATCATGCGTTGTTTTGGATGAAGAGGATTCTGATCTGATTATTGGCCTTGGGATGTTGGGACGCAGACATAATCGGTCTTGGATAACACGGGTGGGGGTTTTACCGTATACACGTAAGTTGGGGGCGGGTGGCGAAATAATTACCCATTTAATCGAAACAAGTAAACGGTCGAATATTCAATTTACTTGGCTTGAAGTTATTTATGGGAATGATCCGGCTCAGCGATTATTTATGCGCAATCACTTCAAACAAACACGCGAGCTTATGGTATTGCGCCGGCCGCCGATGACAACAATTACTGACCGCAAGCTGTTGGCGATGCCCGCAATTGTTGAAGAGTGTGACAAAGAAGATGCGATTAGTGAGTTTGCAGAATCCTCAGAGATCCCAAACTGGCTTAATCAAGCTGAGACGCTGCGAAACCTTGACGATCTGTTGGTAAAACGGATTGTTTTTCAGTCAGGATGGGAAGGACGGCTCTTCTACGAACTAACAACGCTACAAATCAAACGGGTAATCGTGCAGGTAATAAACGGGCCAGCTGAGCAAGTGACCGCTGCAAGTTTGGCTTGGCTGCATCAGGAGCATTTGATGCCCGATGCGGTGTGTGAAAACTTTGAAGTCAATGATCCCCGAATTAAGGGATATTTGCGGGCGGGCTACTTTGAATCATTTCGGCGGGTAGAAATGGTTCGGCGAAACCATTAAATGATATCTCTCGAAAATTTTCCAGAACTTACTCCAAACTCAATTTCAAAGGCAAATGATCGCATAAAAGATGTGGTGAATCGGACGCCGGTGATGACTTCGACAACGCTCAACGAACGCGTTGGTGGAGAGGTTTTTTTTAAGTGTGAAAACTTTCAGAAAATCGGAGCTTTTAAGTTCCGGGGGGCATATCATGCTCTGTCAAAATTAAATGCGGAGCAGGCGACCAAAGGTGTTATTGCTCATTCGAGCGGTAACCATGCCCAAGGGGTGGCGCTGGCAGCAAGAATGTTGGGCATTAAAGCCACGATTGTTATGCCGGAAAATTCTACCCCCGTCAAAATGGAGGCAACGGCCGGATATGGTGCTACGGTCGTCAAGTCTACGGCCGATGCTCGTGAGCGTGTCTCGGCCGAGCTTGCAGAAAAGCACGGTTACACCCTAATCCACCCATACGACAACAGCGATATTATTTTGGGCCAAGGCACGGCCGCATGGGAGCTTTTTGAAGAAGTAGGCGACCTTGACTATCTGTTTGCACCAACAGGTGGCGGTGGTTTGCTTTCCGGTACCGCGTTAGCAACTGCGGCCAAAAACCCAGCTTGCAAAGTAATCGGGGTCGAGCCGATTAGCGGCGACGATGCCGGCCGGTCATGGCGCAGTGGGCAAATCGTTGAGCTTGAAAAGTCTCCCGACACCATTGCTGATGGGGTACGCACCCGATTTATCGGAGACAGGAACTTGGCCGTTATGCAGAAATATGTGAGCGATATGACCACTGCAACAGAGGGGCAAATTTTAGAGGCGCTCCAATTTGTTTGGGCACGCATGAAAATCGTGATTGAACCCAGCTCTGCTCTGGCACTTGCCCCCATCTTGTCCGGCGATTATCCTATCAACGGCGGCCGGGTTGGGATCATTATTTCAGGTGGGAATGTGAACGTGCCTGGGTGCGGATTTTTCCACGGATAATAAATAAAAAGATTCAGCTAAAAAGTTGACTCGCCCCCATGATTTCTGTATAGTTCTGGGCCGAACTTAAATAGATTGATGAACAAAAACCCGATCTTCTGAGCAAGATGACCAGAAGGGCGGGTTTTTGTATGAAAAATAATTCCAAGGGAAAATAAAAATGTCTCGCAAATGTAAACTAACTGGAAAAGGACCGTTGAGCGGTAACAACGTTTCTTTCTCGCAAAAGAAAACCAAACGCCGCTTTTTACCAAACTTGCAAACCCGCAATGTATACGTACCAGAATTGGGACGTAAGGTAAAAGTTAAAATGTCTGCTCGCGCAATCCGCACCATGGATAAAAAAGGTGGTTTGATGAACTACTTACGTGATGAAGGCATGACTCTGAAAGACATCGTATAGTCTTCAGTTAAACTTTAAAACAAAAAAGGCCCACCGGTTATCCGGCGGGCCTTTTTTGTTTTGGCTGATTAGTTGAGTTTGGCCAACCGATTAAATATCGTATTTCTTTTGGCGCAGCCTGAACGCTTCTCTGCCACCTTCAAGAATATTTTCAACCGGTTCACGGATCGCGGGATCATCGATCGAGCCTGCCCATTCGACCCAACCGTGCTTTTCATTCGCGTTCATCAGCATGATCAGCTCCGCATCCCCAGAAACAGGGATATTGGCGTTGTGGGTTGCGATAATAAACTGACGCCGCTCTTTTTCTCGCCGCAAAGTTTTAACAATGTCGCTATAAATAAACGCATTGTCTAGGTCATCCTCTGGCTGGTCAATAATTAGCGGTGTGTTCCGTTCAATCAAAATGAGCGACAGGATGGCGGTGCATTTTTGCCCCGTTGATAGCCCCGCAACTCCAACTGGTGGATTGAGCGAGCGATACTTTTCCCCAACGCGCAGCTGAATATCCGGCCGGTCGGGGATGTCAAACAGCTCAAGTTCAAACAGCGCCAGTTCACTAATTTGGGCCAAACGGACCCGATACGCTTCACTGACTCCAAAATCAGACTCTAAAATCGAATGCTCGGCCGTATTTCGCCGCTCATGCCTAATCGCCTGCGCCAAATCTAAGGGGGACCGATTGGCAGATACAATCGTCTCCACCACTTTTTTAGTCATCCGGCCGTTATGTTTTTTGAACAACGTAGCTAAAAAGTCAGCGTAATTTTCTTGATTTCCATCTTTGGTTAAACCGATTCTGACAGAGCCGCCTAAAGCGTCATTCAACCCCTCGATTTTGTTTTTCCGCACCTCAAATAAGGTCTCATTGCGCAGCTGGCTCAATTCGTTTAAAAGCCCTGAGCGCAAATCAAGACACTGTGTCAGTTTTAGTTGGCAGCTTGATTGGGCCGATTCGAGAGTTTCAAGCCCGGTTCTTTTTTCTTGTAGATCAAAATACCGTTCAATACTCAGGCTGTCCCCATGTTTTTGCAAAAGCTGCTGGTATTCAGTCTCGATCTGTTCATAGTCAGCCCACCATTTTTCCCGTTCCGCTTTTGATTTCTTCCAGCTTTTTTCAACTTTTTCTCTTAACTCTATCAAGCTATTTTCAATCAGTTGATCGATCTGATTCAGCGCTTGTTGGCTTTGCTTAAAACTCTCTTTTTGCGGGGATTCAGGGCTGTCTGGAGCAAGTAAACCCAATGCTTCAACATTGGCTGCAAATCGCTTTTCGAGCTTGTCTAAGACAAATTTTTCTTCTTCGGCCGCCTTTTTGCGCTGCAACTGATTTAGAGTTTCATCCTGTTCCAGCCGTTCAATTTCGAGTTTGATGGCAGGTAGCTCGGCCAACGACTGCTCTTGTTCGGCCAATTCATTTTCTAGCCGCAAAATTTCCTGCCCATTGGCCTCTAACCGCCTAATTAAGTCATTCTCCCGTCGCCTTATTTCACGCAAAGGCTCGGCGATATACGAGTCGATCAGAGAGAGTTGAAATTCAACATCGTTGGCAATTTCATAGACTTCTTTTTGCCCATAGATTTCTAGCGGCAATCCATCCGGTATTAAATTTTTAGGATGGATATTGATTTGCTGACCGCTTTCGGTTGAAAAAACTTGGGGAGCTTTGCCCGGCTCGCGCTGGATTTCAAAGATCATCCCTTCGGCCGTTTCATACCAAGCCTTTACTAGAGATCCGGCCGGAAGCGTGACACTGACCGCTTGATGGGATTGCGTTTGGGTTTGATCTGTTTTGGCCTGTACATCAAACACAAAACGGAGCGCTTCGAGCAGGCTTGATTTTCCTGTGCCTCGGCCGCCAATAATCGTATTTAGATTCGGATTGAGATGGGCGCTAAACGACTCACCAGATGGAGCGTTGGCCAAAAACCCATTTTCGATAGTCAGGCCGACGATCCGGGCATATTTTTCCTCGACGTGATCCCCATCCAACCGAATGCGGGAATCGTGGTCGATAAACGCATGTCGCAGGGCGCTGAGCATGTTGGGTCCTGTATGGCTCAGCCGCACACGGCAGGCGTTATCTCCAATTGAATAGCGCTCTTTGGATGCGGTTTGCCCGATCCCACGGCCGTCTGAACTGTTGAGGCATGCGAGCATCCGATTGTTGTAGGCATCCATTTCCCCATTAATCAGCCTGGCATTAAAGCCGCCCAAATTAGATTTTGCACCGGGAATTTCAACCGCAATCAAATTGGGGTCCTCCCAAGCCATAACGCGGCTTTCCCCTTCTAATTCGTGCAACAGCCCGTTTTTGCGGGTGATGTGGGCCGCAATGGCTAAACCTGGCAAGCCATCTTCGGCCGTGCTGATTTGGCGGGTCAAATCGGTGCAACTGTTTTTTGAAAGGCGTGGATTGCCATGTTCGTCGAAGCGATTTTTCGGTGTTAGCCCGATCGAGGACATGAAATGGTCGATTTCGTTGCCGCTGGTTTTGGGGCTAAATAAGGCAAGGTAATGGATTTGTCGCTTTCCCTCGTTGGCTCCCAGTTCAACGCCGGGTAAAACGGTTAACCCAACTTCGTCTCCAGCTTTTTGTAGCAGATCGACCCAGTCAACGTCGTTGTGATCGGTAATCCCGATAATGTCTAACCCTTGATCTTCTTTGGCAAACCGAACATATTCGCGAGCAAACGCCTCTTTTTCATCCTGTGTGATAATCGAAAAATCGCGACAATGGAATGAAGCATCGGCCGGGGTGTGATTGTGTAAATCGAGCCGATAAAACTTAGCCCCGTTGGGTTGAGATAGAAGGTTTTTGAGATCTGATTCTTGCCACTTTTTCATACATGTCCCCCATTTAGGTGAGTCAAAGAGCATGGAAACATCATAAGATATATTTTAGCACATACGTTCTTTTCGGTGTAGGGTAAATCCTTAAAATATTGGACTGGGCGTCA
Source organism: Chloroflexota bacterium (assembly GCA_020628815.1). GTDB lineage: Bacteria > Chloroflexota > Anaerolineae > Promineifilales > Promineifilaceae > WTJY01. Next base: position 13,529 of record JAHDEN010000045.1, on the reverse strand, counting down.
AAATCTAAACCACTATTTTGCGTCGGCAAAAATCAGCTCTCCTTCCGTCGAGCTCATGATCAGGGTCGAATCGCTCAGAACAATCGTATGGGCATTTGAAAATACCTCGATGTACTGGTTTTCGACCTGCATAATTGTGTCAAGGCAACCTTTGCGCGTTTGAGCGATGGGGCCACTGAGACCGAATTTTCCATCTTGACCCAGCTGCCAGCCGGAGCGATATGTGTTGCACCCAGAATTGCCTCCAACCAGATCGTCACGGAACTCAAGCAAGGGTGCGATGTCTTCGCTAAACTCGATCACGTCTGATTGATAGGTGAGCTTGGTTAATTGCCATTTTGTGCCGACTAAATCAGATTTTCGGACTGAATCTCGCTGGCTGCTCGGTTGACATGCAGCCAAACCGATGATGAGTAAAACTGTTGCTGATAAGATTGTTAGCTGTTTAAAGGGGGTCATATGGTTAGTTTTATTGAATTCAGTCGAGTAAATTGAAAGGAATTGGGATAAATGGGTCTGTTTTTTCTTTTATTTTACAGTAGATTCACGACCTTATAAGACACTGTCATTTACTGAAAGATAAAATAGATTTCTATGGTCACTTCAGCGCAAAAAATTACGAAGTTAGGGTTTGTCCTGCTTTTCTTAATCACCCCATTCGCACTTACAATCCGGCCGGCCGCGTCTCAAAACGCCGAGCAGGTTAATGAGCGAGAGCTACAGCTTATCGGAAATAAGGTTGCTGCGTCAATCAGCGACGGCCTTTCACCGGTACAAGAATATAAAGTCCAGTCGGGTGAAACCTTGTGGGATGTGGCTGAAAAATTGGGAGTGACTGTGCGTGAGCTTATTGCAGCCAATTTAGTTCGGGTTCCAAACGGGATTTATGAGGGGATGGTGTTGCGTGTTCCATCTTCCGGTGATTTTCTGAATTTAGATTTGCCCGGCCTCTCTGAAAGCTCCGTTGTGGAAGGGGGGCAGTATATGGTTCAGCCTGGTGACACCATTCGGACCATCGCCAACCGTTATGGGCTCAGTATCGACCAGATCCGTTTAGCCAACGACATTAAAAACGACATCGTTTATGTGGGGCAAGTGATTGTTTTGCCCAGCCGCGAAGAGTTTCTTTTGCCTGAAATCGGAGAGATGCGCTGGCCGTTTTATCGCCGTAACTGGTTTTATGAGGTCAGCCAAGGATACAAGCCTGATCATGCAGGGGTTGACTTTGTTCTTCCCGAAGGGGTTCCGATCCGCGCGGTAGCCGATGGGTTTGTTTCATATGCCGGTTGGGACAATATCGGCTATGGCAATTTAGTGATGGTTTTTCACGGGAAGAACTTCTACACGCTGTATGCTCATTTAGACTCGATTGAGGTTGAAGTGGGGCAGAAAGTGGATCGGGAGAATATTTTAGGATATTCGGGCAATACGGGGAACTCGAGTAATCCGCATCTACATTTTGAAATTCGAGAGGGATTTATTCCGCTTAATCCGTGTATTTATCTGCCAGACGGTTGTTAAACAATTCTAGTTCGGCTGGGATTTGTGGGATCAATCAAATGTTGCCCATTTATTAGACACCAAGGCGCGGAGACGCAAAGAAAATGCTCAAATCCTACGCGCCTCTGCGCCTTAACGTCTAATTGAGTTTACTTTTATACCCATCCCCCAAATAGCGTTAGAACCAGAAGCAATTCTGTCGGCCGATAAGCCTTATCCGGCAGTTGACTTTAGACCAGACCGGTTTTGAGCTTGCCAACTTTGTTAATTGCTAGCCAAAACCAATCAGGTCTTTCAAAAGCAACTTAAGGGCTCACGACGATGGGCAAGAATATCTGCTGGTCTAAACCGGCCGGAACATCGGGATCGCTTAAGGGAATCGTACGCGTATAGCCAAGATAGTGCACAAATACATCTGATGTACCGTTGGTGTCGTTACTGACTAAATTAGTTGCGTCTGACGTAAATGCGACGAACTCACCGTTCTGCGACAAATCAGGCTGATACGAAGCACCATTGGCTTGAACCCCTCCGGCCGTCACAGAAACTCGAACGGTGCGGCTGCTGTCTGGCACACAATTTTCGACATCTGAATAGAATAAACCATCCTCATCTGCGTCACGGTCGACCACAAAGATGTCCTGTGCCCCGTTTGTATCATCATCAACTAAATTGGTTGCTATTGATGCAAATGCAACAAACCGGCCGGTGGCAGAGATCGAGGCATCAAATGACGAACCGTTCCCCATCGTACCGTCTGTATGTTTAGACAGCAACGTGGTGCAACTGGCATCCCGGTCACGCACATAAATTTGAGCGTTGCCCGTGCTGGCGGCCGTGTCTAAGTTAGTCGCTGTGGACTCAAACACGATATGGCGGCCAAACTGTGATACATCAGGATTTGTTGAATGACCCCCATCCGCTTTTTGATTGTCAGAGCTGAGTGAAATGCGGCTGATTACCCAGCGAGATCCATTCCATTCGCTGGCGTAAATGTCTAAAAATCCATTGGTGTCGCTGGGTGAGTTGGTCAAGGTTTTGATCAAGTCAGTTGCGAATGACTGGTAGGCAATGACGTTGCCATCGGCCGAAACCGCCGGTTTTGAGCTGGGTAAATCTGGAGCATCTAACGTTTGGGGTGTTGGTGTTGCCGTCAGTTGGGGAGCACTTTGCTCTGCTACAGGCTCTCCTTCGCGGGGGATAATTATCGGCGGTATCGTTGCAACTATAGTTGGATTAATGATGATTACAGAATCAGATACGCCGTACACATTTTTGGTTCTTAAGTTGCCAAATGCCACGATGTCAGACTCTCCATTTTGATCGTCAAAGTATGGCACATCGACTTTGTCGAAGGCTCGAAAGACAACTTCTTGATTGTTGGCGCGAGAGTCAGCAATGGCCGGTTGGTCAGAGATCAACTCAGGTTCGATACACGGGTTTCCGAAACCGGCATAGAACATTGACACACGTTCAATTTTAGATTGTCCACTTGTGGGAAACCGATCCCACAGGAAGACATCTTGCAAACCGTTTGTATCGCTTTGGCGGAAACAGAAGGCATTGGTATCAACCATGTTGTTAGACGTTGAGGTAAATGCGATGGTTTCACCGTGGGGCTCAATGACCGGCTCATAGGAACGGCCGTTGCCAAATCCATCTTGATCTTCGTTCAGCGATATCGCTTCTAACGTGTCGCTGCTGATGTCATATTTAAATACTTGGCTGTTGCCACCTGTGTCGAACAACGACAGGTTGGTTGCGTGAGAGGTAAAGGCAACGGCGCCGCCATCGGCCGTTATAGATGGCTGATATGAATCATCGTTGCCGTTGGTGATACGCATGGTGCCTTGCACGCTGTACGTAAAAGAATCTGCACTATCTGTGGTTGCTGGGGCCACATAATTTATCTCTCCACCGCCCGTGTTTAAAGCGGCTTGTGTAAACTGGCTCCCGGCCGCTAGTGGGGCAGAACCATTCAGTTGAATTTCACCCGTATCCGGTGCATCTATGATTTCTACTGAAATGTGACTGGGGTTAAAACCGGTGGCGGCCGCCGGAGCTAAAAGCGTTTCATCAAAATCATGATTTCCATCGGCCGGATAGTGAAGCAGCCTACAATCTTCAATGGGGCCAAAATTGTCGCTTCTTAGCTCGCCACCATTGTTCACAATCGCAGAACCACCAACCATCGCCTCTTTTACAAATGGGATGACGGTCGTTTCATACAAAAGCGTATCTTCCCCAGCGTACTGAATAGGGGTTGATTGGGGCAAAGTAATATGAAAATTGCGCTGATGGCCTATGCGTTGCAGATACTCCTTTTGTAGCGCGATATTCGGGAATTCAACCAGCTCATCACTGAATGGGCCATTGTAAAAATAAACATAGTCTAGCCCAACTCTGTCACCCCCCTGATCACCAAATTCACCACCGGGAGCATACTGTTTTGCGACAACAGCTGTAACCTGTATCCCATCACGGCAGGCCCGGTCGATACGGTAGGGTGCATGGGTTGAATTAACAATCCAACCACCAACTGCGTGCGCAGGTTGAAGTCCAAACAGAATTGAACAGAATATAAAAAGAGAAATAAACCCAAAGATTATTTTTTTCATCATTACCTCCGATATTTTAGGAGCATTTAAGCTTCTAAAATAGTTTAGCTTTCTTCCGAAAGGAAATTCTGAAATCTTGTCAGAAAAACCGATTTAGCCAATAAAGAACCGTTTTCGGTCCCTTTTTGCTTAGAGGCTCATTTTAAATAAGGTATTTTCATTGGCATCAACTTAAACAGATCCAGAAAGAAATCATCTATGCCAAATTTAATCAGGCGATGTAGGGGTGTCCCTTGTGGGCACCCAAGTTGACGCCATGATGTACCTTAGGGCATCCGCCGCTACGCTAACACGGGATGCCCCTACAATACGTTTTGTGTTCTGGAAACGGTGATTTCTAGCGCGATTATGACTAAATTTCGCCTTAAGCTGATATATATTGGCCACTTAAGTCGCGGCCGTTTGTTCGTAAATCCCTGCGCCTACGGTGTTAAAAAATTTGACAGCTTCGTCTTTTAACCGCTTTCCCTCTTCGATCTCACCTATTTTGGCTTGCAGAAGCCCTTTGTTAAAAAGCGTGATTGATTCTTGATATTTATCTAAACCGCCGAGGGTGTTTAGGCTGCGATCATAAGCAGCGTCTGCATCTAGGTATGCACCTTGAGCCGTTAAGACATCCCCTTTAATACGCCATGCGATGCCACTGCTGTGTTTGTCTCCGAGCTGCTTAAAAATAGAAATCGCCTCTTCGATGGTGATTAGCGCCCGCTTGAAGTCAGACTCAACAAGCAATGTTTCTGCCAAGCGCATAGTGCCAACGCCGATGTGGGTTTGGTCGTTCATATGGCGTGCTTCTTGAATGCAGCGATTGAGCGTGGCACAGGCGGTTTGCGTATCACCGGCCGCGGTTTGTAGGCGAGCCATAAGAATGTGTGCAACCACAGCCCGTTGATCTTGGGCCAACTCTCGATTTTTGAAAGAGCTGATATGGTGCCATGCCCGATCATGCTGACCCAGATCAAAATAGATTTGCCCCAAATTGATGCTTAGAGATTCAAATTCAGTCTGGCTGCCCAGTCGCTTGGCGATGTGAACCGCTTCTTCAAGCTGTACAGTGGCATCGGACCAGTTGCCTTTCAAGTAGTGAATCAAGGCCAAATTGGATGCGATTTGACAGGACTTAAAATGATCCCGCTGATGGCGGCTTTTTTCTAGGGCATCTTTGGCACATTTATAAGCTGCGTCTAGCTGTCCCATATGGATATGGGTTCCGCTAAAGTTCATGAGCAGGTCGATTAATAGAGGCTGATTCTGCTCTAATTTGGCGACTTGCACCGTCTCAAACGTTTCTAGGGCGCCGCCAAAGTTACCCATGTGCATCATCATCGTGCCGGTCCGAATAGTCAGCGCGGCCGTCAAATCGGTCTCGCTGGGTGGCAAAATGTCTAACCCCCGCTGCGCCCACTTCAGCGCATCTGGTGGGGATTGGCGTTCTAGTAGCTCCGCCATGTGTAAACAAACACGACCCTTCAAGCGGTCTGTAGCGTCTGTTTGTGGCAGTGATTGAAGCTTGTCGGCCGCTTTTTGTAGCAGCTCTTGGGCGTTATCCATATCCCCCAAAAGCGTATCTAATTGGGCTTGGGTTAACCATAGTTCAAAGCGATCCTGCTGCTCTAAAGAGTCATCAGCGATTGTGTCTAACACAGCCGCCAGCGGCCGAGCCATTGCTCGATTGACAATTGACCACAGATGTTTTGTCGCCAATTGGGCCGCTCGCTCACCCACATCACCCTTAGCGTAATGGTACGCTGCCTTAAAATAGTCGATCTCCTCTATTTCATAGAACTTAGCCGCACGTAAATGCAGCTCTCTACGGATCCGCCGACGTGGCTGTTCATAATAGAACGCCTGAATGATCTGATGTTGCTTGTATTCTCGGCCGTATTCCCCTTCACTTGAGGTCAATAAGAATTGCCCTGTCAGTTCCTGCAACGTGCGCCGTACATCTCGCTGATTGAGCATATCTTCAAGGGCATCACGGGTGCCAGGGTAGCTGCCTAAAATCGCAATCCCCTCCATCATCCGTTGTTGGTTGGCAGACAGTCTGTCGTGGACCTCTTCCATCAAAAAGCGCTCAACATCGTCGATTTCGGCTAATTTAGCGATCACTCGGGCCGGATCATGGGCATGGGTAAGCACAACGGCCGCAAGGGTTAAAAACGCCCCATTCCCTCCTGTAGATGTGTGTAGCTCCTCAGCCATCACTTCAGATAATTGGATTTTGCGGTCTGTTAAAAACAAACGTGTGTCTGCGACAGACAGTCCGTTTAATTTTTGCGGGGCCGCTTTTAAAAAGGATGGGAAACGGCGGGCTGTAATGATCAGCGGCGTCTGGTTGGTCTGTAACCGTGCTAAGAACTCGCCAAACCGGGAATGGTCATCGACATATTGCAGATCGTCTAAACAGACAGTCACATCTAGTGCTTCAAGCTGTGCCATGATCGTGTCTAGGCTGGTTTCTATGCTTGGTGGCTTTATCCCATCATGTCGGGCCGCTTCAAGCATCTCCCACAGGTCAACACGGCCGTGACCGGCTAAAAATCCGGCAATTCTGCGGATAAATGGATTTAAGTTGCCACTGTGGAACGGATGCCAAAAAACACGTGATTGGTCTGGTAGCTGACCAGCTAGTTGGGCGGCAAGAGATGTTTTGCCGTTGCCCGCCATCCCACAAATTAAAGCCAAACGATCCGTTTGAAATTGAGCCTGGAAATAGGCCAGCTCTGACCGCCTGCCGATAAACCCCTCGACCTGAGGCGGGGCATAGGCAGACAGCGGTGGGGCAGGATATTTTGTTTTTTCAGTGTGGCTCGGCGATCTGTCGAGACTGGCGGCCGTGGGGAAATGGCGCTCACACATCGCCTGAGGGTAAGGGTGTTGCCCCTCTTTTAAAAAAGCGGTTAGCCATGCTTGGTCGTGACTGGCGCAGCCATAGCTCAAAATTGCGGCCGCTAACTGCTCTAAAAGCTCAACCGTGGGTGGCCCTTTGCGATAGCGCCAGCTTTCAACCGCATCACCGGTCAAGCTTGGCTCAAACGTATAGCCGATCTCATCCTGGATGATGCCTATTTTTTTGCGGGTGTTAAGTTTTACTTCGTGTAGAGCGTTCGAAAGCAAGTCGCCAAAGTTTAAACTCATTTTTCCTTTCCATTGAATTCGTTGCGAGCGGTGAGAAAAACTGACTATTTTCCAATCTTTTCCAACGTTGCATATGCTGTCTTTTCTCTGTCTGCGGCCCCTGCTTCATCATAGATTTAAACATAAAAGCGTATATATAACCATGCCAGATGGGCAGAAAACCTGTCAGGATATTTTAGAGAAACTAGGAGGGATGCTGCGATTTGTAGCGTATATGACAGCCTGCTTGTTCTTTAGCCTACAAACCGACCTGCTGACACTTTTTCTGACAAATTTTCAGATTTTTCCGAAGCGGTTCTCGATAAGCTGTCCCTAATCCAAAATGGGATGAGCCAGAAAAAGAACAACTGGAGGGTTCTAAAAAATGCAATTTTATCAATTGATATCCAGCAGAAACTTAGTCCGACTTATATTATTTGTTGGGCTGTTTGGTGTGGTGCAGGCTGCGTTGGCGGCCGAATCTGGGCCAAATGTACAAGCCTCTTCGGCCGAGGGTGTTGGCGCCATACCGCAAGATCAGATGATGGCGCAAACAGCATCACTGATTAAGGCTGTTGCCAATGCACCAACAGCCTGTCCGTCTAATCCTTCTGGTTTGCCAGATATGATTGAACGGCCGAACTTCTGTGTTTTCTATGACGATAGTGACACAACAGACACTCAGGCGACCTTCGTAGCGGATCAAACCCAAGCCTATTGGGACCGGTATGTGGCGTTGGGCTTTCCCGCACCACTTGTTACCGGGGTGAAACTTGAGGTTCGTATTGAAGATGCCGCATGTAACGGGACCGCGTGGGACAACTATATTGAAGTTAGAAATGGCTGCTTTGACGTTGATGGCTGGATGAATAAGGTGGTAGGCCATGAGCTTTTTCACCGGATTCAGTACAGTTCTGACAGCCTTTGGCAAACCAATTGGACCGATCACAGATGGTTGATAGAAGGGACTGCACGGGCGATGGAAGACAAACTGTTCGACGAAATTGATAATTGGGACGACGCTTTAGATGCAACTTCGTCTTATAACAATGAGGTGAACAACTTTCTAGCAAATCCGAATCAGGATGTGACAGGGGGGACCGGCTACCCATCTGCCTTGTTTTGGACCTATTTCATGGAGCAGTATGGATCTGATCCTGATGAACCTGAGTTGGGCGTAGATGCGATGGTGGCTTTGATGGATGCGATTGATCCTGCTCGTGACCTGGCTGCTGTAAATCAAGCTTTGATCAATGTGGGAGCGGGGGAGAACTTCGACTCATCATTCCGCAAATTTACGGCCGCTAATTGGGTCAAAGACCTGTTGGGTAATTCGTTAGAGTACGACTACATCGATGAAGACCAGACTGGCAACTCGATGCCATACGGTCCTATCGTTCCTTTAGCGGCTGGCCCGATTAATGGGGTAACCAGTGTTACATGGAGCAATGAAGCGATTAATCGATACGGCGCGAAATATTATCGTACCGAAATCGGCAACGATTGCCCCTTGGTGAGCGCCAGTGTCAAGACGGATGCCGGTCCAGCGTTTTACCATGTCATCACCGAAAAAGGGAACGCTCTAGACTATTTTGGCTCGAATACCGCCAGTAGTTGGAACCGCAGTTTCTTTAATGATGGGATTGATTATGTGACTGTGATTGCCGGGAGCACGAGTAATAGCTCAACGGTAGACATTGCGGTTGAATGTCTTGACCCGGTGATTGATATTAAGTTGCCCAACAATGGGGCGGTAGCTCAGGTGGGGCCGTTTGATGGCCCTGGTAAATTCTTGGCCCAAGTTTTGGTGACCAACGGCTCTGCAAAAGGGGCTGTGATTGATGGGTTGACCATTAACGACTTTAGAGCGGCCGTCGGCGGGCAAAACGCCCTCATTACGGCCGGTGGCTTTATTCAAGAGCAGTATTGGCTGGTGGTTCAGGCACCACCACAGGCGGCCGATGACACATACAATCTTGAGGTTTCTTTAGAAGAATCAAGCAGTGCCACCGTGATTGCAACAGATACCAGCGCCAACAGCGTAACCTATTCACCCGATAACGTCGATCATCTGCTTGTGATTGACCGCTCAGGATCTATGAACAGTGATGGGAAGTTTGTTGCGGCTCAAAATGCGGCTAATTTTTATATTGATATTACCCGCAACAACGATGGTTTGGCCGTGATTCCATTTGCAACCGACCAAACACCAGGAGCCTTTCCGCTTACCTCGGTAACAACGGTTCCAAATGTTAAAGCCAACGCAGAAAATTATGTGGATGGTTTGATTACGGGCAACTTGACCAGCATCGGTGATGGTTTGGACGCAGCGGTCACTGAGCGCAACGGGACCCCCACAGGGAACCCGCTCTGTTCGATTGTCCTGATGTCAGACGGCATGGAAACGGCCAATCAATATTGGACTGAAGTAGATACAGATGTAATCGCAACCGGTTGTCCGGTTACAACGATTGCGTTTGGCGGTGCGGCCGATGAAACATTGCTGCAAGATATCGCAACGACTACCGGCGGTCTGTTTTTCTTCAACGATGTGTTTGTGAGCACAAGAGGGGCAAGCGCTGCCGTATCCTTAGCAGACGCCAACTTAGGTTTGGGCAACACGTATGAGTATGCCCAAGCTGAAAGTGAAGGGCGTGTCCGGCTGTTGCAAGAAAGAGGGACTGTTCCTATTTTGCAGAGCGAATTTGAACTACCACCCGATCAAATCCATACGGTTTATGTCGATGAAACGGTATCTGAGGTTTTATTCTCACTTGACTGGCATTCGATTAACGAGCCTGACTGTGATAATTCTGCAGTTTCTAACGGCTGTTTTGGAAAAGATCTTTCCCTTAAGCTGATTCAGCCAGATGGGAAAGAAATTGACCCAACACAGATTCCTTATACGTTCGAAGATATTGTGAGTGGTCATGTTGGTTGGCGTGTGACAAACCCGATGGCGGGAGAATGGACCCTTGTTGTGAACGCAGATTCGTTCTATGTCTGGTACGACATTCCCTATCAGGTGATTGTTAGCGGTCCTTCTTATTTGACGGCCGAACTCCTGCTGTCTGATCGTACCGGAATCCGCTACACCACCGGCCAGAAAGTGCCTATCCATGCCTTTGTCTCATCTGACAAACCTTTGGCTGGGGCCAACGTGATTGCTGAAGTTACTGCACCTAACGGCACCGTAACCCCGGTTGTTTTGTACGATGATGGCTCACACGGCGATGGTGAACCGAATGATGGGTTTTATGCCGGAGAGTACACGGCGGTTAATCAGGCCGAAAGGGTTATCCCCACGGGAGAAGATGGTGGCAAGCCGACCAAAGCGATTCCAGATGAAGGATCTTATCAGGTGCGACTATTGGTTGAACTTGGTGAGATACAACGTGAAGCGTTAGGCTCTTTCTCTGTAGCTGAAGCGCCAGATGAAAATCTGAATGGTGTCCCTGACCCTTATGAACGTGAGAATGGCATTGACTCTGTAACGGGTGATGCGGACTTAGACGGCTTAGATGCGGCTAGCGAATATCAACTGGGAACCGATCCGAATAATAGTGATACGGACGGCGGCGGTGAAAATGACGGCTCTGAATTTAACAGAGGCCAAAATCCGCTTGACCCTAAAGATGATAATGCGGTTGCCCCGGCGTATTTAAAGGTTGCGCCCAACATCGGGTTTAATGAGATCCTGTACGATGTGCATGAATCCTATGATCGGTTGATCCTTTATCGGGCGATTAGCCCAGACGGACCGTGGCTACTGCGCACGGCTGAATTGCCAAGCAGCGGCCGGTATGCGGACAAAGCCACCAACGATGTGACTTACTACTATCGTTACTTAGCGATAAATCTTAAGGAACATGGAACGGCGGTTATTGACAGCGTGGGTGTTACCCCTAGCGAAGATCCGTTTGAGCCAGAAGCGATTGTGGTGATCAACAACAACGATGTTAAGACTGACTCTTTGCAGGTTAAGCTCAACTTTGAAGAGAATGCGCACGATCACGACGGCGACGAACCGGATCGTTTTGACGACATTGTTGAGATGAAAATTAGCAATGATCCGCACATGGACGAGGTCAAATGGGTTGCGTTTGAACAAGACTATGCCTGGACTTTGGCTGAAACGCGTGCCAACGGCTTTGCCAAGGTATACGCTAAATTCCGCGATGAGGCGGGGAATGAATCTACCATCACAACCGATGTGATCCGATATGTACCCTCGATAGATGGGACAAACGGTGAGGTCGATCTCTTGGATGTTCCGCTTGAGTTCCACCGCCGGGCGGCACAATTGATCGAAGAGGTGCGTGGCGGGCCGATGGCTCCCGGTTGGGAAGAGGCGCTATTGAGCAACCGGGTACGTGCCCTTTACCGACCAGATGTTGATGGTGTGGCGTATTATGAGTTCAAAGTTGTAAATCCTAATGGGGGAGACAAAGGGTTCATTGTCCTTTCAAGCGGCGACCATGATTACCCCATCGCCCATTGGAATTACGAGGGTGAAACGCCAACTGAGAATGTAGAACGAGTCGCGGCCGAAGACGGCAAAAAAGCGGTCAAGTTTTACAAATTAGACACGCTGACCTATGCGGGTGAAGATGCTGACGGCAACTTGGTTGCTATGCCGGGCACCCAAATGGCAAAAGTCAGTGGGTTAGATACGTCTATGATCGACAAGGTTGGCGAAAGTGCTGGCTCGTCTGAGTGGGTACCCGATAAGGAAACGGCCGACGATAGTTCTGATAGCGAGTTTGAAGGGACGAAAGTAGAGACAGGACCAACCAGCTCACCGCTCCAGATTTCTGAGTGGGGATCTTGGCAAGAGCTGAAAGAAGGCTACGCGGCATCTTACGGTGTGTTGGCCGAGGCTTTGTCTCGAGAAGCGGCCGAAGATTGGGAAGTGGATGAACTGGCGGAATCTTTAGGTGAAGGTCTGTTTAAAGGTGAAACCTACGAATTTACTTTGCTCATGGAAGGGACCCCTGAGATTGGCTATAGCGGCGCAGGCGCATCCGACAAGTATGTGGACACAGAGGTTATCGCAAATGCCGGTATGCCTACGGTGCTGCGTATTGTGGTCAAAGATGCGATTCCAAGTGCCGAGCTTCCACTGAATGTGTCGGTTGATTACAGCAAGCTGTTGCAAACGCGCAATGTTTCGGCCGCACGGGCAACACAAGAGACGCTCAAGTTTATCTTGCTGGATCGTAGCTCATTGCCGACCGGTCCAGGCGGAACAAGTGGGACTACCGTTTTCTTGCCGACGGTGATGAACAATAGCTCTGCCAAAGCATCGGCCGATGTTTTGCCGCAAACACGGGCCACAGATGGTGCGTGGAGTAGCTGGACCTATTATTGGGCCGGTAATCACGCGGACCAACGCTTGTACAGTCAAATGCACAAGAATGACTCGGTTAACACCTCTAGCTGTTATAGCGGCTGTGGTGGAACGGCTTGGGCGATGTTGTTTGGCTGGGCTGACAAACAGGCGGCCGATGGCAATGCGTATTGGGCACCCCGTTGGGGCTTGTATCGTCAAAACGGTGGTACTGGTGCAAATGCTGTGGCACCATCTAATATGACACCGGGTGTTAAAAACATGACGTGGGAAATCCGCAACGACATAGGTACATGGTGTGCCGGTAGCAGCGGCCCTACCTTCCCATGGGACATGGATCAAGCCACCGACTACTTATCTGGCCGGACCGGTACCAAGCTTAGCACCCATTACAACGTGTTGGGCATTCATGAAAGCCGTTTGCGTCAGTATGCGCGTAATTCAATCCGGGACCGGGATACACCGGCCGTGATTGGGACAGGATGGTTGACCCACTATCCGGTGGCATATGGCTACGCTTGGCACTCACGCACGGTCAAGAAATGCTTCATCTTCTGCTGGAACGAAACGCAGTACAACCGCTCGTTCTATGTCAATCAAGGATGGGGCGGCTCTGGAAATGGTTGGGTGTCGTCAGGCACATGGTTTGCGGGTGAAATTCGTCCGTAGCCATCTTTTATAAGTAACTTGCTAGACCCGATTAAAATAGGATCGGGTCTAGCAAGAAAGTAGATGGAGCGGTAATGCTCCATCTAAATTGCAGCCTACTCAAAAACAAATAAGGTTGATCCACTGTTCTTGGTGGGTCAACCTTATTTGCTTTAGATGGTTATTTGGGCGGATGGGTGTTAGGCAACAAAAAAGGCGAGAGATTTTTAAATCTCTCGCCTTTGCTCCTCAGGTTGGACTCGAACCAACAACCCTTCGGTTAACAGCCGAATGCT
>JAHDEN010000265.1 GCA_020628815.1 Chloroflexota bacterium | reverse complement strand
CCGGCCGAGGCACCGATACCAACAACAAATTTTGGGGGTGTAGGGGAATTAGCCATCTTGGATTACATCTGATAAATCGATGAAATGGAGTACGACGCCATTAATCTCTGATCCCTCTAGTAGATATGGAAAAGTTTTCATCAGCAATTTGCGATCCTTTTGGACCGTAATTTCAGTTTGGTTCTCTCTGCCGTTTAGAGCATCTTCGCTTAGCTGAACTAGCAGGTCGGTTCCGATTTGTGCGAAAGACGAAAAGTGTGAAACAGGACGGCCTACATCATTGACCTGTAGACCAAACACCTCGTAAGTAGGTGGGGTGATAATGCGCAAACGTAAATCTTGATCCAAGAAAATCATCATGATGTTGCTACTTCGGAGCAAATTATCCATGTCTTGATTTGACCGCTGGATTTCATGGTTTTGATCTTGATATTCAGCATTGACCGTAAACAGCTCTTCGTTCACAGAACTTAGCTCTTCGTTGGTGCTTTGTAGCTCTTCGTTGGCCGCGATTAATTCTTCATTCGAAGACTGTAGCTCTTCGTTGGTTGTTTCAACTTCTTCGATGGTGGCTTGCAGGCTTTCGCGCGTAAAGGCAAGCTCACGTTCTAATCCCCGAATACGATCAAGATCATCAGTCCCCTGTTCAGGTTCGGGTTTTTCTCGTGCTACCGTTTTGGTTTCAACAGCTTCTAAGTTGATCAAATAGTGCATTTTGCCACTATCTGAATTGGGCTCTGCTTCAAACGGCAAAATGGTGATGTCTAGAACCTGTTTATCTGCGCCTTTGGGGATGCTAATGTCATTAAAATGTACGGCTTGTTTCTCTTGCTGTGCCCGAAATAGGCCGGTACGGATGGGGGTAGACAGTTCGTCGATGACTACGTTGGTAAGCGAAAGGTCAACCCGGCCGGAGCGAAAATTGACAAAGCTTTCTGCGTCTCCATAAATTTGCTGTAGTCGGCCGTGATCATCAACTACAAATCCGGTTTCGATCATCGCCTGTAGCAACCCGCGCTCCCAAGTTTGTGAGACTAGACTGGTCCCACGCATGCGCAAGTTGTCTGGCAAATTAATGCGAGGGGAAGTCACCGGTTGGCGTGGCATCGTGTTGCCTGACCTGATTTTTGCATAGATGCGCCACTGTCTGTTGAGCGGTTCATAATCTTGCTCAAAGTGGCCTAGATGTTCGCTGGCACCTAAAAACAAGATGCCGTTTAGTCGTAAGCCCAAGTGGAAGCCGTTTAATACCTTGGTCTGAGCTTCTGCGCGCAAATAGATAAGGACATTGCGACAGCTAATAAAATCTAAATTGGTAAAGTGGGCGTCAACCAGCAAATTATGGGGAGCAAAAACGATTGATCTACGAATTTCCGGCCGGATTTGAAATTGATCATTCCCAACTGGGTTAAAGTAAGCTTCGCGAAAGCGCTCTGGGACAGTTTCGATCCTGTCGTGAGTATAAACCCCTGCTCCGGCCCTAGAGATCGAATTGCGGTGAGCATCGGTGGCAAAGATTTTGAGATCAACTTTCTTGTCTTGTTTCGCTAGCTCTTCAGAGACTAGGATTGCGAGTGAATAAGCCTCTTCACCCGAGGCACACCCAGCCACCCACATGCGCAACGAATCACCATTACTTTTCCCATCGACAATCTTGGGCAGGATATCAGTTTCTAGCAGGTCAAACGCTTCTGTGTCTCTAAAAAACCGGGTGACATCTACCATCACATCCCGATAGAGGGCATCCATCTCTTCTTTGTTTTCTTGCAACACATGGATGTAGCTCGTTAGGTTCGGATGATGATTTAGGGCGATGCGCCGCTCAACCCGCCGGACAAGCGTTTGCGGTTTGTAGACTGTGTAGTCGATGCCGTATTCTCTCTGCAACATTGAGAGCAGGTAGGAGAAAGCATTTTCACCCGTCATAAGCGAAAAATCGAGCAGGCTTAAATCCCCTTTTGAAATACGGATGTCTGACTGAATGAAGTCAACAATGGCGGTTGGCATTTCGTCAGGGGACAAAACGATGTCGGCCGGACCTTGCGCCGCCGCGTTTTGCGGCATGCTGGGGAACAGCGAGGAATCGATGTCTTGGCTAATGACCAAGCCCCCGGCCGCGCTAATGGCGGCTGATCCCAGACTGCCGTCTGTACCGGTGCCTGAAAGCACAATCGATATCGCCCGCGGCCCTTTGTCTTTTGCTAGCGATTCAAAGAAGGTGTTGATCGGAAGCGGTGGCCTTTGAGTCCCCATAATCGTCGGAGTTAGTTTGATCTTTCCGTTTTCAAGCTTTAAATCGTGGCGAGGGGTATTGAGGTAGATGTGGTTCGGTTTGATCTCCATACCGTCTTCGGCCGAAAAGATGGGAAGCTGGGTTTTGCGAGCCAAAATCTCGGACATCATGCTTTTAAAGTCTGGGGAAAGATGTTGAATGACCACGTATGCGGCCCCTGCGTCGGCCGGAACCTCGCTAAAGAAGCGCTCAAGCGCTTCTAATCCCCCGGCCGAAGCACCGATACCAACAATGTATTCGGGCGTCTCTTTTGGCTCACTAGGGGGCACTGGATTTGGTGTTTCTACAGGTTCTACATTCATGCGTTTTTCCTCGGGTTCGCTTTAGGCTCCACTAAACCGGCCGTAAAATCACTGTTTTCCTGACTATTTGTCTGCAAAGATAGATTTTGAACAGCTAAAACAAAAAAGCCATCGACTTCCCCATCCTCATCTTTTCGTGGCACAAGGCTGACAGCGATATCAACTTCCTCCCCGTCGAACATACCTTTATTTAGGTAGTCTACCCGCTCCCCAGCTAAGGCCCGATCATAATTGGGTTTGCCCGTTTTAAAGAAATTTTTGCCAAGCGCGTCTTTGATATGGTTGCCCACAAACTCCTCTTTTTTGCGGCCGATTGATTTCATATAAAAGTCGTTTACGTAGCTGTAGCGGTAGTTTTTATCCACAATGCTGATCCAGACCGGCAGACGGTCATTGATCATGTTTAACTGGGTCAGTGCATTTTCTAATCTGTTTTGAGCCTGAATTTGGTCAGAAATATCGATGGCTAAAAGATAGAAGTAGTCGCTTTCAGAACCTGTTTTCTCGGGCACAAGGGTGACCAGCCCGACTTTTTCTTGGCCGTCTTGGCTTGTGTAGTTTAGGTAGGTGACAGTCTCTCCCTTTAGTGCTTTGTCATAGTAAGGTTTGCCAATCGAGTAGATCGGTTTCCCCAACACTTGTTTTACATGTTTGCCCAAGCTTGCTTCAACATCGATCCCGATCGTTTCGTGATAAAAATTATTTAAATATTGGAATTTGTGATTTTTGTCGATGATCGATATCCAAACTGGTAATCCGTCATTTATTGCTTCAAGTCGTTTATGGGTTTCTTCCAATGCCTGTTGAGCCTTCCGCTCGGCCGTCACATCCCGGCCAGCTCCCTGTATTTCAATGACATTTCCATCCGCATCAAAAATGGGGGAATCGGTCCACAGGTAATATCGGGTTGACCCATCTTCCAACTGCTTGACTTCCTCAATCACCTGAGCTTCGCCCGTTTGAATAATCTTCGTAGCTTGTGCTTTTATCGCCTGACTGTAGTCTTCATTAACCCAATCAAGCATGCTTGTTCCCACCAATTCTTTTCCAGCATCTGCACCGTAGTATCGAACATAGGCTGGATTCACAAAGGTCAGTACAAAGTCATCCGGCCGCCAGCGTGAGATCAGCTCTGATTGTGTTTCGACCACTGATTTGAATTGTGCTTCGCTCAGTTTCAACTCTTTCAGAGCTTTTTGCCTAGCAACTTCAAACTCAGTTACCTCAATCGCGAAACAGTAAAAGCCGTCTACTTCATTCCCATCCCAATTTGGGAAAAAGTTGTTTTTAGTATATCGGCCTTTGGTCATCATAAAAGAGTCATTGATAAACTCAACATGCTCCCCCTGCAAGGCTCGATCATGATAAGGCTTTAAAAGCTGGTAGTTAGCTTCCCCAATCACATCTCTGGGATGTTGGCCAAGCACCTCTTCACGCTGCTTGCCCGTTAGCTGTAGAAAATGATCATTCACATATTTGTACCGGTTATCGTTGTCGATATGGGTCATCAGAACCGGGATGCTGTCTGCAATGCTGTGCATCTCTCGATTTTCACTTTCTAGCTGTCGGATCAAGGTCAGATCAACAAAATGTAAAATCACTCCGTTTAATCTAGCATGGTCACCTTGATACGGTATGACGGTTAAAAGCATAGGGACCTGTTTGTGCGAGACGGTTTCTACAGCCGATTGCTCCCCATCTTGGGCTAGTTCGGCCAGCTGTTGTAGAGATGCTTTGTCTAAGCCGATGACGGCGGTGAATTGACTAATCGGCCGGCCGATGTCCGCATCGATCAGATCAAACGCTTTGTAGCAAGCTGGGGTCATTTCACGAATCGCCAGCTTCTCATCTAGAAAAATAGTTAGGACACCGCTGGCTCGTTCAAGGTTATATTTGTCATTAAACAGCTGGTTTAACCGTCGATTTTGCTCCTGATACTCAGAATTAACCGTGTACAGTTCTTCGTTTACTGAACTCAGCTCTTCGTTGGTGCTTTGCAATTCTTCATTGGCGGCCGTCAGTTCCTCATTCGAAGATTGGAGCTCTTCGTTGGACGTTTCGACTTCCTCCAAAGTCGCCTGCAAACTCTCACGGGTAAACGCCAGCTCTAACTTCAGGCTGTGAAGCTCGTTAAACTCGTTGGGGGCAATTTCGGCCGGATCGATAGGGGATATTTGGCCCAAATTTCGAACCTCTTCCAAAACGACCAGATAAAACTGATCGGTTTCCTCTTTTGTCTGATCAATAGAATCTTGTTCAAAAGGAATGATGCGAAGGTTAATGATTTTTGTTTGTTCTTCTACTTTGACTTGAATATTTGATATTTCGATTTCAGCTTTTTTCCGCTGTGCCTGAGAAAGTCCATTGCGCAAACCAATGGCCAAACTGTCTGCCAACAGCTCGGTTAAATTTAGATTGACTTTTCCAATCGAAAAGTTGAGATAATCCTTCCCTGTCCCATAGATTTCTTTTAGTTCTCCAAAATGGTTGCACACAAATCCGGCCGGAATCAGCGCTTTGAGTAGAGCTGGCTCCCACCCTTGATATAAGTTTGTTTGCTCCTGAAATGGTTTCTCATGTAAATGGTTGGGCAGATGGATATTTACATTTTGGATCGCTTTTTGTTGTGTTGGGTATGGTGAACTGGTTTTTTGGAAGATGCGCCAATGACGACTTAGGGTTTCGTAGTATTGAACCAATCGGCTCGTCAAATGTTCGCTTGGCCCTAAGAAGAGATAGCCGTTTTGATTTAAGGCATTTGTAAACAGTTGCAAAATGTCAGACTGAGATTTCGGCCGGATATAGATCAGCATGTTCCGGCAAGTAATCAAATCTTGATTACCAAAATAGGCGTCCCCTAACAGATCATGGACCGAAAAAACGATTTTTTGCCGAAGCTGCTTTTTGACTTTTACAAAACCTTCTCGTGCGTCAAAATACTTTTTACCCAAGTGATATGGAATTTGGTCTAAAGCCTTTGACGCATATTTTCCCTCCGATGCGTAATCAATTGAGCTCTTGTGTATGTCGGTTGCGAAAATCCGTAATTCCAGTTGTTTGTTTTGCCGTTCAATCTCTTCTAAAAACAGCATGGCCAGCGAATACGCTTCTTCGCCAGAAGAGCAGGCGGCGATCCAAACCCTCAGCGATTCTCCATCAGTTTTGTTTTGTACAATTTGGGGAATCAGATGTGTTTCGAGCCAATTGAACGCTTCTGGGTCACGGAAAAATCGGGTGACATCAATCAATAGCTCCCGGTAAATTTGATCCAGCAACTCCTCGTTTTGCTGTGCGGCACGGGCATAATCAACCAAACTTTCTGCCCCATCTAGTGCCATACGTCGTTCCAACCTGCGGACAATAGTTTGTGGTTTGTACCGGGTAAAGTCTGTTTGGAATTTCCGTTGGAGCAGAGACAGCATAAAAGATAAGGCCGTTTCTTCCGTTAACAGGTCTAATCTGGTCAGATTGGCAAATGAAGGGGAGACACTTTGCGGATCGCGAATGTAATCTTGAATTATTTCAGGCATCTCTTCAGGCGTTAGCTCGACGCTAAACGTTACTGATTCTTTAGCCGCCTGTGGCATTGATCCAAACAGGGCACTGTTCAGATCTTGGGTCAATATAAGACCGCCAGATTGCACAATCTGTTGAACTCCCAGTTGCCCATCATTCCCTGTGCCAGACAATATTACCCCGACCGCATTTTGCTGATATTCCGTGGCTAAGCTTGCAAAAAATGTGTCGATCGGCTTAAAAATGTTTTCTCCCTGCTCTTCGCCAATGGCCGTTTGCTGAAACCGGCCGTTCTGAACGGTCAGTTTGGTACGCGGCACATTCAAATAGACGGTGTCTGGCTGCAGCTCCATTTGATCTGTAATCGGCTGGATGTCTAGGTCGGTCAGTCTCCCTAAAATCTCCCCCATCATGCTTTTGAATTCAGGGGATAAATGTTGCACAACGACATAGGCCACATTTGCATGGGGGCGCACAGCCCTGAAAAAACGCTCAAGCGCCTCCAGCCCTCCGGCCGAAGCACCTATTCCAACTACACAAGTTAGTTCCTTGATTCCCTGTATTGTCAACTGTTCGCAATCCCAAAGGTCCCCTAATCAAACCCATTGGCAAATTCCGATTTGAGTATATCTGAATGCAATTTTGGGGCATCTGGTGTACTAGTACCTAGGTTCTAGTACTGGTGTTGAAAACAGGCTTTTCAGCTGACTAAGAGTAAATGATGGCTCTGCTTTGAAACGTCATTCCTGCGCAGATACCGTGTCGTTTGTCAAGCGATATCCAGCACATTATC
>JAHDEN010000264.1 GCA_020628815.1 Chloroflexota bacterium | reverse complement strand
GGGGGATACAAGGTGGTACACCTCCTTGAATTGGGTATGTGGGGATACTAATTTACCTCAGTTTTGGATAAGACCACACGTTAGTAATTTGCCGCAGATTTTTACGGATGTACGCTGATTTACATGATTATTCATGAAATATCAGCGGAAATCAGCGCATATCCGCAGCCGAAATGCTTAAGCAAAACTCAGGTTAATTTAGAAGGAAGCGGCAAAAGGCTAATTTTCAAAAACGATACGTATGTAAAATCGGACTTTGAAGCTTAAATTTAGGAACAAAAAGGTCGACTACATCGTTACAATGTATTCTCCCATTAAAGTCTGTCCCAAAACACCCCCTCAACTTGACAATAACAGCCCAAAGTTTGTCCCGAATTTTCACCCACTACATGAAATCAACCCAAATTTTGTGCCATTAAGTTTGTCTAGGCCCGACTCGCAACTGATTTAACGGGATTCTCTCGAAAGATCGCCCCTCTCAACCCCCAGCTATCTGCATACCGGGCATGATTGATCCAGCCTTGCACAGAAGCATCTAGTTCCGCAAATGAGATGTCGCCAGTTGCGTAGAGAGCCATGTTTGAAGCAAGCCTCCGCCGGAAATACACTACATTTCTCCGCTTCAGCCGTCGGTGGGTCGAATAGACAACAAACCCCAGCCACGGGATCCCAGCGTTAGAGTGGGTGATCGCTGTCTGATGCTCATGGACGGACAAACGCAAGCGGGCCAGATACCGGATCACTTCTGTGCGCCATGTGGCCAATTCCTTACGGCTGTTGCTAAAGAGGGCGAAATCATCGACGTAACGAATATACCCTTTGCACCCCAGCGTGCGGGATACAAACCAATCAAAACCGTTGAGATAACAGTTGCTCCAAAATTGGCTGGTTAGGTTCCCGATCGGCAACCCTCTGGGTCGATGGATGGCAAAAAGATCATCCCCATCAAAGTAGGCCATTTGATAGGCATCGGCCAGCACACCTTCCCCGCTTTGGATGATGGTTGAAATGAGAGCTTGAGTCTGGCCGTCCGGAACGTAACCAAACAAGGTTTCTTTCAAGATTGTGTGATCTAAAGAGGGAAAGTGCTGCCGAATATCGAGGCGTAGAACATATTTGTAGCGTCGGGCAAACTGTTGGAGCTGATCAACGGCTCGATGGGTGCCTTTGCCAACCCGATTGGCGTAGCTGTGGGGATGAAAACGGGCTTCAAAAATCGGCTCAATTTGCTGGCAAAGGGCATGATGCACGACGCGATCCCTGAATGGGGCGGCACTAATTTTGCGCCGTTTCGGTTCATGGATATAAAAATGGGTATAGGCTCCGGGAGTGTACCCCCCTTCAACAAGGTCTGCTTGGAGCAACAAGAGCCGATCCGCTAGCTGATGTTCAAAACTGGCGGCCGACAACCGTCCTCGCTTCCCCCTAGCTGCATTTTGATAGGCGGCCAATAGATTGTCCCAACTAACGATTTGAGAAAAAGACATGGAAAACGAATTAATTTTACTGACCCGCACTTATGATTATCTCGACTGGATTATCCCCAGAAGCCATGATTTTAAACGGATTTATCGATCCAATATCACCCAGCGACTGGTCGATGCCTCCCTCGATTTTCAAGAGTGTGTCTATTTAGCGCAGGCGTTTAACGGACAGATTAGGTTGCGGCATTTGCGTACGGCTGATGCCCATTTAAACATGATCCGCTGTTATTTACGCTTGTTGTTGAAATGGCACCAGCTTTCAAAAGGGCAGTATGAGCATGTAAGCCAAATGGTGGCTGAGATGGGCCGCTTGCTGGGTGGCTGGATTAAGGCTGAAAAATAAATCGTTACCACGATTTATTTTTCAGCCGGGCAGGAACGGGGAATTTTTGGGTTGACTATGAATTGCTTCGGTTAAGGGTTCAATCGCCCGTTCCTGGGCAGGTAAGAGCTGTAGATAAAGTGGAGCGGGGAGCGTGGGCCAAAGCCTGACGCTCCCCAGTTTTTATCTTTGCCCGTCGCCGGTGCTGCTCCGTCGCACACATTGGCGACCTGACGGGGCGATCCCGCGCCATCTCATATTTTCTCGCCGCAGTTTGTTAGCCTTGGCCAACAGACAATGGTTGGAAGCAGGTTGAGTGTGGTGGCTCAACCGCTCGTCTGATTGCAACCGCAAACAAACCTTTGAGAAAGGGGAACGAGATGTGGGACGCACAACTACCAACCGAAACCCATTGTTGTTGTTCCTGTTGTGTGGATTGTTCCTGTTCCGGTTGGAAACGCGCACGTTCCTCTGATTATTGTTCCAAGAACCGCCGCGCAGCACGTCGCCGGGATGCCCCAAGCTTTGACAAGCTCATTTTCATTATAGAACACCTAAACATATTGTGAAAATTTTGAGGACAGCTTTGCTGGCCCTTCGCTTCGCTCAGGGTGAGCCAATCGGAGATTGGCATAAGGCCAACTGCGTTGGCCCCTCGTCGTTACCACTCCTCGGATCAGTGCGCAGTGGATCTATTGAGATGGGGGACGCACAACTACCAACCGAAACCCATCGAAGTCGAGCCTGTTGAGTGGATTGCCCCAGAGCCGGTAGGAAACGCGCACGCCCCCCTGATTAAAGGCCCAAGAACCGCCGCGCAGCACGCGGTAAACTTGCTTTTCCGACTCCTCTTCATCTTCCCACCATTCAGCATTCCATTCCCATACATTGCCCGCTATGTCCATCAAGCCATGTAGGTAAGCACCGTCCGGATACATGCTTACT
This sequence comes from Chloroflexota bacterium, assembly GCA_020628815.1. Lineage (GTDB taxonomy): Bacteria > Chloroflexota > Anaerolineae > Promineifilales > Promineifilaceae > WTJY01. The sequence goes on along the minus strand of JAHDEN010000264.1, from coordinate 4,180 downwards.
GGAGAAGTAGAACCTACATTGTTATTTATATTAGCTCGTTGATCAATAATCTTTTGCCCTTCCTCGGTGTCATACGAGGTTACCTGGTCATCCGCATCCCATGTGTAACGCTCATCTTTATCTCCCCATGCTAAACAAACCCATTCCGCTTCGTTAGGCAACCGAATTTCTAAAGTTGAAATCTCTTGACCCTGTAATGTGGCAAGTAGTGTCTGAATCATCTCTTCAAGGGTATGAATCGCCGTGTCTACATCTCGCCCGGAACCATATTGTTGCCACGTTTCTTTGGCTTGGTTTGCGTCTTGAGCATAAAGCTGGATTTGCTGTGTGAGCCATTTTCCATACCCATCTGCCTCGTACCAGCTTACTCCCACAACTGGGAAGGTCCGTCTTTCTCGGCCCAATTCCAGATCATTCCAATAATACGGCTGGGTGACATCGTTTAGATGTTCATCCCACCCTTCTTTATTGTTGTATCCACCTAACAGTACAAACGGCTCAAATTGAAGGTTGGTAATCAGGTATTTCATCCCCCAGAGTTCCCCCACTTTTTTGCTATCGAGGATAGGTATAAATTGGTGCAAGTCATCTGGTTGCCACCCCAACGCATCTAGAGCGTGCCCAGAGCGAAACCGATCCTTTGGCTCTCGCTCCACGTCGATCATTTCGCTATAGAGCTTTCCGACTTTTTGATTGGGGACTGCCAACTTTTCAAGCGTTTCTTGGGAAATATAATCGTCAAACTGATTGAGTCTCACACCTAATTCAAGCAGGCCTTCGGCGGCTAGTGCAGTTGTATGCACATCCTCGAGCTCAATCAGGATATCGACCGCCTGATCTCGATCTGCTTTGGGCAATTTTTCATTTGAAAGGTAGAGCTTGATAACTTCTTCCCAAGCCGCCGCTCCCCCATTATTTTTAATGGCGGCGGCTTTTTCCTCGGGTGATTGGTCGAAAATCAGATATTCGGCCGTTAGTTGCTCCTTAAACTGCCGGTGAGCAAAATCATAATGGGTTCCCCCTTCACCACCCCCAAATGGAATATATAGCCCAAAGCGTGACTCGACCACCCTGAGAAAGTTTTTCGCCCAGCCACGCACTTTGACACGATCATGCCCTTCTACCTCTTTACGGCACTCGTCGTTTATATAATCGATGACAGTATCTAATGATAATTCATAGTCTCGTCTCGAATAATGCTCATACATCATCTCCCACGCCAAGTGGCGTAGGACTTGCCTGATTCTCAACTCAGCCAGCTCCCTATGCTCTGGGTAATAAAACGGGCTTTCTTCTTCTATTTGATCCAGTCTCTCCCTGTCCCCTGCTCGGTCCCGCCGAATGATCTGGGTCAAGATTTGATCAAATAGCGCGGATGATGTTGATGGTAGCGTTTGATCTTCTTTATAAATACGCGCCAGGATGGCACAAAAAAGTGGGGTGCCTGAGATGCGCGCTAGTTGGCCCGACGAGGCTTCCAGCTTTTTTATCAGCCCATCAGCAGTCTCTTCTGAATCGATATAGTTTGTGATCAACTCTCGCCGCTTATCCCTACTTAAAGGCATTACTTGGCAACGGGTCAGGCGTGTCTTATTCAACCGCTCCTCAACCTCTTTTAAACCACCCGGCCTTGAAGCGATGGCGATTTTATTCCTATCCTCCCACTCCCTATCTCTCCGATATGTTTGAATGAATTTGATGACGATTAAAAGGGCTTCGCTCCTCTGCTCAATTTCAGGTATTTCATCCAAACCGTCAAAGAGTATCATGCACTCTCCATTGGAAAGCTTCTTATGGAAAAACCATCCAAGTGCCTCTACACCTTTTTCTCCTTCATATTCGAGCCTTTTAAAATTCCAATCATCTTCGAATTGACTCTGCAAAAACCTTATTACCAGATCTGCACCACTTTTGTTAGGTCTACTGTCCATCCACTGGCTGAAGTCTCTCAAACGAATATAGATGGGGAGCTTCGGTATCTTTTGATCAGGCTGGATCGCTCGAAAGGCAAGCTGTTTGAGACAGGTTGTTTTGCCTGAGCCAGCATACCCTTGAATGATGAAGACATCGTGCTGGTCAAGCACATCGAAGATAGTGAGGGGCTCTTCCCAATATAAGCGGTCTATTTCTTCATAAAACTTATCCGGTTCGCTGGGAAGCTCTTGCGTCAGTATCTGTAGGTCAACCTCTACTTCAGATAGCGTCTTATCAAAGTAGGGCAAGGCGGCTACCCCTATTTTCTCCATCTGCGGCTTGAGCCATTTGAAGTAGGTCTGCAATATCTCATGTTCTTCATTGGCTTCCTTTAAGGGGCGGGGGTTACTGGGAGCGGTCTCTTCAGTAACGACAGGTTGATATTTCTCAGACTTTAATTGGTTTTGTTTACCTATCCAGTATCTTAGTGCATCAGTCCCTACAACATCATTTTTAAACTCCCCTGCATTAAATTTAACCAAATATGTTTTTATTTTGGAGAGGCGTGAGCTTCTTAAAAACTCATTGGTTTCAATTTCTGATAATTCAAAGAACGTTGCAAGCACAACAATTAGAGCCCAACTGTTTTTGTTGGCTCTTCTTCTTTGCAATTCAAACCAAGATTCTAATGTGCCTTCTGAATATTGAGGAGAGTTGCTTTCTGAATATTCTTCAGCAAATACATCTTCATAGTCATTTTCCAGTTCTTTGCAAAATTCAGAAAATTTCTTTCCTTCTTTACCCGGGGTTTCAAACCCCATGTTTTCCAAATTTTTGAAAAGTATTTTTTGGAACTCTGATCGCTCTTTCACGGCCTCACCTCATTTGTACCCTTGTTATACCCAATTTATACCCCTACTTACACCCGGTTTATCCCTAGATCGGGCTCCTAGCAATTCGTATCATTAAAAGTGTAGTTGCAAGCAATTACTCAGTGAATCAAAAGTCAGAAGCTAAGCAACTTTTGACCAGCGATTTTACTCGTAATTGGCCATCTGCCCATCAAAAAATCGTGTGGGCACCTCGAGTTGCAAGTCCCGGCCGGGCATCAGCTTTTAATCACGCAAATCAGGAGACAACCTAATGTTAGTCAATCCAGAACTACTCATCATCTTGGTGCTCATTGGGATCATCATCGGCATGGTCTTCAATCGGCCCCGGTATTAAGGCGGTGCTCCATGTGGCATCACGGCCGTCATCGACGGGTTAGAACCGTCATCATACGCTCCTCAAAAGGGATCGTCCAGCAGTGGCAAGCCAATCTCTTCTGCACGATTGAGCTTGTAGAGAAAGATGACAAGGTTGTCAAAGTGCTTTGTCGTGACTTTCTATGGACAACGGAATACATCCTTGGCAACAACGATTCAGTCGAAGTTGTTTACTGATCTCCTTCCATGTCCACCTTGCCCCTCTTTATGCGGACGTGGGCGGGACCTCTCCCCCGCCCGCTCTGCTCAACAAAATAAAACAAACCATGAATAACATGAACAATACAAAACAACTCAATATCAACTTTAACTCTCAATTTTCAGGACTCAGCTTCACAGGCAGTTGGGAACTGGTTGACTCAGGCATCAATCCCGCCACGATTATTCGCACTGATCAAGCGGCCCATGTCAATGTCCAAATGAAAGTAAGCGGCCCGGCTGCCCCCATCACTTGCGGTAGATTTCCTATCAAACTGGTAGCGTGGTCAGCAGATCCCGATCTGGCTCGGCCGCAGGTGGGTGAAATCGCCATGGTACGTCTAACCGCTTCAGGTCACTGTGGCTCAGCCGGTGAATACGAAGTCTCGATTACCCTTCCTCCTGGCACGCTACTCCCCGGCAGTTACCGACTCCAGCCGGAGGCTTGGATGGAGACACTAACCGGTGAAGCTCTTGAAGTGAACGGTTTCGGTGAAGAATTAGCCATTAAGGTACTCCCACCATTTAGTTGTTAAGCCATTTTCTATCTAGCTTGAACGTCAGTTTAAGCCCCTCTCCTTGGCGGCCGTCCACAGACATGCGGGCGGCCGCTTTCATGTTTTAGGTACAAAAAAGGCCTGTGGTCAGTGCTAATAAAGTTTGTCCCAAAACACCCGCGCAGCTTGACAATAACAGCCTAAAGTTTGTCCAAACAGTTCGCTTACTACAGGAAGCTAGGCCAAAATTTGTGCCATTAAGTGTGTCCAATATCGAAAAAACCGCCGGATCAAGTTTTATAC
>JAHDEN010000263.1 GCA_020628815.1 Chloroflexota bacterium | reverse complement strand
TGAGTTTGAGCCGGTTGTTGTGCGGATGGATGCGGCGAAGGGGAAGAGTTTGGGTGGCCGGTAGTTAGTTTATCGACGGCCGGATTGAGATTGCAATCCGGCTTAACAAGAGTTAATTCGTCTTTTGAATACAAGCAATGCGAAAGCCACCTATATTTGTTCTATACTGGGGTCCCACCGAGCCACGATGAGTCGTCCTTGCATATCTCTCACCATTTAAACCAAATGCACCTCCTCTAACTATCATTTCGGTATCGGTAGAAGGGTAAGCTTCACGTCCATCATCATTATCATATGGATATGCTTTTCTTTGACTTCTAGTCCACTCCCATACGTTACCTGCCAAATCATAAATGCCAGATTCAGTAACCCCAGCAGGAAAGCTACCTATAGGCATACCTCGACTCCCACCTTCAATATGACTATTCAAATTTGATTGATTAAATGTATTTCCCCATGGGTATATATAATTATCTGGTCCACGCGCAGCTTTTTCCCATTCGGCTTCGCTTGGCAAAACTATTTCACAAACACTTTGATCCGTAATTTCTGGCTGCTTGTTTAACCAATCTGCATATGCTTGAGCACCAAACCAACTAACACATTCAACTGGGTGATTGTCTAAGTTAATTCTAGTAGTATAAGTACCGTCACTCCGCCAAATATTACAAAATCCCGAATCATTTATTGGCAACCACCGCTCATCTAAATTCCCATCATCAATAAATTTTTTGTATTGTTTGTTGGTCGTTTCATATTTCGATATCCAATAAACATCTAAATATAGTTCATGTTGAGGTCTCTCTGAAAGGGTAGCAAGATCTGCGAAAATATCAGTATCATTTGCTCCAATTATAAATTTACCGGCAGGTATCTCAACCCATTCATGCCCGTTGACCATTGGAGGGGTTGCAAGAACAGCTTCTTTCGCTGAGGTAGTATTTGGGGTTGGTATCTCTTCTTGCTCATTTAGAGGAAATATTTGGTCCGTGGGGAAAAGTGCAACAATAGCAATTATTAGGCCTAAAATTGTAACTACCGTTTGAATTTGTGAGTGCTTAGCAGGGTCATTCCAATCTCGCCAAGCCCATGCTCCAAAAAAAAGTGCTATCAATAAAGAAATAGAAAAGACAATAAGAGAAATATTCATGTAGAAACCTGCAGCCTTGAATGTAGATAGTAGACCATTGATTCTATCAAATTCGAAATTTTCGTCACTTGCAAAATATTTGGCAATTTACTTGAGCAAAAATATCAGAATCACAACAAGCCATCTTAAACGCCAAAATTCTAAATTGCAGTACAAAAGGTGGGTCTCATTTTCCCAGAGAAGAAACTCCCCCAGGCAGATAGGGGATATCCCCCATTACAGGACAAATTACGTGGCTGATCGGCCAAGTACGACCGGCCGTATGCTACAATCAAAATCAGCTATTGCATCTATGCGCAGCACTAATTTCTAACCTTCACATCGAGCCAGAAATAAAATTTTTACCCAAAATTGTAGCAGGTCGTTTATGCAAAACTCCGCCAAAATCTTCCTCCCAAAGTTTCTGATTTTTTGCACCCTACTCCTCACAGTAGCGTGTGACAGCCCTGAAAACAGTATTCTAGAGCCGACCCCGCCAGACCCCCTGCCGGAAAATCAGCAACCAACCGTTGCCTATCAAGCAACCATCAAAGCATCCTACAGTGATGAAGAGACCGGTTCATGTGCTGATGAGGAAAAATTTTGTGTTGGACTTGTCGTTGATAGCTCAGGGGTAAATGACAGAGCCTTTAATCAGGCCGCATGGAGTGGCGTACAAAGGTCTATTGTCGATTTAAATGCAAAAGTAGACTTTCGTGAATCAACCCATCCTGCACAATTTGGGAATAACATTCGACATTTTGCAGAGCAAGATTATGACATCATCGTGACGGTTGGGTTTGACATGCGGCAAAGTACATTGGCCATCGCGTCAGAGTTTCCCAATACTCATTTCGTCGGTGTTGATCAGCATCAATTTGTGGCAGAAGACAATGTAACCGGGTTGATCTTCTCGGAGCGTGAAGCTGGGTATTTGGCCGGTGTGTTGGGGGCAATGCTCACAGACACAAACACGGCCGGGTTAATTTTGGGGTCTCAGCACGTCGATGCCAACGCAGCCTATGAAGCTGGCTTTAAAACAGGCTTTTTGGCCGTAAATCCAGAGGCTCAATTTTTCTCTGAATTTTATTCAACTGCGGATGGACAATCTGAGACTCAGAAATCTTGGAGCGCTCACACGGCCGAAACCATGATGGATGAGGGGGCAGACATCATATTTGCGGCCGGGGGCAAAGTTGTCGCCAATGCCCTCATCGAGGGAAACCAAAATCAAGATGTTTTTTGTATCGGCGCAGATACTGATCAATGGCAGGTCATTCCCGAAGCCCGCAACTGTATCATTTCCTCTGCTACAAAAGATATCGAACAAGGTGTTTTTATTTTGATTGCTCTCGCCTTAATCGGAGATGCGCCATCAGGTAATTACGAAGGGGATGTTCGTCTCGCCCCATTTCATACATATGAAAAACACATCACCCCGGACGTCCAAGCGTTCCTCGATGACCTAACTTCAGACATTGAATCGGGTGAAGTTTCAATTTTTGCCGCAGATTTTCAATTTGAAAAATCACCTACAATTGAAATCCAACGCTAAATAGGTTCTCGGCCGATGAAAACGGTCACACGAGCTAAGCGCAGAAAGTTCTTGATTTCTAAAATAAAAAGGGGCTGTGACTGAAAACTAATTCGATCACAACCCCTTTTTGTTTGTCCTTAGTTGGCGCTCTAACCTAATAGCTCTAAATATATGTCGTCGAATCCCAGTGCGTAAAACATAACTATCAGTGCGACAAGCAATGTAATCATTCCGAAAATTGGTGCCAGAATAAATGTCTTATCCATTTGAACAATACTCCGCACAGGCATATTTAATTTCCAGTCAATTAATGCGAATCGGTCTATGGTGCGTCGAAGGTTGGTACAACGTGTTCGCCGCATGGCTCAATAGCATTCTATTCACGTAGGACTAACGATGATATGGGCGCTTAGTAATGGGACTGGCACTCCTCTCTGGTAGCAGGACCCAGGCCTAGCCCCTATTAGCTAGGCGAATGCACCTTTATTTTAAGGCGCACTTAGCGTTTTCAGCTTCAATTTCTCCATTGATATGTAGGGTCCATGCACACAAGGACAAGAGTTCGGCCGAATCATCCAGCCCAAAAAACTCAATATACATTTGGTCTGCATTGATCGTCACGGCCCCAAACCCAAAACGTTCACTTAACCAACGGTCTCCCACTAAATCTGCGTCGGGGTTAGGGATCTCGCGCAAATGACGGCCGCCAGCACCCTGAATGATTTGAACAAACCCATCTTCTAACGAAATGATTTCTTGATGATGATCGTGGCCAGAAAAATAGACCTGCACATCACACTCTTCCATCGTGGCCCCCATACTCTGATCCATAGCGGTTAAAATTCCTGTTGGATCTTCTGACATGGCATGTTTGCCACTTGAGTAACGGGGATGATGCCCAAACATGATTCGCCATCCGGGCTTGCCGCACAGCGATTGGGCAGCTTCTGCGATCATTTCTTCAACCTTAATGTCAACCTCAGGGTCATTTGGTCTCCAAATGCTATAGGTTGAAACGGTCGTATCTATCGCATAGATATTGAGCCATTTGGGCAAATTAGGCACCTCAAAATTTAAGTACGGCATGCGCCAGCGATCACTGCGGGCTGAATAGTTGATTTGGCTTTGAACAGAGTTGGCTAAGTGCCAATCGTGATTTCCAGGAATCATCCAAAAATCGATCCGCCCCATTACATCATACGGTTGCTCAAACTTGGTTTGAAATTTACGCGCATGCTCACTGTTAACCCCATCCCCATAAATATTATCCCCTAATCCTAAAACGAAGTCGCAGTTATTTGTCGAGCAATAATCAGCCATTGCAGCCCCAACTTGGAATTGATTTTCGTCCCCTTCTCCCATATCCCCAATAACCAGGAACGTCACTTCGTCTAAGTCGGTGTGATCATCAACCTCGATTTCTAACCATTCATCGGCCGAAAGCGGTTCAAGTGTATGTATTTTTCTGGGGTTAAATCCCCAGCATCCGGTTAGGGTAAAAGCAGCTACAAATAAAATGAGTGGAACAGCTTTATATATCGCTCGGTGCATAGTTACATTATAAACGGCCGGTCCCAAGTTGATACGCACTTAAGTGTAAAAACTAAGCTGGACAGTTGGGTAATTAGTCCAAATTTACAAACATCCTAACTGTGAGTATCGGCCTATCTATAATCTGCGACCGGCGTTCAAAGGTCGCAGATATGCTTGGGGTCCTACAGATCTGCAATTTGTACCGAGCCATTTCGCTATGCTAATACCGGCTCCCATTTCAAACTTTTAATTAGGGTGCATCCTCTTTTAACCTTGGCGTTAAACCTGTCGAAAACAAGAGGATGCACACCCATCAAGATTTATGCAAAAATCCCATCAACTTCAGCCTGCGCTTTAATCAATTTTTCGTCTTCAGGAATCGTGCCAGACCCATCGACAACCGTAATATCTGTGATGCCGATAAAGTTGAGCACATGGCGTAAATAAGGGGTAGTAAAGTCAACCGGGCTATCCAGCGGCACGCCCCCCGAAGCAACGATCAAATATGCTTTCTTGTTCTTGGTCAATCCGACCGGCCCTTGATCCGTGTACTTGAACGTAATCCCCGCCCGAACCAATAGGTCGATGTAGGATTTTAAAACGCCGGGAACTGAAAAGTTATAAATCGGGGAGCCGATCACAATCGTATCGGCCGCCAGTAGCTCGCCCACATATTCCTGAGACGCGGCAATCGCTTCTTTCATCGCGTCGTTGTGTTGCTCTGGCGGAGTAAAGTAACCGCCGAGCATCGTCTCGTTAACAAATGGGATGTGGCTGGTGGCTAAGTCGCGGGTGACTACCTCCGCTTCAGGGTTTTGAGCCAACAATTTATCAATCACCTGATCGGTAATTTTTCTGGTTACTGATGATGTTACACGTGGACTTGAATCAACACGTAGGATTTTGCTTGTCATAATTAAATCTCCAATGATTAGATATTTTGCAATGATCGTTGCAAAACGAAGGCAAAAAAAACTACTTCAATGACTGTATCACAACTTTGGTAATATTTTCGAATGTCTCTTTCTGGGGATCCATTTTGGCCATCACCCGGAATCCTAGCATCGTATTGGCCAGATACTGTGCCAGTGCCATCGGGTCTTTGTCAATCGGGATCTCCTTTTTAATTTGACCATCACGAACCAACTTATAAAATCCGTTGGTCATCGCTTTGATCGCATTCTCAGAATATCCGGTAACGTCAGAATCCCGGCCGGCCAGCTCCATAGCAGAGTTGACCATCATACAGCCGCTTCGCTCTGAATCACCGAGTGCTTCCAGAGAAAGTTCCTCAAAAATCGCTTGGATCAGATCAACCGAACTGGTTTCTGGGCAGCTGCCGTCAAAATCAGGGCTTTCGGTTTTTGTGTACTGGTCCAGCGCCGTTAAAAAGAGATCGTGTTTACTACCAAAGGTGTTATACAAACTCCGCCGGCCGACATTGAGATGTTCTTCAAGATCTTGAATCGAGGTAGCCTGATACCCCTTTTCCCAGAAAAGACGCATAGCTTTATTCAAAATCTTTTGTTCATCAAATGCCTTTGGGCGGGCCATACTGTTTTCACCTTTATTGCAACGAACGGTGCAAAATATACAAGCTCCCCCTAAAGTTGTCAAGAGCCAAAATCCCATCTAATAAAAAACAACATATTTCACCATGTCTCACTTAATAACTCACGTTACGCGCTTTCCCAACAAAGAACAGTCAGGTTTTTGCGAATAACTGCTCCATAAACCAGAGAGAAACGGAAACCTGACGGGTCTCTAGCGCGTAACATCAGTTATTAAAATGGGGAATTTACAGATCAAAAAACAAAAAAGCCGCAGTTGACAAAAATCACCTGCGGCCGAATCCCAACATATTCAATTCAAATTAATTCTACATGCCTACATAGTTGCGCAGGGTACGGAACCATTTCATCACACCGATACCGGTCCGCATCTCGAACTCTTCGTTGTGGAAACGGCTAAAGCTCAATCCCTTCTTAACAAGTCCAGTTTTTAATGCTTCCCGCATTTTGGTCGGACCGCAGAAGTAAACGTTGGCCGATTTAATGCTGTCACCTAGCTCGGCCGCAATTTGGTCGGCCGTCAATCGGCCGTGTTCCCCCGAGATGACCGGCACAACATTGAAGTTAGGAACTGCGGCTGCAATCGCCTCGAACTCTTCAAGATTCACCGCCGCCTCACGACTTGGTGCACAGTAGTACAGCGTTGTCGGGCTAGCCCAATCGGCCGATAGCGTATCAGCCCATGCGATAAACGGGGTGATTCCGATTCCGGCACCAACCCACACCTGCGGCTGGCCATCTTTTGCTGGATGGAAATGGCCGTACGCATCAGACACGCGTGCCACCATCCCTGGCTTCACTTCGGTACTCATACGTTCGGTGTACCGGCCGAGCCCTTTCACTTTAAAGTTGAGCGTGCCGTCAGCATTTGGTGCGCTGGCAATCGTAAACGGATGGGTTTCGATCAGGTTCAACGGTTCAAAGTTGATAAACGCAAATTGCCCGGCCTGATGTTTAATCCCACTCCCCTGTCCCTGTGGTTTCATGGTGATGTCTGCAATGCCGTTGGTGCTGCTAACCTCAGTCACTTCGTACTTTTTGCTGTTATGGCCCAAGATTCTGGGGAGCAACATCCACAGATACGAAACAACGCCAACCGCACAGAAAAATGTGATGTACAGTCCAGTTGGTTCAAAGGTTGAAAATGGCTTTTCGATAAAGATGTAGTGGGCGGCCGCTAGGG
>JAHDEN010000262.1 GCA_020628815.1 Chloroflexota bacterium | reverse complement strand
GACGGCCGAGAAACGCCAGAAATCGAGATTGTTTTGCAGAAAGGGGCGCATGAATTTTATGCAGGTATCCAGAGTGAGACGATGGGATTTAACGGAGACTATCTTGGCCCGGCCGTTCGACTTTACGACGGCATCGACACAACCATCACCTTCACCAACAACATCGGTGAACCAACCACAGTGCACGGTCACGGGCTGCACGTCAACGGCGATATCGATGGTGGGCCGCAGTCTCGCATCGATCCGGGAGAAAGTTGGCGCATTACCATTCCGGTTCGACAAGAGGCGGGGACCAGCTGGTTCCATCCCCATTTGATGGGAACCTCCGCCCATCATGTGCATGCGGGGCTGGCCGGGATTTATCTGGTTGAAGATGAAAATTCACAAGCGTTGAACCTGCCTAAAGAATATGGAGTCAACGACATTCCTTTGGTGGTGCAAGATCGCTCGTTTACCGATGGGAAAATGAACCATTACGCCCCTACTGATGATGAGGTACGGGACGGGCTGCGTGAGGACACGCTGGTTATAAACGGAACTGTGGATGCGTATCATTCAGTTCCGCAAGGCTGGGTTCGTTTGCGACTTCTCAATGGGTCAAATGCCCGTTTTTACCGCTTTCATCTGGCTGATGATGCTCCGTTCTACAAAATTGCCACAGAGGGTGGCTTTTTGAACCGGCCGGTCGAGATGACGTCTATCGACATGTCACCGGGTGAACGGAACGAGATCATGGTTGACCTGTCTGACGGTGCCAATGCAACCTTAATCGCTGACTTGCTCCCGGCCGATCCTGAAGACGGCGGCCGTCAAGGCCGAAACTTGCCCCAAGCGAGCGTCGTTGAGCTCCGAGTAGACCCATCCCTACAGGCGTCTGGCGAATTGCCCGACCAGCTTAACGACATCCCCTTTTTTGACCGAGACGACGCGGTGCGGGTCAGAGAATTTGCTCTCAACATGGAAGTGCGCGGCGGGACCCGAGAAGATATGAACCTGTTTGCGGTCAATGGACAGCCGATGAACATGATGAAAATCAACGAACAGGTTTTCAAAGGTGAGGTTGAAATCTGGCGCATCACGGGTGAGCGGATGCCCCACCCGTTCCACATGCACGGCGCTTCGTTTCAGATATTAACGCTCAACGGAGAGCCTGTACCGGAAGCGGACAGAGGGTGGAAAGACACCGTTGTGGTGTGGGATGAGGTGACCGAAATCATCATCCGCTTTGATCATGTGGCGACTGATGCCACCCCATACATGTTTCACTGCCACATTATGGAGCATGAGGATTATGGGATGATGGGGCAGTTTACGGTGATGTCTGAATAGGCTGGCTGTTAATCGATTCCACTGGCCCAATCAAATTCGATGGTCATCAAATCTTGGTGTTTGAATTGATAATTTAGCATTCGCTTGAGTTTTTCGTTGCTAACTAGCTTCCCCATCCCCGGCGCTGTTTCGCCAAACTCAGGCGGTGCCATGCCTAATGATTCTCTGGCTCGTGTATAAAACTCCCGTTTGGTGGGATGCGTATCTGTGCACGCATTAAACAGCTCTCCCCAGACTTGTTGCTCAACAATCCGGCCGATAATCTCCACACAGTCATCTCGGTGGATGAGGTTGACCGGCGTGTCAGGGTTTGGAACGATGCGGCCGGGCTTAAAGAACCGGCCGGGGTGTCGGCCGTATCCGATCAGACCGCCAAACCTAAGGATGGTGGTCCGGCCGCTTGCCCAATCGGTAAATAGCTTCTCAACCTCTAATAGTGGACTAGATGAATAAAGACCGGTATCGCTTTCTGTAACTGTTTTTTGGACATTTTGATAAACAGATGTAGAGCTCACAAATAAGACTTTTTCAATCTTGGAAGCCTCGATTTCATTTACGAGACGACGAAACCCATCCACGTTTTTTGAGGGGATATTGACGATCAGGATGTCAGCCTGCAGGAAGGGCTTGATATTGCTGGTCAGCGAATCGATATCAATGGTGAACGGATCAGCACCAATCGATTCTAGGTTGGGGATTCGATTTTTGGAGGTTGTTGAGGCTTTGACCGCATGCCCTTTTTCTATGAAATAGTGAGCTAAGGGAAGGCCCAGCCAACCACTGCCGAGTATGCTGATAGTTTCCATTTTTGTTTCTAGGGTTTTATAAAAACGGTTAAGCTAACGGCCCGTTTTAGGGGCCTGCCCTGAGCAAGAGACCGACAGATCATTCAAAATACCCATCATAGGTTTTTACCGCTTGGTCCAAATCTCCCCAGTGCCGCTGAGAGCGCGTGTAGACGTGGCGCACATCGGTGTCGGTTTGATCGAGCCACTCAGGGTTATCGAAAGCGCCGGCCGGGATCGTGCGAATACCTGAGCGGACTTCTACCGTAATCCCTAAATTTGTTCCACATTCAGAACAAAAATGCATATCTAGCCATCGGCCGGATTCGTCAGACGTGTGACGGTGAGCCTTGAGATCCCCGCCAGAAAAGATAATTTTTGCTTCATCGAAGACTACCTCTGTACCGAAAGCGGTCCCTGTGCGGCGTTGGCACCACAGGCAGTGACACACTGTGATGCGATCAGGCAGGCCGTGTGTGACAAAACGAACGGCTCCACAAACACAACCACCGTGTTGTTCTACTTGCTTATTCTCTGGCATATTGAACCTCTCTTGATTTTGTCTTGGTCGCCTAACGGCCGAACTGGCCGCATGTTGTGTTGGGCGGCATGGCAACAAACTTATGACCCCGCGTCTTGTAATTCCAGAAAATATTTCAGCTCTCCGGTTTTGTATAACTGATACCACGCCTGCAATGCCTTATCTGAATAAATGTTCAGCTTCTTGAAAATATGATAGGCGAATTCAATGGGTGCGGTTGCACTTGCTGTAATCAGGTTTCCATCGGTCACTGCTGGCTCTTCTTGATAATTCTTTCCGCCTTGATAGTTTGTCGCCTGCAAATAAACGGCCGCATTACTTGTATGCTGCACATCGTCAAGCATACCTGAAATCGCTAATCCTGCGGTAGCTCCACAGATTGCTGCAACTGGTTTGCCGGCTTTTAAAAACAGCTTTGCCAAATTGACCGCCTCGTCGTGTTGTCCAGATTCCCATCCTGCACCACCCGTAAGGATTAGCAGTGCGCTTTCCGCTGGATTTATATCTGCTAGAGTGACATCTGGAATGATGGTTAGCCCACCGATCGTCTTAACCGGTTCTCTGCTTGTGCCTGCAGTTTGGATCTCAAAACGACCTGGAAATTGTTGAAGAGCAGGATTGTTAATGCCTGAGATAGCAAAGCTTGGCTCCCAATCGGAGAGTGTGTCAAAGATATATAAATAGACTGTTTGAACGTTCATTGTTGATATCGGGACTGGGGCGTGCGCAGGTTGCCTGCACACACCTATTTTTCAGGATGATGGGTCAATAACCTATATCACAGAAGGTTTTCTGATCGAATTTTCATGTGAGGAAGAAGTCAGCGCGTCCGATAATCGGGCTCGTGAGTGTCTGAAGCGATAAAGTCAGCGTTCGTCACGAACCCAATTACTGTTCAGAGTTTAACTTCAAACTTTCAGCCACATAATACCCCAAAACATCTTCCTGCAGTTCCGTTATGGCATACACGCGCATTTTCTTCGTTTTGCCAGTTAGGTATCCAAAGCTATCTGGGATTCGCGCACCCTTCAGAAACCCAATGTCAACCCCCTTCTTTGTCGTCCGCATATGGCAGATTCCACCATTTTTGTCCGCATAGGTCGTAATGCGAGGTTTTTTGGTTTCCTCAACCCCTTCAAAGCTAAGCAGAAATTGTCTTGTAGCCAGAAAGAGTTCTCGAAATTCTGATTCCATATCTTTTTCAAATTGCATTTTGTTTACTCCAAGCCGTGCCACGTAGGCAAAAGCGTCATGATTAATTCAGCAGTGGCCAACAGCTCAGCTTCTTTATTGCGTTTACCAACAAGCTGCACACCAATCGGGACCCCCGTTTCCTCATCCTTTGCAACGGGGATGGTCACAACTGGATGTCCAGTTAAGTTGAACGGGGTTGTCAAACGAGTCAGTGCCTCAAAGTAGTTGACTTGATGCCCATCGTATTCAAAATCAACGTTGTAATCTCGTACAAATCCTTTTTCGTAGCTGGCCTCAATATGTTCAAACGCTGGTACAAGCGTAACCGGCAAAATCCAGCAATCAAACGAAGATAGAAACTCATCCAGCGAATTGGCGAGCTGTTGTCGAGCTTCCATCGCCTGCGTGAAGGTGTGTTCATTGCGTTGATAACCGTCTTGAATCGGCCGAATAAAGTTTGGCGAACGGCGCATCGCACCCCGGCTAAATAGTCTGGTGACAAATCTTTGAAAAGGAGTGAGCATAGCGCCCAATTGATGCCCCTGAATAATGCCGTAAGCCTGCCATGCTTGCTGCCAATCAAAGTCATCTGGTGCATTTGTTTCAACGTGCACTTGATTTTGACCTGCTAAATGCTGATCGAGTGTTTGCAATGCCTTGCGAATCTGAGGATGTAACGGTATCTCTTTCATCTCCGGCAGGATTGCGATTTTCGCCTCAGACTTCACAATCGGTGCGGTGTTGGTCAGGGACTGCCAAATGAGTGACAAATCTTCGACCTGTCTGGCCATCGGCCCGACGCGCGGCAGGTAGTCTAAGGCCACGTTTGCTCGTTCTAATAGCGTCATCGTCCCCTCTACCGGCAGCTGCCCAACGCTGGGCATCAAACTACAAACGCCGCAAAACGAAGCCGGTATGCGCAATGAGCCAGCTAAATCGGCACCAATATCAACAAACGATAATCCGGCCGCCACGGCCGCCGCGCCACCGCCCGAACTACCACCGGCCGTATAGTTACTGTTCCAGGGATTATCAGTTCGTCCATGTAGCTTGTTGTAGGTTTGGAAATCCATCGCCATCGGGGGCAGGTTCGTTTTGCCAACGATTTGCGCCCCATCTTCTTTCAAAGCTGTGATGATGGGGGCATCTGCAGTGGGGATATGTGATTTCAATGGCTCATAGCCGCTGGTGCAGGGCATGCCTGCGACGTGAATTTGATCTTTGACCGAGATAGGCAAGCCAGCCAGACGGCCGTTTGGCTTTGTTGCTTGTGGCGTCTGCTCGACATGGACAAACGCGTTAAACTGACTGTTCAGCTTTTGAATGCGAGCTTGCTGGTCTTTGAATAGCTGTTGGGTATCCACTTCATTCGATTGGAGTTTTGTGACGACTTCGACGGCACTTGATTGATAGATGTTCATGTAATTGACCTCGTAAATGTGTTTTCTCTATTTACGCATATTTCGGCCGATCACATTGTTCCAATCCTGCGGTGATGTCTTTGGGAGGCTTGTTTATTCAATAGGCAACCAAATTTCAGTCAACAAATCTTCTGGCAACACCTCGCGGGGATTGTTGAGATAGGATTCAAAAGGGAGCGCATCACGCAGGGTATAACCAGAAGTAGGTAACCACCCACGGTAAATTTGGCTCCATACTTGGTGTAGATATTCATATGCACCAATGTATTCAAAAACCGCCCATCTTCCCGCTCCAAATCGCATGGCGTGCTCTTCAAAGTGATTCGCTGTCTTTTTCAGAAACAGCCCCCCATACCAAACCTGAACAGATAAATCGTTCAGACTTTGCGGGCTTGCTGGAAATGCACTGATAAAGCCGACGAGATTTTCATTCACATACCCTACTAAGTCGTCGAACTCCGGGCTCGGCCGGACATCATCAAAAAAGTGCCCTGAAACAACCCCTGTCGCTATTCGATATGAAAAATGTAGGTCAGGCATACGCCTAATTTGAGGGGACAACGCAACAGGTTCACCCGTTCCCAGTGGCGAAGGCGCGCCCGTCGGCCGAGCAGGCTTGAAGGCGTGCAGTGATGTCGGGGGCTGTTCTAATTTCTTAAACTGTGTTGGGCTCACCCCATACGCCTGTTTAAATGCACGAGAAAATGCAGAGTGCGTTTCAAACCCAACCTCAATAGCCAAATCTAAAAGACGGATGGTTGGATCTGCAAGCAATAACTGAGCCGCTTTTTCAAGACGGCGGCTACTGACATATTGATGAATTGATTCGCTCGTATAGGCACGGAACAATCGATGAAAATGATATTCGGAAAATGAAGCGGCTTGTGCCACATCAGCGGCCGTAAACTTTTCATACAGACGTGAGTCGATAAATTCTAGCGCTGCTTGAATGCGTTCTCGATAAGTGTTGGCAGTCGACATTTTTTGTGATTGACGGTATTTGATCAGTTTTGCCGAATCTATCTCCTGGATCAGAGTATTTATAAAAATTCCAGTTTCAGGGCACGTTGCTTCGACTGATCTCAAAGCTTTGGAGCGTTCTCTTGAAAATGCCTGTGCTTCCCTCATTGCACCCGTTTTACTAACCAAACCTGATTTCAGAATTCAGTGGATATCACTATTTTGCACCTGTTAGGTGGCTCACTACAGTCCAAGACTATATCACACAGTAGCTGGTACCTGATTTTTAGAAGCAAGATTTGTGCCAAAGTATGCTGCTAGCGGAAGAGCCGTAAACATTAATACCCAGTACCAGATTGGGTAAGGGAGCACGGTCAAATTAAGTATGACCATAGCAAAAAGGAATAGTCCTACCCCATAGCCGTGCCGAGGATTTCTATCGAGGCTAATGCGGGTTGCAATGAAGGTGCAAATAAGCATGGTTGCCCCATAGCCAATTCCTCCGAGCAATACGAGGACCCAAGCGGGATAAGTTTCTACTTGGCGGGCAATTTCTTCGGCCGTGCCAGCAAAATCTTCCGGCCACGGGTGCAAGATTGAACTTACGCTTTCGATTGCTGCAACAAGACCGAAAGCGACTACGACGCTCAGAATAACGGCGAAAACAGTTCTTATCATTCGGTTTTTCATATCAAGCTTGCCCCGATTGACCTTTACTGCCGATACAGTTTATCT
>JAHDEN010000261.1 GCA_020628815.1 Chloroflexota bacterium | reverse complement strand
AGCTCCATGTTCCGCTGAATCTGCTCGTGGGCCCGTTTGTACACATCTTTTTGATTGTCGTTGGGTGGTTTGTCGCCGCACAGCCACGTGCGTGAGATGTCAACGCAAATGCCGTAAGAACCAACTAAATCGGTGTCAAACGCCATCAAGTCCCCGTTTTGAATCTCTCGGCTGGAGCACTCTTGATACCACGGATTGGTGCGCGGGCCAGATGACAAAATGCGCGTCTCAATCCATTCGCCACCGCGAGCGATGTTGGCCGAGTGCAGATGACCCCATAGTTCTTGCTCCAGCACACCGGGGACCAACTTTGATTTCATGATGTCCATCGAGCGTTCACAGGCTTCAATGGCGCAGCGCATCGCCTTAATTTCTTCAGGATGCTTAATTTCGCGGGCCAGCTCCATAATCGTTTCGCCGTTGTAAAACTCAACCCCATGGCGGGTTAGCTCCATCAATCCTTCGTAGTTACAGCGGTCGATGGCGAGCCGCATGTTGCCACCTCCGTGTGTTTTGACGAGATCCGCTACCTCGGCCGCCCATTTCTTCGCATGCTCCTCGATTCGATCTCCAGAGATCAGGTAAAACCACGCATTGGTCGGCCGGATTTCGGTGATGATGTCGGTGTGCAGATTCAGATGCTCACAGTGGGAAAACTCAAAAATAATCACAGGCCCATTGTCTTCTACACCGATGAAGGCGTAGCGGGCGGCGTTGTGGGTGACCCACACCTGCATGTTTGTGCTGTCTGTCGCATAGCGCACGTTGACCGGGTCATACAACACAATCCCCATGCAGTTGTGTTCACGTAGCTTTTGCCGAACACGGGCCAAGCGATAGTGACGAATGGCGCTTTCATCGGGCAGATCAAGTCCCGCTTTTTCCCATTCTGAAAGAGCGATTTTGCCGGGGCCGAGTACGTGCCGGTTCAGTTTGGTGAGTTCATCCATGTAGGCGACCGTTTCGGCCGAAGGTTGTTGCAGTGCGCTGATTTTGGCATGGTGGCGGCCGGCCACTTGGGAAGGGGTTGAAAAATTTTGCATGGTAAAGGTGTTCCTAAAAGAAGGTGATGTTGCTCAAGATTCCCGTGGCGCGCAGATCGTGTTAACCAGCGCATCGCGTTAATCATAGAGATCTACATTTTCCAGCTCTTTTGTCCGGCTGGCAACAAACTCCTGCAACGCCTGCTTGGTGTTTGAGTCAAACGCAGGCTCTTCAT
Source organism: Chloroflexota bacterium (assembly GCA_020628815.1). GTDB lineage: Bacteria > Chloroflexota > Anaerolineae > Promineifilales > Promineifilaceae > WTJY01. The sequence continues at coordinate 5,818 of JAHDEN010000261.1, read as the reverse complement.
AGTTGCGTACAACCGTTTTCCACAGCTTGTTGGCCCGGGTCACAATATCTTCCCCACCCTCAGCCAGCCACTGCCCGTTATTGCGCCGATCGTGCAAAAACGGCGGATAAAAAGCGTTGGTGAAGCGGGCTTGGGTATGCGCGGTGCCAAAGTGATGCCCGGCTGGGCCGATCTCATCGATCTCCTTAAGCGCAAATGCATCCGGCCCCGTTTCTGGACCCGCCAAAAAGTGCTGCATCATCGCCAAGTTTTCAGCGTCGATTACAAATTTTTCAAGCGAGTGGGTTAGCCCTGACTCAAGCCATCCGGCCGAGTGAAAAATCACATTGGTGCCAGACATGATGCAGGGCCACAGCGACCACATACTTTCATTCATCGCCTGTCCATCCACCACGTTAGACGTGTTAAGCGTACCGCTACCCCGATACGGAACCCCATAAAAACGTGCCAACTGAGCGCCCAACATCAAGGCCCAAGCTCCTTCCGGTGTGCCAAAGCTTGGCGCCCCACTCTTCATATCCACATTGGTAGCAAAGCCGCCGTAGACGCATGGTGCCCCTTCGCGCACCAGCTGCAGGAGGGCGATCCCGGCCAGTGCTTCCGCATTTTGCTGCGCAATCGCCCCTAAAATGGTGATGGGGCTGTTCGCGCCGGACAAGATGAACGGTGTTACCACGGTGAACTGCCCATGTTCGGCGAAGGTCATCATCCCCCCCAGCATCCGGTCGTCATAGACCAGCGGGCTGTTGACGTTGATCACACCGCCGGTGACAGGCCCGTCTTCCGGCCGCAGATCTTCCCCATGGATGATTTTTGCCATCTTGATCACGTCGCCGGTGATCACCCGGCCGTGCGATGTCCCCATCAGCGGTTTGTCGGACAGGGTTCCCCCCAGCCAATACCCCTCTAGATGCTTTTTGTAAACCGGCACATCGTGCATCACCACGCTCATGACCGGCGCCAGATGAATCGTGTTGGTCATCTGGATCAGTTTGCCGAGGGTGATCATGTCCTCTCGTTTGCCCGGCCGACGCCCCCCTTCAAGGTCAGAAATAAACACACAGCCGGCCGCACTTAAGTTCACCACCCCATTGCTACCGATCAACTGGTCCCGCTCCGGGTTGCGGCTGCGAAATGTAAATTCCGAAGGGGCTTTTTTGACCAGGCTCATCAGCAAGCCACGATCAATCCACACATGTTGGGTTTTGCGGTCCACTTTCGCCCCAGCTTTTTCCCACAGTTCCATCGCACGTTCGTCTTGGAAACGCATGCCGGTGTTTTCTAAAATCTGCATCGATGCGTCATGAATCTCGCCCAGCAATTGCTCGTTGGCGATTTCGTAAAGGGGGTAGTTGTTACGCCATGGTTTTGATGGGACATCGAAAAAGGAGCTAACTTGGCGTTCTTTTTTTAGGTTGGCTTTACCGGCCGACCGTTTGCGTTTGCGTGTTGTCATGGAACCTCACAGAAATGGGAAAGGGTTAAAGTGAAAGGATCAAAAAGTGATCAGCTGTCAGTAACCAGTGATCAGTGGTTGATAGAACGAAGTTCTGCGCGCCAGTACCAGTTACAGACCGTTTGGACGGTAATTTAGCAGGGAATGAAAAAGGGTGCAAGACCGAGAGGGCACAAGTGCGTAAGGGGCTAAAATTTCTTGCAAACCTGTGCTACGTCAGGGTCTGCGAAGGATATGATCTAAAAATCGTACTGCTGTTGTTTCTCCCCAAAAGCGGCGTTCCGCCTGCATAAATCCAACATGCCCCCCTGTTTCAGTAATGGCAGCATACAAATTTTGGTTGCGCTCAATCTTTTCGTAGGGGATATCGCTCGGGTCCATAAACGGATCGTCTAGCGAACGAATGAGCAGCGTTGGTACAGCCACATCATCTAAAAATTGATGACAACCGCATCGGGTATAGTAATCTTCCGCATTTTTGTAGCCGTACAGCTGTGAGGTCCCAACATCATCAAACTCAAAGAGGTTTTTAGCCGCTAGCACCGCATTTAAATCGACCCGATCTTTAATGAGGTGAGCCTTTTTCTGGCTTTTAGCTTTCAGGGTTCGCAAAAATCGATACCCGTAAAACCAACCCATCCCATGTAGCAGCTGCCGGATGCCCAAATTCATATCAAACGGAGGGGAAACGGCCGCTGTGGCTTTGAGTTTGTCAGGAATATCGCGCCCCTCTCCCAAGTATTTGATTAGCATGTTCCCCCCCAGTGAAAAGCCGATCACATTGATCGACTTGGCATCTGGAAATTGTTCGAGCAGATGATTGATCGTTAGTGCGACGTCATCTGTGGCCCCAGCGTTATACATTTGCCACGTTTGATTCATGATGCCGCCGCAGGTGCGGTAGTTAAGCCCAACCGGCCGAAAGCCAAGGGGCAACGCCTGTCGATACGTTTCGAGCATGTAAACTCCGCGCGCATGCCCTTCTAACCCATGCAAACACAGCAAGATGGGAGCCTCGGCCGGTATCTGATCTTGCTGCGCATTGTAGGCATAATCAATGACCAGAAAGTCGTCATCAGGGGTGTCGATTTTGTCGAGCTTGAAGGTCAAACCATCTGTCGGCCGCAGCTTGTTGGCCAAGATAGTTTGGGCATGTGGCCCGCTTGCAAATTTCATCGGCACAAACGGCTCAAGCGAAAAATCAGTGGGCATGGCGTAAAGTGGTTTGTTCATCTAGAATCCTCGTGCATTTCTGCAAAATGAGAAGCTTTTTTATAGCCAAGTAATTTTTACACATCGACCAAAGGAGATTTCACAATGCCATTTGATCCACTCAGCTTTTTTGTCTTAGCTACACCGTATATTTTACCCGTTTTGGGCGCGATTATATTTTTCTTTATCGGCCGGATTATCGCCCGCCGATTGTCTGAATTTATAGCCAAGCTTATGACCGGCCGTGGGGTTGATGCGACCCTTGTCGGCTTTACCCAAAACTTAGCCTACATCGTCTTGATGGCGATGGTAATTATCGCAGCCTTAAACCTGATCGGTTTTGAAACAACTTCGATTGTGGCCGTTATGGGTGCCGCTACTTTAGCCATCGGTTTTGCACTACAAGATTCTCTGGCCAATTTTGCGGCCGGTGTGATGGTTATCTTCTTTCGCCCCTATAAAGTAGGCGACTTGGTTGAAATCAACGGTGTTTTTGGTGCCGTAAAAGAAGTTCAGCTGTTCAATACGATTATCACCTCGCCCGATAACAAACAGGTGATTGTGGCTAACAGCTCTGCCATTGGTGACAACATTGTGAACTATTCCACTAACGGCCATGTCCGGCTCGATATGGTATTCGGAATCGGATACGGCGATGACCTTTTGAAAGCCAAGGGGATTCTTGAAAATATCTTGAGCTCACAATCTGAGGTTTTGGAAAATCCAGCCCCGTCTGTCACTGTACTTGAGCTTGGGGATAGCAGCGTTAACTTTGCTGTTCGGCCGTTTGTGAATGTAGCCGACTACTGGACCGTTCATTTTAATACCCATGAACAGGTTAAACTGCGTTTTGATGCGGAAGGTATATCGATTCCATATCCAACTCAAGATATCAATGTAGCGCAACTGGGGCAGTGGCAAACTGACACGCGCGGCATCTAAACGTCTGCCTGCCCAGGCATGACGGTTAAACACCCCAGATTCCTTTAAACCAGAGGTAAGCGAGGGGTTTTGGTGGGTCAAACCATCAAAATCCCTCACTTCACATCTATTTCATTGACACCTACTAGGGAGTGGCTTAGACTTCGACGCCATAATGTAAAATACGTCGGCCGATGGACCCTATCCTTTTGTCCCCCTTAAGTGACTCTATACCCTACCGGCGCTCCGTAATAGGAAACCATATCAGATGAAAAAAATAATAAGCCTAGTAATCGTAGCACTCACACTGCTCCTCTCCCCTATTTTGGTGTTTGGGCAAAGTGAAGAGAGAGGGACGGTAGCCGGAACTGTTTTTCGCGACACCAATGGTGATGGATTGTGCCAGGACGGTGTGCCGTTTGCAGGTGCAACGCTAATCTTTGATCTTTCAGGGTTGAGTTCAACAATTAGCACACGTTCTGCCATAGATGGCACATTTAATGTTGGGGCTAAGCAGGGAGAATGGACCGTTACCGCCAAAACGCTTAGCGGCCGCTGGGTGGCAGTTCCGCCAAATCCAATACAGCTTAATATTTCAACAGATTCTGGCCTAAACAAAGAAGGGATCAACTTTTGCATGCAACGGACCGCTGTTGTGGGATCGCCTAAATCTGTGACAGGCACAGCAAATACTGATGTGCCACAACCTGTTGTCATAAACAGTCCTAATAAAACATTGCCCGAACAATCTGAGGAGCTGTTGACTCAGCCTCCAGAATCGGTGCAGCCAGATGCGAGCCAGCTAGAAGAAATAGCAAATGAAACGATCGAAGAGAAAGCGGTGCCGGTTGATCAATGGCTTGGCTTTTTGAATTCATTTAGAGCCATGGCCGGGGTTCCTCCTGTGACGGAAGATAGTGCTCTGACATTTGGAGCACAGTCTCACGCGCGTTACATGGTGGTGCATGATCGGCCGATTGCGCATGCCGAAGATCCTGCGTTTGCTTTGTACAGCCCAGAAGGGCACCGAGCAGGTGCGAACGGGCTGATTTTTGCGACCTCTCAGCTACAGGCCGATCACACTTGGGCCACAAACTTCTTCGCATCGGGGCCGTTTCATCTGATCCCGATGATCGATCCAAATCTAGAAACGGTTGGGTTCGGTGCATACAACGAAGATATCGGGAATTTTAAGATGGCCGGTGTGCTTGATGTACGGTCAGGGCTCAATCAGCCTGGTGAGGCGGATGAATACCCTGTGATGTTTCCAACTGATGGAGCAGAAACATGGGTGTTGCGCCACAGCTTGTACGAATGGCCTGACCCCACCCATCATTGTGGATTTACCCGGCCGTCTGGCCCACCCATTGTTTTGATGCTGGGCACAGGCGAAGGAACGCCCAGCGTTGGCAGTTATTCGGTAACATCTGGCAGCGGACAACCGCTTGACGTGTGTATGTTTCACGAGTTGAACTTTAGGGGAAGTGATAGCGCTCAGCAGTCAACGGGGCGGATCATCATGAATTTGAGGGATGCAGTTGTGCTGATTCCTCGGAATCCACTTGCGGCCGATTCGAGCTACCAGGTAGACATTCAAGTGAATGGAGAATCACACTCTTGGTCGTTTACCACACGCAAGCGGCCGTAGTGTTGGGCAATTGACCGATTTGTGGGGCGATGCTCTAAGATTAAGTTAAAGGGAAGGGAGACAGAAGAATGAAAAAAGTAAATAATCAAATGATCGCTGGTATTTTGTTGATCGCATTTGCCTTGATTGCACTAGCGATTGCTCTGATGTGGAGCCAGCGAAGCGGATCGTCGGCCGCGACAGATTCGGGGCGCAGTAACGATACAAGCACGAACTCATCCGTTACAGATAATGGCGGAACCCAAGATTCGGCCGATGAAGTTGATGAAGTTGTAGAGGAGGCTGTAGCGACAGAAGTGACAAACAGCGGAAACGACAGTGTCGAAGCTGAGCCGGTAGCATCACTAGACAGTTGGCTCGCCTATGTCAACTCGATCAGGAGTTCGGCCGGGATCCCGCCCGTTGTTGAGGATGATGGGTTAAGCAACGGGGCTAGACTGCATGCGGGCTATGTCGTGGTGAACGATGAGTATAACCATGATGAAGATCCTAATCTGCCAAATTACAGAGGGGGATCAAGCCGCCCAGACTAATTTTTGCAACGTCAAACACGGCCGCTGGTTTTTCTGAGTCGATTGAGT
>JAHDEN010000260.1 GCA_020628815.1 Chloroflexota bacterium | reverse complement strand
CCCAACCAAGCGGTTGAGCCTTTTTTTGAGTCAAAATTCGGGATGACTCATGTTTATTTTCAAACTTTGCAGACACCTAGTCTGTATTCTAGTCCTACGCCTCAAGCCAAGGCTTAATCTCGTCCGCCAACGCCACATATCGCTCAAGAGGGATCAAATGGCCCACATCCTCCATCTCGATAAATGTTGCCTGTGGCTGCTTACGTTGCCAACGCTGCCAATATTTGGCAAACAGCACGTTGCTTTTAGCCCCCCGCACCCCCAACGTAGGATGGGTAATTTTTGGGATTTTAGGCCACACGGCCGGTGGTCGGCTAAAAATCTCCGCTTCCCACGATTTGGGGAACGCCAGCTCAACTGTCCCATCCGGCCGATCTTTTAGACCGTGGTTCACATAATCCCACACAGTTTCATCAGGAAAGCGTTTAAACGCCCGTTTTTCTCGCCAACTGTCAAATGCAGCCTGCTTAGACGGGTAGTTGTCACGCCGCCGCCGTGCAGCTCCGGCCGGAGATCTTTTTTCCATAATCGCTTTTGGGACAACTTTACTCCCGATAATAATCCGCCAAGGTAAAAACACTGGCTCGATTAACACCAGCTTGCTGAACAAATCCGGCCGTTTTAAAGCCGCGTACATCGTTGTCACCCCGCCCAACGAAATCCCCATCCCGATGATGCCTTTAGCCCCCTGTTCGTCTAAAAAGCGAATCAGATCGTCAGCCAGCACGTCCCAGCCGGTTAGCTCAGATGGGTCTGCCCCAGGCCACAGCGGCCGAGCATCCATCCCAATCACTTTATATTGTTCTGTGAACTGGTCCGCAAAGCGGTGAAACGTCGCCGAGGGGAAGCTATTGGGGTGGGCAAAGTGGATCAGTTGGCCACTGCCACCAAAGTCTGTGAAGGGAATCTGTTGCATAGCTCAAATTGTCGGCCGGTCAGAATGCAGGGGCAAATGGGCTAACGGAATTTCAATGTCTTAAAACAGTCCGCTTTGCGACAACCCATCAAAAATAAACTGCACAGACAGTGCGGCCAATAAAATACCAAAGATTCGGGATACAACCTGCAAACCGGTCAGCCCTAAAACCCGATCAACCTGTGTCGCAATCTGTAGCAACACCCATGTCAGCAGCAAAATCAGGAGCAATGCGCCCAATACCATCGACAGTTGAAAAGGGTCTCCGGCCGCGTCTGCCATTAGCAGGATGACCGCCCCAATCGCCCCCGGCCCAGCGATTAACGGCGTCGCCAGCGGGAATACAGAGATATCCTCTTTAGTTTGGGCTTCAGCCTCTTCCTCTTCGGTCGTAGACGTGCTGCCCGAAGAACGGGCAAAAACCATTTCGATCGCCACCAGCAAGAGCAGTATGCCACCCCCAACCCGCAATGCGGCCAACGAGATGCCCATAAATTGCAGCAAAGGGTTCCCTGCAAAGGCAAACAAAAAGAGGATGGCACCGCCGATTAAAACACCGCGGGTTGCCATCCTCCGTTTTTCTTTTTGCCCATCTTGGGTTGTCAGGGCTGCAAAAACTATCGATACGTCAATCGGACCAAGTACAGCAAAAAAGGTGGTCAAGCTGACGATAAATAGTTCAGGCATAGGGTTTAGCGAGTGAGTTTGCGATAGGAGATTCGCGTCGGCCGGTCGGCCGCATCACCCAACCGCTCACGACGATCTTCTTCATACTCGCTATAGGTGCCATGGAAGAAATAGGTTTCACTATTCCCCTCAAACGCCAAAATGTGAGTACACACCCGGTCTAAAAACCAGCGGTCATGGGAAATGATGATGGCTGATCCAGCAAAATTCTCGATCCCCTCTTCAAGCGCACGTAGCGTAGCCACGTCCAAATCGTTTGTCGGTTCGTCCAACAGCAACAGGTTGGCGCCGCTTTTCAACATCTTTGCTAAATGGACCCGATTGCGTTCACCACCGGATAAATCTTTGACCAGCTTTTGTTGATCGCCACCGCCAAAGTTAAACCGAGAAACATAGGCGCGGGCATTTATTTTACGGCCGCCCATGTTCAAGTCATCTTGCCCACCAGATATTTCTTGGTAAACGGTGTTTTCCGGGTCCAGCACCCCACGGCTCTGGTCAGCATAGCCGATCACCACCGTCTGCCCGATCTCAAGCGTTCCAGCATCCGGCTTCTCATCCCCAATAATTTGGCGGAACAACGTTGTTTTACCCGCACCATTGGGCCCCACAACGCCTAAAATTGTGCCTGGCTGAACCTCAAAATCAAGGTCGCTAACCAGCAGCTTTTCACCCATGCTCTTCTTAATGTTTTCACCCTTAACGACGATGTCGCCCAAACGAGGGCCGGGTGGAATAAAGATTTCCATCTTTTTAAGTTTTTCTTGGGTATCTGCATTCAGCAACGCATTATAAGATTTAACACGTGCTTTGCTTTTTGTTTGCCGCGCTTTGGGAGCCATCTGAATCCATTCGAGCTCTTGTTGCAGTGCTTTTTGGCGCAACGATTCTTGTTTTTCTTCTTTGGCCAGCGACTTTTGTTTTTGATCCAACCACGAAGAGTAGTTCCCTTTCCAAGGAATTCCACGGCCGCGGTCTAGCTCTAAAATCCAACCGGCTACATTGTCTAAAAAGTAGCGGTCATGAGTAATCGCAATAACGGTGCCAGGGTATTCTTTTAAATGTTTTTCTAGCCACGCCACAGATTCAGCATCCAAATGGTTGGTCGGCTCGTCTAGCAGCAGAATGTCTGGCTTTTTGAGCAGCAGTCGCACCAAAGCGACACGGCGACGCTCACCACCAGAAATCACGTTGATCGGCGTATCGCCCGGCGGAGTACGCAGCGCGTCCATCGCCAACTCTAACCGTGAGTCTAAATCCCACGCGTCCAGCCGGTCTAGCTCATCTTGAACTTTCCCCTGCCGCTCAATGACTTTCATCATTTCGTCATCGTCCATCGGCTCGGCAAACTTCGCGTTGATCTCATCAAATTCAGCCAGCAGGTCAACCGTCTCCTGAACCCCTTCACGAACCACGTCCATCACGGTGCGGCTCTCATCCATCAGCGGCTCTTGTGGCAAATAGCCAATGGTGTAACCGGGTGAAATCGCAATTTCACCAATGTAGTCTTTGTCGAGACCGGCCATGATTTTTAGCAAGGTACTTTTACCGCTGCCGTTTGTACCAATTACCCCGATTTTGGCTCCATAGAAATAGGAGATATAAATGTCTTTTAAGACTGTTTTATTGGGTGGGTGAATTCGGCCGACACCCGACATTGAATAAATTACTTTTTTATCGTCGCTCATAGATTTTTGTTGGTTAGCTGGGGACCAGAATCGTGCGGTTACAAACTAACTATTTTTCCTTTAAAGTCTGGGGGATTCTACATGAAGCACTCCCCAGTGTCTAAAAATCACATAGGCAACAAAAAACCGCGAGGCCGGGCGACCACGCGGTTTTTCAAGAAAAAGGAAAAAGGAAAAAGAAATGAAAAAAAATTAAGACCATCAAAAAACTATGTTTGCTCAAAATATTTTTAAGATGGTAGTCAAGCGATCGAAATTTTAATCAAAAACCAAAATTTTAGATCGCTCACCTTGCATAAAGAACCGTTCCCGAGGCAGCGTAGGTTCTCTCTGGGTAATTTCTAAAGCGCCTTGCGTTCTCTTATCCTTAGAATAGCTAAACGAAATTACAAAGCGAGTTAAGTAAGAAACATAGTCAGGTAAAATAGAATACATGGACTTCCAACTAAAACTAAAAACACCCGATATTTATCAGCGGCCAGCCACAGGTCAAGACTGGCTGTTATTCGTCTTGTTTGTCGTAGCTGGGATCGGGCTATTCGGCATTGTTTCGGCCGCCATTAGCCCCTATGCGATAAACGAAGACGGTGAGATTACCACATGGGCCGTACCCGCCATTGGTGGCGCGAACTTTGTCACCCTCGCAGGCACCTTTCTTGCCCTTGGTATCGCTTGGGGGCATATCTCTTGGTCAGACGTTGGGCTACGGCCGGTCAAATGGCAATGGATCTGGCTCGTCATCGGCTCAGCCGTAGCGATTCTCATCATCCCACTTCGCGGGTTATTGGCCTTGGCCGCTCAGCTCGCCATCGAAGGCAATCTAGACAGTGTGACCGCCCGTGGGGATCTTTTTACCAGCGGAGGCTTCTCTCTATCGGCTTTTTTGTTTGCGCTGCTGTTTCTCGGTATTTTGGCTCCGATTTCTGAAGAACTGTTTTTTAGGGGACTGCTGCACACATGGGGGATGAAATTTGTCGAAAAATTTTGGATTCGCGCCCTCATCACCTCAACCCTATTCGGCCTCGCTCATCTCGATAGCATCGGGGTTACGCTTTCAGCATTTATTATGGGATGGGTTATCGCTTGGATGTATGAAAAAACAGAATCGATTTTGATGCCGATTGTGATTCATGCGGTCACCAATTCAACCGCCGTTTCGTTGCTCTATTTATCGCTGTGGGCCATTGATACAGGCTTGATCCCAGAAGTGTGATATTCGCCCTAACTAAGCGTCAGACTCCGCCTCGTCAGTATCTTCCTCTTCTTCATCATCGTCTTCGTCGTCATCGCTATCTAGCCGATCTAAACCTTCTAGCACCAACGCGTGTAAAGAGCCTTCTGGGTAAATGCCATCGTCATCGGCCGGTAAAATTTTCAAATCGGTGATGATTTCTAGCGCGTCGAAAATCGTTTCGACCACCCACAAGTGAAACTTCCCGGCCGCAACCGCATCCACAACCTCTTGATCCAGCATCAGATCACACTCGTTAATCAAAGGCAAAATTACACCTTGATCACCGGTTAGGCCACGGGCCGCACAAACCTTGAAAAAGCCCTGAACTTTTTCATTCACTCCCCCAATCACCTGCATCTCCCCAAGCTGGTTCAACGATCCGGTTATCGCGATATTTTGTTTGATTGGAAAATCACCCAAGCTGGATAGGAGCGCGATCAACTCGGCGGCCGTTGCACTGTCACCGTCAGTTCCCCCGTACGATTGTTCAAACGTTAGGCTGGCCGAGAAGTTAAGCCCCTGATCTTGGGCATATTGACCGCCTAAAAAGCCGATCAACGTCAGCAACCCTTTGTTGTGGCTGGGGCCAGCCATTTCAGTTTCCCGTTCAATATGGATGATGGCGCTGTCACCCTGCCACGTGCGGGCGGTTACCCGATTGGGTGCACCGTACGGATGATCGGGCCAATCCCAAACAGATAGGCCGTTGACTTGACCCACTTTGCAACCGGCCGTATCGATCATGCGGCGCTGGAATTTGATCCGATCTAACTCATACTCTTCTTTTAGGTTGACCCGGTAGTTATATTCGTCGATGGCCGTTTGCACATCAGCCGCGTTAACGACCTCACGGCCGGCCGCACCTGCCCAATAGCAAGACTCACGAATAATGTCAGCTAACCCTACAAAATCTGTGGTCAGCCGATCCTGATGTTCTTGATACCAAGAGCCATAATCAACAATGCTCGCCACCGCAGACCGGTCAAACGGCCGCAGATTTTCTTTTCGGCAGCAGGTTGCCACATATTCCGCATAGGCCAGCTCATTTTCGGCCGTGCGCAGCATAAAATCAGAAAATTCCGCTTTTACTTTAAACAGCTGTTGAAAATCCTCTTCACGACTATAGAGCCGATACCATATGTCATGGTCTCCGATCAAAATCACTTTTAAGTTAAGTGGAATCGGAGCCGGGTCAAGCGACTTGGTAAGCACTTGGTTTCCATCGGCCCTGTCGCTAGGCTGGAGCAATATCTCTTTTGTGGTTAAGGCACGGCGCAGCGAGTCCCATCCGTTGCGCGAGGACAAAAGCTGGCTAACGTTTACCACCAAATAGCCGCCGTTGGCTTTATGCAGCGCACCCGGCCGAATATTGCTGAAATGGGTCGTGTGCTGTGATTCGTATTCGATACGCCCCATCAGCGTGTGATACCGAGGGTTCAGTTCAGTAATAACAGGTGCTCCCTCTAGCTCAGAATTATCAACCAGCAGGTTCACTTCATAACGGCGCAAATCGGCCGAGCTATCATCTTTCTCCCCTGGGAAAAAGTCTGACAGGTTATCAACCACATCGTCAAAAGATTTTTCTAAATAACCAACCACCTGCTCGTGGTCCGCATATTTCGTTTTTAGCTCTTCATATTTCTGATTAATAGAGCTGCTTGCAATCTCACGCTCCAGCTCGTTCATTTCGTCAGACGTTTTGGTGTCTAGATCACGAATTTTCCGAACCGTATCATCCAGCTCCTCATCCCAATTTTGGCTTTTCTTCTGCCATTCGCTCTGCTCATTAACCGGCAATTGATCGATTTCATCGTTGGTCATCGCCCGCCCTTCAACCAAAGGGACGATCGACAAGCCGGTTGATGTACGGACCACGGTCAACCCATCTTCCCCAACTTGCTCGCGCAAAGTTTCAACCAATCCATCTCGCTCGTTTTTATAGGCTTGTCGAATCTTGTCAGATGCGTTGAGATACTCTTCTGTTTCAAACGCTTCTGGAAGCTCTTTTTTATGGGTGGTCAGCATCTCTTCCATCTCTTTACAGAAGGTGCTGCCGTCCCCGGCCGGTAATTGGATCGCTTGTGGCTTTTGATTCGTCTCAAAATTATGCACGTACAACCAATCATTTGGGACCGGTTGCTTAGCCGCAACGTCGCGCAAGAATTCCTCGACCATCTCACGATGCCCCATCGAAGAGTTACCCAACACATAAATATTGTAGCCTGCACTAGGAATACCCACCCCAAATTGAAGGGCTTTTGTAGCCCGTGGCTGCCCCATTAACCCAACAGATGTTGGATTTAAATCGGCCGTTGTTTCAAAATTAAATTGGTTGGGGTCGCAGGTACGGCGCAATTGCGCGGATGTTAGCTGACGAATCGTCATTCAATCTCCAAAAAGGGGTGTGATTAATTTGGGAATATACCAGCCTGTATAAGATGGGCAAGTTTAAGCTCCCGTGGCATAAGCAAGAAAAAACCCCGCCAAAAGGAGGTGGGGTTTTTAGGGTTTGGCCGCAGCACTTAGTCAATCTGATGAGGCAGTGCTACGGCCGGAATACTACTGTGATCCATTGTTGCACCACCTCCTTTGTTG
>JAHDEN010000044.1 GCA_020628815.1 Chloroflexota bacterium | reverse complement strand
GGCTTCAATTGCACTCTACTTGGCAGAGTTCACTGGCTTGGCTCTCTGGTTCGCAATTCCACGTATTCGCGAAGGTGAATTTGGTGGTGTTTTCCCAGTAGATCCAACAACCCTTCCTGGCGTTAATGAACCACCGGTTGACAATGCTGAAGGCCGTTTCTGGTTAGTTAACCTCGATTCGCAGGATTCTGCTGGAATTGAGCGTATGTACCAAGCTAGCGATGAGTCGACACCGATCGAAGGTATCGCTGCAATCTATAAAGTTTGTACACATCTTGGATGTATCTACAAATGGAATGATGCTTCGAACCGCTTTGAGTGCCCTTGTCACGGTTCAAAATATCGTTTGGACGGCCGACGTATTCAATCTCCGGCTCCAAGAACGCTAGATCGGTTTGAAATGACTTTAACCTTTGCTGACGGTACATCAGAAACATCTGGTACCGATGAGCTGGGTCAATTCATGCCAGTCACACTTAACGGCCGGACTGTCGCAGCTGCTGCAGTTAACACCGGGTCTAAAAAGAACGGGAGCGTATTGCCCCTTCTTCAAGACGTTTTATAAATTTTTTCACTGAACAGATGCTCGGGATGACAATCTTTCCTGAGCATTTTGCTTTTACAGCAACAGCGCACCTGAGCTAAGGTCTGACCACAGTCAGATAGCCCTTTTAATCCTTTGTAAGCAGTTACAGGTAATCTGAAAGGAGTTCTTTATATGGCAACTTTATTTGATGAAATCCGCGAACTCGGTGTTAAACAAGCACTGATCGCCAAGGCTGACGACGTCGTTGAACGTGTGACAGCGGGTATGAATATCAATGATATTCGTGGCATGTTGCGTGGTGATGAACCACGTCGGCCAAATCCCCGTCTGCGTCCACACGCTGACAGCTTCTGGCTCCACATCCGCCCAAGTTTTTACCACGCGGAAGTAACCCACATTTACCCCACATTCCGTTTAGGTTGGCTTTCAACCTTCATGTTTATTTGGGAGACAATTACAGGTATCTTCCTGATGATTTTCTATACGCCGTCTCCAGACGTTGCGTTTGAAAATATGTGGGAAATTATGAGCAACGTGCCTCTAGGGCAGCTCATGCGTGACATGCACCGTTTGGGTGCGGAGGTGATGGTACTTGCTGTAGCTCTCCATATGTTGCGAACTTACATCACCGGTAGTTACAAAAAGCCGCGCCAATTTACTTGGCTCACCGGTATGTTGCTGTTGGTGTTTACCCTCGTTCTCAGCTTCTCTGGCTATCTGCTCCCATGGGACCAGTTGGCATATTGGGCTGTAACCGTTGCGGTATCTGCGGCCGAGTCACATCCTGGCCCTGCCTTTATCGGTAAAAACGTGAACTTGTTGTTGCGTGGTGCTCCAGTAATTGGTGCTGGTGGTCTTCTACGCTTCTATCTGTTGCACGTTCTTTTACTACCGCTTTTGACCGGTATCTTCATCTTTGTTCACTATTACAAAGTTGTGATCCATGGTCACTCACTGCCACCCGGCCGTGAAGCGATTGGTGAAGACACCGCAAAACGTGTTCCTAAAGATGAGCGCGTTTACTTCTTGCCAGACATCATGACCAGTGAAATGATGTGGACGGCTCTAACCACACTCGGTTTAGTGGGTGGTTCTGTCTTCTTCTATCATGCGGTTATCGAATCACATGCAGATTCTCTAGTAACACCGCTTCACGTTGTTGCACCTTGGTATCTGTCATGGTCACAGGGCTGGTTGAAATGGATCTTCCCGAACCCTCTCAGCGCATTTGCTGGACCTTTGGAATTTGACTCTAAGGTTGTAGTAGCGTTCGGTATCATCCCGCTTCTAGCCGTTGCCTTCTTCATTTGGCCATATATCGAAGTCGGCCGTAGCCGTCGCTATGCAGACCGTCGTGCAGGGTTAAGCCTCTCGATGTTCTTCATTACCTTCATGCTTATGTCTAACTGGATGGGCTCACCAGAGTTCTTGGTTCAGGCAACATCAGAGCTAGAGGTATCTCAGCGCCTCATGCCACAAGAGGGTCACAGTATTCTTCTTGAAGTTCCATATGACGAATGGGACGTAGGCACATACATTGCTGACGAAGCAACAGTCCAAGCTATGGTCAACGCAGGCAATCTGCATATCGCAGAAGCGCTTGAGGTTTACATCAAAGCACTCGAAGACTGGAGCTGTACGAAGACTGGACACCACGGAATGGCCGACTGCGTTGGTTATGACACAGAAAATGGTGAACGGTATACGAACGGCGTCAAAGACGAAGTGCTCGTAGACCCATACGCAGCGATTGTGATCAAACAAGATCAAAGTAACGTACGGACGATTACCATCGAAATTAAAGTAGATGATGAAGAAGATCCGCGTGACTTCTACTATACACGTTACCGCCACGAAGAAGCGGCTTACGAAATTTACTAATTTCGCGAGAAAGCTTCTAACGAAAAGGAACGATTAAAACATGCAAGTAAAAATCGTAATTACGACTATCGCATTTATGTTAACGATGATCATCTTCGGTTATGCGTCAATTCGCGAACCGGCACGGATGGAAACGTTCACAAATGCTTATGAAGGCCGCCGTATTGAATGGGGTGGCGATATTTTCCACGGCAACTGTGCTACTTGCCACGGTGAGCATGGTAAAGCTGAGCTTTGCTATGACGCTGAAGGTGAGCAGATCGGTTGTGCTGGTCTAGCTCTAAACAACCGCGAGTTGCTTTGCGGTGAGCGTACTCCACGTATGGAGGCTATGGGATGGTTAGGAACCAAAGAGGCCTTTATCGGTGGGACAATCACGGCCGGACGGCCATGGGCCAACATGCCCACGTGGGGCAGTGACTTTGGCGGCTCGCTTCAACCATACGAAGTTGGTTATGTAACTGCTTACGTATTGAATTGGGAAGATGAAGAGTTGTGTGCTGGTCCTCCACCAGAACCGGTAATTTGGCCATCGACAGTGCCTGATCTAATTGCAGAGACTGCCGCAGGTGATGCCGTTAATGGCGAACAGCTTTACAACGTAGCGTATGGCTGTGCCGCTTGTCACGGTGATCCGGTCGTAGATGGCTCAAATGCAGTTGGACCATGGGCCGGTAACTTCCAGAATCTTGACGAAGTACGAGTAGCTGGCTACACAGCGGCCGACTACATGTACGAATCGATTCTTGAGCCAAGCGACTATATCTCTCCAGATTGTCCAGCTGGCCCTTGTGCAGGACCTCCTAGCTCAATGCCAGCCAACTTTGGATTGCGTATGTCGTTCCAAGATATGGTTGACATCATGGCATTCTTGAATGTAGATGTTAGCTCAAGCTCTGGTGCAGAGATCGTTCCTCCTCCAGCAGAGTAATATCTGACGGCTTTCGCCAAAAAGAACAAACACAAAGCCCCCGTCTGTTAATTCAGGCGGGGGCTTTTTTATTGCAATAAGTTCTGTTGCTAAAAAACAAAAAAACCAAAGCTGTTAGTCTTTGGTTTGGGTCACGTTTTATTTGATTATTTATAGTATAAAAAAAAGTGAGGTGAGAATTGAGCGGGCGCTCAATCCTTCACCTCGGGGGGAGCCTATGCAATTACAAGTATATATTTGCCAGATCGAAAGTCAAACTAAATGGAGCGTGAATGCCCCTTACTAAAGTACTATTCTGAGCAGAGTACTAGCCCCTTGGTACTATTTTTTGCTCAATTTGGGATTATTTTTGTGTCTTTCGCGATCTCGAATCGATTTTTTCTCTAAATTTTGAATCATCGAACTTTCTAGATCAATGCCTGTTTGGTTGGCTAAGCAGACTAAAACAAAGAGTACATCAGCCATTTCTTCTGCTAGCATGTTGGGTGCATTGACTTCATCCTCGGCTCTTTTGAAACTCTGCTCTCCATAAATGCGGGCCATAAGGCGCGCTACTTCTCCTACTTCTTCGGTTAGAATAGCGGTGTTGGTTAGTTCACTATAATAAGTGATACCAATTGTGTTAATCCACTCGTCTACCAACGCCTGTATTTTGTTCAGTGTTAAATCTGACATTTGTCTTGTTTCCTTTAATTTGAGCCGTGTGTCTCATGATCATGATAATTTTGACTATAATTTTAGCCTTTAATGAGTCAGAAATTCCACCCTTATAAATTTATGCCTGAAACAATCCGTCCTGACATATCAATTTTTCAAAAACTGTTAGAGCAAGGAGACACAGAAGTACTCTCAACGCTCATGGTCAAAATGCATCCGGCCGATATTGCGCTATTGCTAGAAGATATACCCAATGAGCAAGCATTAACCTTGTTCAGGCAATTACCAACAGATACGGCAAGTGAGGTGCTGGATGAGACTGGCCCTCTGATCCGTGGTGAGCTGATCGAAAAGGTTGATGATCAGAGATTGGCCGTTTTACTTGATGAACTGCCGATGGACGATGCGGCGCAGATTTTAGACGACTTGCCAGACCCTATCTCCGATCGGCTTTTGGATCTGATGGATGATACCGAGGCGGAAGAGGTTCGGGAGATTCTTGCGTTTGAAGATGGCACGGCCGGCCGTCTCATGAACCGAGTCGTTGTTTCTTTGCGTCGCCAATGGACAGTCTCTGAAGCGCTAGAGTATTTACGTTCGTTGGATGAGATCGAAACGGTTCACTACCTGTATGTTGTAGATCGGAATGGCAAATTGATCGGGGTAGTCCCGGTACGTAACCTCTTACTGTCACAATTAGATGAAATAATCGAAGACGTTATGTTGGATACCGTGTTTTCGGTGCACGTGTCGGCCGATCAAGAAGAACTCGCAGAGATGTTTGCTCGATATGACTATGTGGCAATCCCTGTGGTTGATAACGACGATTTGCTTATCGGTGTCGTAACTGTAGACGACGTGATGGATGCCCTTGAAGAAGAGGTAACAGAGGATATTCAGCGATTGGGTGGCTCGGAGCCTTTAGATCAGCCTTATTTTTCGGCCGGATTGCGCAAGGTAATCGGCGCGCGCATCGGTTGGTTAATGCTTTTATTTTTGGCCGCCATCATGACCGGCGCCGTCTTACAAGCGTTTGAGAATGAGCTGCAAACCGTTATCGCCTTAGGCTTTTTTATTCCGCTGGTTACAGGCACTGGAGGGAACGCGGGTTCTCAAACTGTAGCAACCATCATCCGGGCCATTACTTTGGGTGAGGTTCGGGTGGCTACACTGGGGAAAGCGGTTGCTCGAGAGGTCACGGTAGGCCTGTTTTTAGGGCTCTTCATGGGGTTGATGGGGTTTGCTCTGGCTTTTATTTGGGGAGTAGGGTGGCAGATCGCTGTTGTCGTAGCGCTCACACTGCCCGTGGTGGTTGTATGTGCTACCACTATCGCAACGGTTGTCCCAACTTTGGCCAACCGTTACAACGTTGATCCCACAATTATTAGCGGTCCTATGATTTCAACCATTGTGGATACGGCCGGGCTTTCGATTTACTTTACTTTGGCTAGACTGTTGATTGATGTGATCTAAATCAATCAGATTCTTTGATGAGTGCTTTAAGCGCTGCAAGGCGTGGGTCGATGTCATCAATCTCACAATCGCATGGATCATTGTTTAGATTTGCCCCACACTCAATGCACAGACCTTTGCAATCTTCTTTGCACAGCGGCTGCATCGGCCGATTGATCAAGGCTTCTTGCCGAATAAGGGGACTAAGATCAACATTTCCATCTTCACCCATCGTAAACGAATCAGAATCTGGGGCGGCCGAGGGGGGATAAAAGAAAAGCTCTTCTATAAAGCTATTGACCGCAACTTGGCTCAACTCAAGGCAGCGGATGCAATCCATTTCGGCCGAGGTTATAAATTTCCCTTGAATAAGAATCCCTTCCCCGGTGCGGGTAGCCGAAAACTTCCCGTTCATCGGCACAAATTCTTCATCCTCGATAATCATTCGAGGGTATTCAAATTCAAAATTATTCGATGTGCCAGGTGAGGCTTCGATCAGAAATCCAAAGTTAAATTTTAGGTTGTTTCCGTGCATGAAATGTCTCCGAAAGATTAAAACTCTGAATCGTTTAATCTTTCAAATTGAGTATAACAATCTGCGCATAGGTTGCAATAAATCCCCAGAAATTTTTATTAGACCCCAATGGTCGTTAAGCTGGTATTTTATGCGGCCATCAACAAATCTTAGGTTACTGCCTGGCTGTTTACTTGTGATAAAAAAATACGTTTTGTCGAGTTTCAATGATCGAACGGGGTTTAAATTTTCGCCTAACTTTTTCTCAAGAGCAGGCTGGATATATCCTCTTTTACTTACTTTTTTCCCATGCCATTACCATTTACTGTTGAAAATGAGAATAAAATCGATTTTCCCAATAAAAATAGATGAATTTTAGGCAATAATAGGCAATAATTTATGTTGAGGTAGAATCAATCGGTTACAATTATTCAAGTTTAGATGTGAATAAATTGGTCATGCATAATTTTCTTGCCTCTATGCAAAAGTTCCATTTGCTGAGTCAAATAGAATCCAAGCCACCTAAGGCACTTATCGAGAAATATAAACCCCTCTCAATAATATTAATATAATTAGTTATAGGAAGAAGAGTCCGCTTTGCTAGCTGTTTAAGTGGCTTAGCGGGATATCAATGGTTACAGAACAAATCAGCCATTATCGAATTGAAGAAATAATTGGCTCTGGGGGGATGGCTCGAGTTTATAAGGCGTTCGATGATCGTGTTAGGCGGTTTGTCGCTGTCAAAATGCTGGGGGAGCATTTTACGAATCAAGACTACCTTTTCGAGCGATTTGAACAAGAAGCCCGCCTTATTGCATCGCTAGAGCACCATGCGATTGTGCCTGTCTACGACTATGGTAACCACGAGGGGCGTCCATATATTATTATGCGGCTGATGACGGGGGGATCTTTAGCCGATCGCCTTGAACAGGGACCTGTACCACTAAAAACTATTTCACATATTCTGAATCGAGTTTGTGCGGCCTTAGACAAAGCCCATGCAAATGACGTGATTCATCGAGACATCAAGCCTGGGAATATTTTGTTTGATGAAGATGAAATCGCCTTTTTGGCTGACTTTGGAATCGCGCGTTTCTCAGAAATGACTCAGTCAGGGGTGGTTGTCGGATCACCTCATTACATGTCGCCAGAACAAGCAAAAGGGAAGCCGATTGACGGCCGTTCAGATGTCTATCAGCTTGGGGTGCTACTATTTGAAATGCTGACAGGCTATTTGCCGTTTGATGGGGAATCGATCGATTCGGTAATTTATCAGCATGTCCATGAACCGGTCCCGCGTCTAACAAACTATCCACCAGATCTTGGAGCTAAGCTACAGAAACTAGTCAACCATGCATTGGCTAAAAATCGGGACGAACGTATCGGCTCTGCGATGGAGCTAGCAAATCAGTTTGCTAAATTGGTGCCCGGCGACGAACCTGAACCGAGACGGTTGGGGCTTGGTCGACGCGGCCGCCGTTCAACAAGCGGAACCTTGGTTGATGTAAATACGGATACCGTTTTGGACTACCCGATCGGCCGACCACAATCACGCATTTTGCGTCTGTTTGTTTGGCTGGTTGGTATTGCCGCTTTGCTAACTGGGCTTTACTTTATTCCGGCCGTCAGGACCAACTCCGGGGTACAAGCTGTTGTTCAAACTGTTCAATCAGCCGTTCAGGGTATGCCCGGACTTGCTCAAGATATTCAGGATAGAGGGGCGATTGCAATCTTTGAGGCTACGGGCAATGTCACAGAAACCCCACTGCCAACCTTGACCTCGGTTCCACCAACTTCAACCCCGGTCCCGTTGCTTGTATTAGATGAGTCTGAAATGCCGACTGATACACCAACGCCTGAGCCGCTGCCAGCGGCCGAAGTCGATACGCCAACCCCAACGTTGGTGCCACCAACCGAGGTGCCAACCCTTGAACCAACCCCAACTGTTGGCACACTGGAACCAACTAGCACCCCTGATACTGATGTGATTCCTCCAACCGAGGTATCGCCGGATCAAGTGATTAGCGGCCGTGAATTGGCCGAACTAACCGGAAGCACCGGAACATTGGTCTATTCGCTCCGCCGATTTAACGAAAATAAATTTAACCTGTTTATTCGTGATGTAGAGGATAACGAAGTTCAGATTACAACCGGCGATGTAAACGACTTCGGCGCAGTATGGTCACCCGATGGAAGCATTTTGGCTTACTTCTCAGAGCAAGGGGATCGAGAAGTAAAATTGATTAATCCAAACGGATTGAGCCCAAACCCGCTTACCCTGAACTCTTTCGCCGACGAATATCCACAGTTCGATCCAAACGGACAATTCATTATTTTCCATTCGAACAAACCTGTTGCAGGTGGAGAAGACTTTGAGTTTAGCCTGTTTGTTACTGAACGTGGTGCACCAAATTCAGAACGACGAATCGTGCGGAACGGCCGGGATAATTTTGCCCCCTCGTTCTCACCCGATGGAAAGAAATTGGCTTATGAATCTGCAGTTGGCGGCTTGAGACAGATCTTTGTTTACGACATTGATACAGAGCAAGAGACTCAGCTCACTTCGTTCCCGAACGGTTGGGCCCGCCATCCAGTTTGGTCACCTGATACGGAAAATCCTCAAATTGCATTCTTCTGGGAACGGGAACAAGGTTCTGAAATTTTCGTTGTGAATCCTGAAGGCGGAGAAACGATTGAGGTTACATCAAACCTTGATCTGCCAAGCTTTCATCCATCATGGGCTCCAAATGGAGAGTATCTCATTTTCCATGCTGACATGAACGAAGAAAACAACAATCGAGATTTGTGGATTATTAAACCTGATGGCTCTGGATTGCGCAGAATCACTGATACACCAGATCGGGAGATCCAGCCAAGCATCCGGCCGTTGCCCCCAGTTGCGACTGAATCAGAAGAAGGAGCAGGCGCTGGCGAAGGGTCGACCGATAATTAGTTAGCGGTTCTTTTTGCGATTGGTCCAAAAGGTGAAAAACCGATCGACCAATAGGGGGAAATGCCGATTAGCCTGCACAAACACAAGGTCATACCACGTTACATATATTTCTTGCTTTTGCTTGGTAATTGCTTGCCTAACAACTTTAGCAACTTCGGCCGGAGCGATACCTGCATTGGGCATTAACGGCCCTGTTTTTTGGCCCAGTTTTGCGGCATGGAACTCTGTGTGTGTCAGCCCCGGATATAGGATTGAAACGGTTATGCCTGAATCGGCCAACTCCATGCGTAAACCACGGCTGTAATGATTAACCGCTGCTTTGCTGGCAGAGTAAACGACTTGGTTAATCATCGGCCGGTCTTCGATGATGGATGAAACGTTGATGATTTGCCCTCTTTTTTGCGTATGGGATTCAACCGTCTGACTTTTCATCGCCTGAACCGCGGCTTGGGTTAGCCACGCAAGCCCATAAACGTTGGTTTCCCACACAGTTTTAAAATCAGCTTCGTCGATATCTGCTAGATGGCTGGCATGGCCGATGCCTGCGTTGTTGATCACAACGTCTATCCGGCCAAATGTATCAACCGCTTGTTCGATCACGTCTGCGCAAAATTTTCTGTCTTGCACATCACCGCAGATGCACAGGATGTTTTCACCCGTTGGCCGTAGTTCAGCTTTAAGTGCATCTAATCGATCTTGTCTGCGGCCGGTGAGTATGAGCGCCCCACCATCTGGCGCAATTTCGCGCGCAATAGCCGCCCCGATGCCCGCTGTGGCACCTGTTATCAAAACAACCGAATCTTTAATGTGCACCGGTTATTTCTCCACAAATCGCGCTAAAAAGGCATGGATGAGTTCATCAGGGACTTCCATCTCAAGATTGGCTTCATTTGGCAATTCCTCAAGACATTCTACGCGAGCATTATCATCTGCTACAACGACCCCCTCAGCTTCAACCCCACCGGTTCTTGCGTTGCGCAGCTTAAATGGGATTTCCCCTCCAAACTGATTGACAATGTTTCTGTCGGAGCATAAAGGCCTAAAGGCGGGCCTAGCTGGTTGAGTGCATAGGACCAACTCTAGCTCACTGCTGTCTGCAGGCAGCCACTCCGGCCGCACCATATTGCTGCTGGCGCGTAAAAACCCATCAATCTCGACAAATGCGACCACCGGATGAATCCCAGACGCCTCAGCTGAATAAAGAGTTGCTTCTTGTAACGGTATACCTGAGCAAACCGAAACCGCTGCGTCTAAAATTTCTGCACTCCCACTAACTTGTCGAACTCTCTGGAATGCGATCAAACCAATGATGACAATTGCCACTATTGTGAACACCAGTAGCGGTAGGGCGGTTGCAAAAGCGACTCGCCCTGTAGTTTTATAAATCTCTTCGTTATCATCCATAATGTGTTTTTGCCAGATTGGAACCAAGCTAAGGAACGGCAGTTTAATCGTCCGTTAAATTTAAAAACGTGACAGCTCATTTTAGCAGTCAACCCAGTTTAGCCGCTTTGTTTTATAACTTTATCTTACAGGACTAACCTTATTTTAGAACCCTCAGACAATGTGTGGACAAAATCTTAACAAGATATAAAAGTGTTATTGACAAACGGTTGCGAATTTTGTATATTTATAACTATGTAGGCTCCCTCTGAGGTGGTAGTGCAACGCCCGTTGTGCTCCACCTCAACCTTTTTTAAACACAAGCCCCTCAACTGAGGGGCTTTTTTATTATCTGTATCAGGCCGTCAAATTAACTAACGGTGAAGGACTTATTATGAGCATATTTACTCGTCGTGCTAAAGAAGAATCTGTAAAAGGGCAAAACCGCTTGCCACCCGGCCAATCTCTGACCGAACGGTTCCCAGTTTTGCACTATGGCCCTACGATGGTTTATCCAGACCTGAATTCTTGGGATTTGCGAGTTTTTGGATTGGTTGAAGAGCCTGTCGTTTGGAATTGGAAAGAGTTTAATAAGCTGCCCCGTACTGAGATTACAATGGATATTCATTGTGTTACAAAATGGTCGAAGTTTGATACGACTTGGTCCGGTGTTTCTATGAAGACATTGATCGACGAAGGGTTTATTAAACCGAAAGCGGATGCAAAATACGTAGTGCAACATTGCGAGTATGACTATACAACCAATACAACCCTAGACTTTTTACTGCTAGATACGGTTTTGATGGCGACTCATTTTGAAGGTGAACCTTTAACACCTGAACATGGGTATCCCTTACGTTTTATTTGTGGCTCAAAAGCGGACCGCAGCGAAACTGAGGCGAAATACATTTGGAAGGGTGGGAAATGGCTCCGTGGGCTTGAGTTCCGTGCTGACGATAAGTTAGGTTTTTGGGAAGTAAACGGGTATCACAACAACGCTGACCCTTGGACTGAAGAGCGGTTTAGCCGTGGCTGGTAGTTAAAATAGATCTTCAGGTTGTGGTTAATATAAGTTACCACAACCTGAAGGTCTGTGATTGAGTTATCGGCCGATTGCGAGATTGTCTACTGTCAGGGAGCCACCTTCACCACTTACCCAAATCAAGATTCTAAAATCGTGCGGCACATTGTCATTCCAGCCGGTTAATTCGAGTAGATTAATTTCGTATTCACCCGGCTGATCAGACTGAATCGCATCGAAAAAGTCATAGGCGTTGCCTTGCTCTTGAACCTGAATGGTAAAGCCTGTGCCCGGAGCCACATCCAACACATTGAGTCGTAACAGTGGATAATCGAGCAAGTTGACCGAGAGCGTTTCCCCTTCGATCCGGCCGAATCCTTGGTCTGGCGCATTTTCTGTGATGACCAGTGCACCGGCCGAGCTTGTTTCTATTTTGACCCCGGATGGGATCCAAATTTTGTCTAACGGCCCAAACGATTCTTCCCAAATAATGCTCCCGGCCGTTTCGGGCAGCTCTGGACCTGTTGGTAGCTCGGATGAGCCTTGATCCTCAGCTGGCTCTGTGATCGGGGTGGTCTCATCTTCAACCGCTTGGTTATCATCCTGAATCGGTTCTTCTGTCGATTCCGGTTCATCGACGGCCGTTTCATCCAGATCCGACACCTCTTCGCTCTCTGCCTCAGAGTCTGTGTTGCTTGGTATTGTGACCTCTTCTGGTGGGTCGTCGTTGCTAGTCTCTTCTGCTGGGGTTGCAACGACTGGGTCGTTCACAACTACTGATAGTGGATAGATTTCCACGTAGTCCAAACTGACAGGGGTGTCTTCTCCCGACACCCAGATTTGTACACGTACCGTGCGGGCCTCACGCCAATCAGCGACATCTGCAACCCGGCCGGTGAATGTGCCCTCGTTTTCGGCCGTTAGCAGTTGAACCGACTCACCCGTATCCTCATCGAGCAATGCAATCGAGACAGAGGCCCCGGGTGGGATTATGGTGGCCCCTAACTTCGCCTCTATATCAAACCCGAAATCAAACTCAAATGGGGCAGATTCAATCTTGCCAAACGATTCATCCGGATTGTTTTCCCGCAGCACCATTGAATTACTGCTGCCAGTTTGCAACGTAATCGTCGAAAAACGCCATTCGAGCGGATTGTCGATATCGCTGCGCCAAGAATTCACTTCCGTAATTAAAGATTCAACGTCCTCTTCTGACAGCAATTCATACTCAGATAAATCAAGCTGGTCTAATTCTCCATAAAAAATCAGGTATTCAGTTGTGTTTAAAACTGACAAATTTTGATTGTAGGTGAACAAAATTTTATCGGCCGTAATTTGGTCCGCTTGAGCAACCCGGGCAGATCCGTTGCTCATAATCTGGAGCATGTTGATTTTGTCTGTGTCACGCCATGAGCGTGGGCGATCTACCCCAATGGGGGTTGAGGCACCATCTAGCTGCTTGACCGAAATTTGGCGCGGCTGGCGTTCAACAACCAGCCAATGATCACCGGCCGTCAATGGGGTTTTGTTGAACGTGCCGCTATAAATTCCGGCCGTCACATCCCCATCCAGCGACATGGCATGGAAGCCGTCTGGGGCGATTGTGTAGCCAGATGGGGTTTCAAATGTTTTTTCTGTTTGCTCAGGATCAAAATTCGCAATAATCGAAATCTGGCCGTTGCCGCTGCCCCATGTGGTTTCGATTACGGTTTGATCATTTGTGAGCCGATCATGGGCCGATAGAGGCTGTCCAAAGGTGCGTTGGCTCACCGCTTTTTGATACGTGGCCGTCGTTCTTAACCAATCCGTTTCACCAAAATGGCGGCTCAAGTCTGCCGTTTGGTTGTAGCCAAACAGAATATAGTGGGTGAACAACGCTTTGTTTGCTGACCCCCAACTGTCTGTGCGGGCCCCATCTGGATAAAATGCAACTTGGGTGTGAACCATATGGGCCGCTAATGGATAGGTTGAATAAGATTGGAACCACTCACCCAAATGTAGCAGGTCACCATTCATCCGTTGGCTATGAACCGATTGATTAAAGCCGGTCACACTTTGTGCAAGCACATCGACGGCCGCATCTGTAAAAATCGGCGTGTTCTGAGACAAACGACCCGTTTCGGAAAGCGCTGCGGTTGTGTACGCTGCTGCAGAACCGGTCACCCCATCCCCCAAAAGCGTATATCGCGCCCCTTCACCGGCCGCATCGGATGCAAACATAAATGTTTGGGGCAGCTGGGTTGAATAAAGCTCGAAATAATCATCATTGGCCGATTGCAGCTCTGGCCGCCACGGTGCCATCAAAACCCCGTCGGTGCCGCTTGCATGGGGGAATTCAACCCCTCGCAAGCTGCTAAGCGTGGCTGACGCAGGCACGGTGGCACGTAGAGTGGGGTCACTCCACACCGTCCAATCGGTGGATGGCATGCTCATAAACCCGTTTTGCTCTAGCGCTTCTAGCAGGCTGGTCAGATCAACTTCTGGCCCATACTTGTCTGTCCAAATCGGCTGAGCGCCGGGCAAGCCGCTGGCCGGGTCTGCGCTCTGTTGCCAATGATAGAACTGAATCAATCCGGGAGCTTCAAGCTCTGCCAACCATTCGTCTGCAACCGATTGCCAAAGCAAACCGGGAGCCGCCTTTTCCCATTCAATCGCCTTTGAAGCATCGAGAAAATAGATCGGGCTTTGGGCCAATGTGTCAAATGTTCCCCAAGGGGCCAATTTTTCAGCCAGCGTCTGGTTTTGGTCTAACTGATTGTCTGCAGTGTATTGTTGGGCGATCTGTTGAAAGTTTTGGTTGATATGCAGTTTGAGCGTTCCACTTTGCCACGTTTGACCAGATGGGATTAGGGCGAGCATATCGACCTGCATAAAGCCATCTTTGCGCGTGCTGCCGTAGCTGAGCCGGTGGGGTTGAAAAACCGGATCAGCCAAATTGTGGCCTGTGATCAAATCAGCCTGATACAGGCTGTCCTGAAGCATCGTTATCGCCAAATCTCCACTGTCAGATTCGATGGCGAGCAGATCGGCAAACAGCTCCGGCCGATCAAAGCCGGTGCTCCGCTGCTCTGCAAAGAAGCTGGGGAGCAGGGTCAGCCCCTCGCCCAAAGGTAAGAGGGCATGGCGCAAGCCGGTTTGTGAAAAACCAAGCTCGTGTGGCAACGAAACTGAACGGATGGGGAGTCCGGTTTGGTTGTCTATCGTTGCTTGAAGGGCAACCGAGTCGCTACTGTCTGAACTGATTTTGATTTGCAATGAGAGGGTTTGATCACCTTGGGACCAAGCATAATTCAGGCTTGGAGGCTCAGCCGAATAGCTAAATCGTGCAGATTCTGAATCGGGTGAAAAATCGGCCGCAGACAGGCTGGGTAAGACGTTTTCATCAGCAAAATTGATTTGCCAAAGTGCGTTTGAAAGGGAGCCTGTGCTGTGATTTTTACCGGTTGCTGTGTCGCGGATATATAAAATCGCCCCATTTCCAGGCGAGATGGCTAACTCTAGCTGGCTTCCTTCTGGTCGAATTAAAATTTGATTTTGCACCGCTGCTAGCTGCCCCATCTCGCTGGTTGCCAGCACGGCCCCTTCTTGCAGGGGGAACACGCTGTAAAACCAAGTTTCTCCTGGATTGACCCCTTCATGGACACATTGCCCCACAGCGGGGACGGCCGACACTTGGCAAATTTGTGTGCCGCTACCCACGCTCAATGGGTGACCGGCCGTATCGCCATACACGGCTACGGATCCGATCTCTGGTTTGTTGGGATTGGTCCATTCGATTTCGTTTTTCCCAGCAAGAACCCGGGTTTTTATATCGTAAGGTTGACCCACATCCTGAACCAAAACTAGTTCATCGATGTAGCTTTCTCCTTCTTGAAAAACTGAAATGTCGGTGACAAAAATCTCGAGCTGTGTGATGGCGGCAAAATCGATCTCCGCTTGTTTAGGTATAGGCCATGCCACGGCCGTCCATCCTCGGCTTAGGGTGCTGTTGC
Source organism: Chloroflexota bacterium (assembly GCA_020628815.1). GTDB lineage: Bacteria > Chloroflexota > Anaerolineae > Promineifilales > Promineifilaceae > WTJY01. The sequence goes on along the minus strand of JAHDEN010000044.1, from coordinate 23,278 downwards.
TGGCAGGCGTAATCGCTTGGTTCCCCGCGCTGTCGGTTAGTCGAACAGAAAATGGTATTTCCGGGTTATCAACCCAAATTTGTGCTTGGATGTAGTTGTAGCTGCCCCAATCAAGCTCTGGACTGATTTGGCTTGTGCTTACAATCGCTTCTGGGTTGCTTCCCCCATATTGCCACCCCATAAAGAGCGATCCGGCACTATTGTTCCAAGATTTATTGTGGGTAATTCCGGCCGTTGTGCTCACATCCCCGGCCGGTTTCCAATTGTTATCAGCCCCCTCAAATGTGTCCCAAGCGATGGTTCCATTTAGCTTGAAATTATCTAAATGGATCGATAGCTCGCTTAACGTCAATCCAGCTTCCGCTTCCGCATCTGATTTTGGTAACGGCTCGTTGTATCCCACAATCCCGATTTCGATTTGGTTTACGTCGGTTAAGATCCCAACGGGGGCAGCTTCTGCCATCCCTTGAATCCCCTGTATCGGAAACGTGATCTCTCGGTTTTTCCAACGATTTAAGGTGCCAGCACCATTGTGTAGCGCTCGGGTTGTAAAGCGATCTCCGGCCGAATTAATTAGGGTTAGCTCAAGTTCAGGAAAGTCGGCCGGTTGTTCTTCTAGATAGGCATCCAAGGTCACAAAGCGAACGGCTGACCAGTCTTCTGCTTGTACGAGCTCACGCGCTGGGCTCAAAATTACTTGGTTTAAAGCTGGGCTTTCTTCAACCAAGGGTTGAATAGGAGCTGTGATTTTTAAGGCTTGGTTCCCTTCAAACGCCCGGCTAGGAGCAAACTGATACGTTCCCGGCCGACTGTTCGGTGCGCCAGCATCTGCCCACAAATGGCCATCAAACTGATCGATAATGACAAATCCACTTGATTGAACCGGTGCTGATTGTTGGCTTGCAGATCGATGATTGACCGATGACACAAATCGGACTGATTCGGATAAATCACCTGCTCCGACAGCGGGTAAAGACATAACAATCGTGGCTGCTGTCAGCACAGTAAAAACCCAAAGTCGTTTCCAAAATACGGCTGAAAATTTTGTGTGGTTCAGTTTGGTTTGATCGATCATAGGATTTGCCTCTTCCAAATATTTTTACTAAAGAACACGGACAAAACCGCTTCTACAAACATGAAAAGCCGAGGGGACATCTTGTCCCCTCGGCTGTAATAGTCGAATCTAACTCGGCTTAATTGCCGTCACCTTCAGGCGCTTCGTCCCCTGATTCTTCAGTTGGGTCTTCAGCTCCCTCACCTTCGCCAGAGCTCTCACCACCCGGGCCATCATCGTCCGCGCCAGATGGGTCAGGTTCGGTTGGGGTCTCACCTTCGGCTGAACCTTCAGTTTCTGTCGAACCATCATCGGTTCCAGAATCTTCACCCTCGGCCGGTGGGGCATCACCTTCTGGTGCTTCGTCAGCGGTTTCGGGTGGGGTTTCACCTTCTGCTGGCGTTTCAGCTGTTTCACCATCGCCAGAACCTTCTTCGGTTTCTTCAGCAGGTGTCTCGGCCGTTTCACCTTCGTTGGAACCTTCAGTACTTTCTTCGGTTCCTTCAGCAGGTGTTTCAGCTGCTTCACTGCCGTCGGTTTCTTCCGTTGGTGTTTCGACTGCATCACCTTCTGCACTTTCGGTTTCACCCTCAGCACTTTCGCCTTCAGTCGGTGTTTCTACGGCTTCGCCTTCGGCGTTTTCAGTTTCACCTTCAACGCTTTCGCCTTCGGCCGGTGTTTCTACCGCTTCGTCGGTGCCGCTTTCGTCTTCAACCGTCTCAGCTGGTTCTTCTACAGCTTCTGTTTCAACAACAGCGGTCAACTCTTCAACTGTAGCAACGAGATCAAATCCGCTGTCTAGCTGGTTGTAGTAGACGATAAAGCGATCGGTCGCCAAGCCTTCTAGCTCGTTGGCATAGCTGATTAAAATTCGGTCCGGCAAAACGTCTGTTACTTCAACAGGGATTGCACGTCCGTTTTCCATTACCTGAACCATTTGGATCAGATCCGCGTTTCGCCAGCTGCGCGGCCGGTTTAGCATGACATCGGTGTCTGTACCAAATGTTTGACGCACTTCAATGGTGTTGTCTAGCTTTTCAACAGTGATCCAGTGACGGCCGCTGCTTAACCCGTTCCCATTAAATTGGCCAAAGTAAACGCCACCCACCATGCTGCCATCCGCCGTATAGGCGTGGAAGCCATCGGGTGAAACGGTATATCCGTTAAAGTCGGCCGTTGCACCGGTGCCATCAAGGTCAAAGTTGGCTGAGATGGTGATTTTGCTACGGCCGCTGCCAAAGACAGTTTCAATCTGCTTGCCATCTTCAGTTAACACCTCATAGCTAACCATTTCTTCGCCAAATGTGCGGCTGTTGATCGATTCTTGGAAAGAGCTGATCATCGGCACCCAGAATTCGCGGCCGCCTGTTAGCGAGCCCGCATCTTCAGCTAAGTTGTAGCCCATTAACGTGTAATAGGTGAACTCTGCTCGGCTTGCGGTTGGTCGTGCGTTTTGGGTTGGGTTTGGATAAAACGCAACCTTGTCATGCATCATCATCGCAGCCAATGGGTACGCGTTCCACGCATCGTATTGGGCGCCTAAATGACGCATCAATCCGGTCGTTTGCTCTTGGCGCAACGATCCAGCGAAGCCGGTTGCTCCACTGGCTAATTGATCCATCATGGATCCCACGATTAAAGGCTGGCCTGCCCCGAGGCGGTTTGTTTCGTTGATAAGTCCTTGTGTGAATGCGCTGGCAGATGCTTGCGATGCATCATCTAAATAGGTGTAGCGCCATCTGTCTGCACCGCTCATTTCTGAGTAGAGCATGTCAAGCGTAACCTTGCTAGAGAATTGGGTCACAATCGCATCGTTGCGGGCACGTAAATCATCTGACCAAGATTTGAGAACATATCCACCGTCTAGTGTGACCGCTTGAGAAGCTGTTGAGCTGCGCAATGCATCTGGTGAATTTTCAAGAGATGGCAAGTTGCCGGTCTCCTCAACCAACTGAGTCCAAACGGTCCAGTCGAGATATGGAGCTGCAAAAATGCCTTCTGCATTCATCGTGTCTAACAAAGCCTGTAAATCTTCTACAGACCCATGTTGATCGGTCCAAATCGGCGCACTGGGCAAATCTTGGTTGATGTCGGGTGAAAGAAGATTCCCTTCCGCATCTACACCACCGTTTTGCCAACGGCTGAACTGAACAATCGCGTTCTGTGGCAGGGTCGCCAATGTTTGATCGCGAATCGCTTGCCACGTTTGGCCCGTTTCAGCTTCGATGGCTGAAATATCTAGGTTCAATAGTGCACTTTCTGCGATTTGGCTAAATTGGCCATACAACACCGCTTTTTCAGCGAGAGATGGGATTTGATCAAGGCCGGTATCAGCCATGTATCCTTCCATCACTTCGTCTAAATTTGCGTCGATGTGGAACCGAACAGTTGCGCTGTTCCATGATTGGCCCGACGGGATAGCGGTGCCGATTTCCATGGCTACATACCCGTTGCCACCGTTACCCCAGAAGTGGTAATCGGCCGGTTGAATAACCGCATCTTCGGCACTGTGTCCTGGAATAATGTCGGCTTGATACAAGCTGTCTTGAATGGTGTAGAAGGCGAAATTGCCCGCATCGTGTTCAATCGCAACCATGTCAGCAAACATCGATCCACGGCCGAAATGTGCACTACGATTTTCGATAAAATAGGTCTGCTCTAAAGTCAACCCTTCCCAAGCGGGGACGTAAACGCGCTCTAGACCGGCCGCTTCAAAGCTCATGCCATGAGGCATAATCACTTTGCGTACCGTTAGTCCAGACTCGTTTTCAACCAGCATGTTCCAATCAAACGTATTGTTGTCGATCTGAGTCAACTCAATTTGAACATGAACTTCTGTGGTCGCAGCATCTCCATCCATATCGTAGAAATAGTGCAGAATGCCGTTTTCTTCATCCAAGTTGAAGCGGGCAGCTTCTGAGTCTGCACTAAACTCGGCCGACGTGAGCATCGGCATCGTTTCTTCATCAAAGAATTTGAGAGCCCAAGCCGCTCCGCCTGCATTTCCGGCGCTAATTAATTCACCCGTTTGGCTATTGTAAATCGCCTCGATCGCACCATTGTCACGATTAATGGCGATTTCAAAGTTGCTGCCAGCAGGGGTGAGCATAAAGGGTGCCGCTGTAGAAATAGCTTTACTTGTGTCGCTAAAAACAGCTCCTTCTGCGGTGTTGGCAAGAACGGTGTAGTAATACGCGGCACCGTCTTCTAGTTCTTCATGAACACACACACTTGCGGCGTCGATGGCAACTTCACATACCACAAAGCCTTCATCGGCCGAGGTTGCAAAATCATTGATGGCTGCGACAACCGTGTAACCTGTTGCGTTTCCGGCAAGGGGGTTGTTCCAGCTAATTTCGTTGCTGGTTTCACCCGCAATCGCTTTTACATCATACGGTGTGTCGATGCTGACGGCCGCTTCTAGGCTGTCAACAAAAATCGTTCCTTCTGGATAGGTGGCTAAATCAGCAACCGCTACGGTCATTCCGCTAATGTTGCTTAGATTAATTTCTGCATCGGCCGGTAATGACCAGACAACGGCTGCCCATTCATCAGCAATGCCGGTTGAAACGGCGTCGGCCGAAACGGTGTTTGTACCATCGGTGATGGCTAGAGTAAGAGGCAGTTCACCATTTGAAGCGTAAACCCAACCGCGTACGGCTGTGATTCCGGTCCAATCTTGCCCTTCAGCAGCGGTAATAGTGGCAACTCCGTTACCTTCTTCCGCACCGCTCCATGACAGAACAAGTGAGCCTGGGTTGCCTGCATAATTTGTATTGTTTGTGATTCCAGCCAGCGTGGTTTCTACAGTTGCTGGTTCAACCGCATATGGGGAAGTCTCAAAACTTTCCCACATGACAGACCCATCTAACTTAATGTTGTCGATGTGGAGGTTGAGGGAGCTTTGGGCTGGCCCAAACAAACCATCGTTATAACCGGCAGCTGTAAAGGTTACAGCTGTTACATCGCTTAGGATGGCATCATCTACCGAGTTAATAGGGATGATCATCCCTGGGTTTTCCCATTGGATTAGGTCACGGCCGGGTAGCATGGTAACTGTCGTGCCGTTACCCAAGCTGTTGCTTAGGGTCAATTGCAAGAACGGCATGTCAGCTAATTGATCTTCAGAATAAACATCTAGTGTGATGTGGTCGTATGCGGTCCAATTTTCTGCTTGATCTAAAGTACGGGTCCAACTGACGGTATTTGGATCAGTCTCAACATCGGCAGCTACTGCGGTCACAGGCATAGAAATGCGTAGCGCGGAATTTCCTATAGATGGATGCGTTGAATCAATTGAAATTGATGCGATTCCGCCACCTTCGGCCGTAGATTCCGTCCACGTATTTGTTTCAAATCCTGTTACAGATACAAAGTTTTCAGTTGTACTAAATGGAACAGCTTCATCTGCAAGAACGAACGTTTGGGTTTCTTCGCTTTCAGCTGCGGGTGCTTCTTCACTTTCGGTGGCAAGAGCTTCTTCGCCTTCAGTTGCAGGAGTTTCTTCGCCTTCAGTAGCAGGAGCTTCTTCGCCTTCAGTAGCAGGAGTTTCTTCGCCTTCAGTGGCAGGAGCTTCCTCACCTTCGGCTGCAGGAGCTTCTTCACCTTCGGCTGCGGGAGCTTCTTCACCCTCAGTTGCAGGAGCTTCTTCACCTTCGGCTGCAGGAGTTTCTTCGCCTTCAGTGGCAGGAGCTTCCTCACCTTCGGCTGCAGGAGCTTCCTCGCCTTCGGTAGCAGGAGTTTCTTCGCCTTCGGTAGCAGGAGCTTCTTCACCTTCGGTGGCAGGAGCTTCTTCACCTTCGGTAGCAGGAGCTTCCTCGCCTTCGGTCGCGGGAGCTTCTTCACCTTCAGCCGGGGTTTCAGGGATTGGATCGGCTGATTCTTCAGGTGGTGTTTCTGCTTCCTCTCCTTCTGGAGGTGTTTCACCTTCTCCACCTTCTCCTTCTTGAGAGGGGATAGCACCATCTATAAAAGTGCTATCTGCCGAAGTTAGGGGGGCGATAACAAATAGTGCGACTAAAATCGTGCTGATAAACCATGTTGACTTCCAGATTTTTAGCTCTGTTTGTCGCTTTGGTGTATTCCGAGGGGGGCTTTCGGAATTAGTTTGTTTAAAAAAATTCATTGCAACCTTTCCATTAAGTAAAATAGTATTCCGCAGCAGTCGCTTTCAGATAATCTTTGGCACGCTAAACTTTGCGATGATTATTTGCGCCCTACTGATAACACCTCTAGTATCACTAGATGGTTAGGTAGACTGAATAGTTAATCGATCCCATAACGGGCTAAAATTACGCCATGTTTACCTTGAAAAGGACTTAGCTAATAGCCCGAAAGTATCGGTTTGAAGACCGAAACGATTTGGGAAAACGATAAAAATAATAAATAGGGGGAGTAAAGAATTATGATTGATAATATTGACCAAGTGTCGGAAAGTATCCGAGCTAACTTTGTAGAAATTGATGGCGTCCGTGAGAGTGCTTATAAAATCTCTCGTGAAATTACGAAAACGTGCGCAAATGCGATCCGGGCGGTTCACAGAAGTGAATGGGAGTTGGCGGAGTCGCTAACGGCCGAGGCGCGCGAAATGGTAACGAACATGGTGGCTACCACACACCAGCATCCCCAAATACATTGGGCCGGTTACACCCAAGACTGTTTAAAGGAATATGTTGAAGCGGAGCATACGTATGCGCTTATCCGTGATTTGCCTTTAAAGTCTCCTACGGAATTAAATGTCGGCTCGGCCGCATGGCTCAATGGATTGTCAGAAGCAGCTACGGAATTGCGCCGCCGGATTCTAGACATTTTGCGCCACAGCCATGAAAGTGAGGCTGAGCGGTTGTTGTCAAAGATGGACGAAATTTATAGCTTGCTGGTGACGTTTGATTTTCGGGATGCCATTACCGGGGGCTTGCGCCGTCGGACTGATACCTTGCGTGCTGTTCTTGAACGGACCCGTGGTGACATTACCACCAGCGTTCGGCAGTCTCAGCTAACAGAGGCGTTAAAGGCTCTTGAAGGCAGATTGGATAAATAAAAACGGATAGGGGAGAGGGGTTGGATTATGTTCAGCCCCTTTTTTTGGGGGGGGAGATTTGATAGGGAGAATGCGACTTTTAGATTAGCTCTAAATTTTTATGAGAATGGCGTCTGCGAGCTCAAATCCCAATTCTACCGGAGCTTCTTTACCGCTAAGCTGTAGGGTGAACTGATCACGTTCGGCCGAAATAGCGAGTACTTTCAAATGCTGCCCGGGGACAAGCTCTAGTTTGGCCAGCTGGCGTAAAAGGGTTGAATTGCTGTCTGTAGCGATCCGTGAGATTTCACCCTGATCCCCAAGAACCATGGTGGTTAGCGGCCGGGTTTGAACCTGCGGCACAGACCCATCCGCCCTTGGAATGGGAGAGCCGTGGGGGTCAAACTCTGGATGATTCAAGTAGGCCGCTATGCGTTCTTCCAGTTTCTCGCTAATCACATGTTCCAGAAGCTCCGCCTGCTCATGCACCTCATCCCACTCAAACCCCAATGCTTTAATTAAATACGTTTCAATCAGGCGGTGATGGCGCAACACTTCAAGCGCGATCTTTCTCCCTTCTTCTGTTAGCGTAACCCCATAATGTTTTTGGTAATTTACCAAGTCAAGACCGGCCAATCGTTTGAGCATGCCGGTTACTGAGGCTGGCTTTACTGAACGGGCCTCTGCCAAGCGATTTGTACTGACGGGAGACTCATCCTGAGCCAAGCGATAAATAGATTTTAAGTAATCTTCAATCGCCTGGTGCGACATACCGCCACGGCTAGATCTTGATGAATCTGGGATATCTTGAATTTTAGGCATGGTTATTAAAACGTAAATTCTGGATAAAGCAGAAGAAATATAAACGCACCACCACTGGAAACGCAAATCTATAACTAATTTATACGAAACCTTTCACGGTTTAACAATGGTCTGGCCCCATTTTGATGGGTTAAACTGACTTTAGCATTAATCGTGCCTAGAACTGCGAGATGTTAGAAACAGCCTAGTTCAACTTACGTGCAGTTCTCCATACAAAGGGGTTAAACAACCTTTAAACTTCTTGGTTATATTTTCCCTTTGTACTCGTCCATCAATTCACCCATCATCGCCGCCTTGTTCTATGTTAATGCTGACCAAAGAATTTTAAAGTTTCCACGACCAAAATTAAGCTATATCCGTTTTCTAACTTTAGGGGATAGATCTATCTGCTCGTTTTTTTAAGGGATTTCCCAAAATGAACCGTCTTTCAATTGGACAGCGCATAGCGGCATCATTTGCCTTTCTTGTCCTGCCTATTGCTTTATTCTCAATATATTTTCTTAGCCAACAAGCTGATCTGTTTCGATCCGTTCGTTTTGAGCTGATAACTGAAAAAATTATCGGTGAAATGCGGTTGGGTTTTTCAGAACTGCTTACTGTACAAACAGAATTGCATCAAGCGATTCGTGAAGAAAATAGTGAAGATGTTTCGCAGATAGTAGGGGCAAATGAGCTTGAAATATCTCAGTTTGTCTCGGCCGAATCGCTTGAACAAAGTGGCGGATTTTCTCCACTGCTCACCGCCAAAAGCAGCCTCGAGGGGGATATTCTTGCATACAACTCTGCTCTTGCTAAAGTGCAACTTGCGGCCGGGAATGGGAACTGGGAAGAAGCCGGCAGAATTCTCAATAACGATATCCGCGTCATCACCGATAAACTTGAAACAGGCATGCAGAATTTTTCAGACACCGTGGTCAACCTAAACGGTGGAGAAGAAGACTTCTTGCAGAGTTTGTCAGAGACTCAAAGTAGTTATGTGATGCGGATTCTTTTTGGGGCCGTCATGGTTATCGGCACGATTTTAGTCATTGGTACTTTGCTTACCTTCTCAATCGCTATCCCTTTGAACCAAATAAAAGAAGGCTTACTTAAATGGCAAGCGGGCGATTTAACCCAGATGGATCAAGTTTGGGGGAACAGTGAGCTTAGCGACATGTCTGAAATGTTTAATAAGGCGATTTCCTCGGTGTCGGAGCGCCACAAACGGGACTCACTCATTCAGCCTAAAAGATTGGTTTCATCAAGCCTGATGAACGATCATATTCATGTGCTTGAAACAAGCTTAACGATCGCTCAGCATGCCGCATCGGTTCGTGATTTAGAGAACCTGTTGCCCCGTTTGATCGAAATTTTGCGCCAACGGTACGACCTGTACCATGTGGCGGTTTATTTGATCGAAGACCAGACAGATTTGCTGGTATTAGAAGCGGGGTCTTTGATTAATGACAAGCGCAAAATGCCGGTTAACGAAAAAAGTTTACCGGGCTGGGTTGCCAAACATCTGCGGCCGGGATTGGCAGAAAATGTAAAAGAAGATGTACGTTATTACGAGAGCAACGCCTTGCCCAACACCCGGTCAGAGCTGGCTCTACCACTGATGGTGGGCAATTTGTTTCTAGGCGTACTTGATCTGCACAACGCCTCTCAGGTCCCGTTTAACCGTGATCATGTTCTGCAATTCCAGTCGATTGCTGACTTAATCGCGATGTCTGTGCGCAATCTGCAAATTATTGAAGGCGGCCGTGCCCGTTTGCATTTAGCCGATGCATTAAAAGGGATCGGTGAAGAGCTTGTTGCGTCTTCAAATCTGCCCAATCTGTTTAGCAAAATGTTGCGCCATTTAGACACCCTGATCGATTATGATGGGGCGGCCGTTCTTTTGTGGGATGGCAAAATGCTTGAGGTCAACGCTGCGTATAAAGGGATTTTGGTTCGAAAAGGATCAAAAATTACTCCCGACTATAACGATAAAGATGATGTCTTTATGCACATCCAAGATTTGGGACGGCCGTATGCGATTGACTTGCCGAAATCAAAATCTATTCCTAACCGTTGGCGGTCACTGTTCTTAGATGGATGCTGGCTCGGCATTCCGTTTTTGGCAGAATCCGGCCGGATTGCCGGGTTTGTCTGCTTTTCTCGTCTTGAAACAGAGTCATTTACGGCCGAAGATCGCTCGATTGCCACAACCATTATCAACCAATCTTGGTTAGCCTTAGAAAACGTGCAGCAAAAACAAAAGATTAGCCGCCTTCAAGACCAGATGGAATTTGAAATGCGGAACCGGACCGATGCTGTACAGCAAGCTTATGCGGATCTCGATCGTTTAGATCAGACAAAATCTCGATTTGTGAGTATCGCATCTCACGAGTTAAAGACACCCATCACTATTATTCGGGGGTACGGTGAGATTTTGCAGAAGAAAGAAAAAATTCAAAATGATCCTCAGAACAAGCGAATTGTTGATGGGATTTTAAAGGGAGTTTCTCGGATTAATGAGCTGGTGGAAAATCTGCTTGATTTGACCCGCATCGACTACAGAACGCTCGAAATCCGGCCGGAACCGATCCGGATGAAGGACCTGTTTGATAGCATCAAAAACTTTTTTGATACAGAAATCACAACCCGCCAACTGACCCTCACCTTTGATGATTCAACCCGCAACCTGCCGATTATTGATGCAGACTTAGTGGGGATACGCAAAATTTTTGAACATCTGGTTAATAACGCGATTAAATACACGCCTGATGGGGGTGAGATCCGAATTTCTGCAAATTCGTGGTTAGAAAATCCCCCAAATAAAGAATGGCCGTCTGACGGCATTCAGGTGTCGATTCAAGACACAGGCATCGGCATTGAAGCGGGCGATATTAATTTGATCTTTGAGAAGTTTTTCCAGATTAGCGAAATTGATCTGCATTCAACCAGCAAGGTTGAGTTCCGGGGTGGCGGCCCTGGTTTAGGCTTGGCCATTGTGCGCGGCATTGTCACCGCCCATAACGGGCAAGTATGGGCCGAAAGCCCTGGCTATGATGAAGACGCCCTACCTGGCTCAACCTTCCACATTGTGCTTCCTCGCCGCCAAACTCCGGCCGATGCGCGCCCGCTTGAAATGTCGTACCTAAACAGTTCGGCCGATGAAACGGTATTGACCAAAGCGTTAAACGTTTAATCGATACGCGCCTCATCGGCCGTTTGCGAAAGATTCGATTTTATAACAACTTAGAAGCCTGCTGCGGCACCATCATTCCGTGGTTCTGACCCACCGATATAGACGCCAGAATCAGGATCACGAACAATCGCCTGCCCACCCCCATAATGCAATCTTTCAGCTTGTGACACCGGCATAAGCTGATGCCCGCGCAGCCGCATCTCTTCATACATGGGTGAGCCAAACGATGGCTCCAAGGCGACGAGCTTGTCTTTTTGCCAATAGAAGCGGGGGGCATCTAATGCGGCTTGGGGGCTCATGTCGAAGTCAACCAGAGCGCTACCAACTTGTAAATGACCCTGAGGCTGCATGAAGCCACCCATCACCCCAAAGCTGGCCCAAGCCTGATCATTTTTGGTGATAAAGCCAGGAATAATGGTGTGGAATGGACGTTTGCCACCGGCCGCCTCGTTCGGGTGCCCTTCTTCGAGCGTAAAGTTTGCCCCACGGTTTTGTAACTGCACGCCGGTTGTGCCAGCCGTTAGCCCAGAGCCAAAGCCCATGTACAAACTCTGGATCCAGCTAACCATATTCCCCTCAGCGTCAGCCACTGTTAGGTACACGGTGTCACCGCGCTGTTGCGGGTTTCCGGCCGTAGGGGTCAGGGTCGATTTGCTATCAATCAAGCTGCGTCGCTCTTGCGTATAGCTGTCGCTTAGTAGCTCGGCCATGGGGATTTGCGCATGTTTGGGGTCTGCAATAAACGCATGGGCATCAGCAAACGCCAGCTTGACCGCCTCTGTCATCGTGTGGGTGTATTCGTATGTTCCGTGCCCCATCCCTTTAACGTCGTACCCTTTCATGATGTTCAGGGCTAGCAGGGCCGTTAGCCCTTGCCCATTGGGTGGGATTTCGAAGAAACGATACCCCGGCCGGTATTCGACGCTGATCGGTTCAACCCATTCCGCTTTATATTTTGCCAAATCATCTGTGGTTAAAAAGCCCCCATCAGCCTGCACACAATCTGCAATTTGCTGAGCGATATCGCCGGTGTAAAAAGCGTCATACCCTTTGTCAACAATTGTTTGAAGCGTGGCTGCGACCTCGGGGTTGCTAAACATCTCGCTCGGCCGTGGCCCTCTTCCCCCTTCGTAGGGGAGCCAGACCCGCTTTGAATTTGCGAGACGGCTCATTTTTTCAGCCGAGCGGCTCCATTGCCATGCGATCTTTTCGCTGACCGGATATCCGTTTTTAGCGTAGTCGATGGCGCTTTTTAAGATGCGTTCTAGGGGTAAACTGCCGAATTTGTCTAAGGCTTTTTCCCAACCACGTACCGCACCTGGTACAGTAACCGCAAGGCCACCCAAGGCCGGAAACTCGGTATGCCCCTGTTCCCGAACGTAATTGGCCGAAAGCGCGGCCGGTGCTGGCCCGCTGGCGTTTAAGCCAAACAGCCGTTTGTCTTTGGCCGACCAAATAAGGGCAAATGCATCGCCCCCGATTCCGGTTGAGCAAGGTTCGGTTACACAAAGGGCCGCCACTGTCGCAATTGCGGCGTCTATCGCGTTGCCGCCTGAACGCAAAATATCAATACCAGCTTGGGCCGCAAGAGGTTGGCTGGTGGCAACCATTCCGTTTTTGCCGATTATGTTGGATCGGCGGCTGTTGAACTGAGTGTGGAAATTAATCATTGGGTATCGCCTAGAACAAGATTTGTAAGTAAGGGTGTAATTTAAGACACGTAGACTGATTTTGTAATCTTACTCTTGTAATCATATCTCAAAAACAACTTTTTTTGGATGGATGACAACTGGAATAAGATGTGACTATAAATCAGAACTGGAAGCAAACCTAGGAAGTAGGCTATTAGAGGTCAAGTCGAGCTTAATCATTTATTTGCTTAAATGATTGGTTGTGAGCAAGTTGAAGATCATGGTGAATCACACAGAGGAATTTTTGGGGAGCCCGCGCCATTTTGCACAAAACGATCATGCAGAAGTGCCTCAATTATTTATCCGTCAGCGGGAGCATAGAACGGTTGTAATTGAAAAGGCATTGCATTTGATGAGCACGGCCAAACGGCCGGAAGGGATTACTGGGGAGTATTTGGTTCGCCAATTAGATATTCCGGAGCAACGGTTTTTTCTGCTATTTGAATCGTTTGATGATTTTGAAAATGAGTTAATTGATACCGGTTGGAATGATCTGTTGCGCAAGCTGCGTCATGTTGCCGCACGTCAGTCAGGCCGAGAGGGGCTTGACGGGATCATAAACGCATACCGAGAATTTGTTAGCAGCAACAAGGGGAGTTACTACTTATCGGTTTGCCAAGGACGCGACACATCTATCGGCCGGAAATATTTGAGCCAACTGATTCGATTGCTACACATTGTGTTGGCATCATGCAATTTAGGCACAATTGATTTCGAGGTTGCGGCACGCAATATGGCTGATGTGTTGCAAGGCTTGGCGGTGATTGAAATTACAGGGGAAAAACACGGCTACATAGACTCAACAGTAACCCATCTTTTAAACAATTATATGGAAGGGGTGTTTGAGGAACGGTAGGCGAGTGTAACCGCCCAAATCATCGGTTTGGGCGGTGGCAGATTGCAGGTTAAGAGGCTGTGCCGATCCAAAAGTGGTTGGGTTGAATAAACGAAGACGGCCGGATATCGATCCCTTCAATCAGAGTCTCTTCGCTAGAAACCGCTTGGTTCACAAAACACAGAGTTGGTTTTGGATTGTAATTTGCTTTGTACCAAGCCAACGCACCGAGTATTTTGTCTTCAACAGAGCGGTCTTTTGTATCATCGAGCCACAACATACCTTCATTCATTTCATTTCTCCTTTAAGTTTTGTAATTGGCCTAATCTTCAGTTCGATTGATCGGCCGGATTCTTTTTTTGATCGGTTTTTTCTTTGCCAACCGGCCAGGCCGGTCGATTTTGTTTGTTAGATTGGTGGATGGCTTTTCGTCTAGCTCATCAAGCCCACTTTGCCATGGATCAAACGGTTGATCGTCGGCTTCTGCTTTTGGCGAAGATTCAGTTGGAGCCTGCTCAGAAAGCAATTCTGATTCAAACTCGTCATCTTCATGTTCATTTTGTTGGGACGTTTTTGTTTCCCCGGCCGACGGTTTCGGAATTGGCTTAAAGCTTGAGCGAATCGTTGGTTTTGGTCGGGGAAGCGAGGTCCTTCGAATCTGTTTGTGGATTTCTTCAGGCTCGATGTCGCTGGGGTCATCTTGTTGACCCTTGCTATCAGGCTCAGCTTCGGCCGCGCTTTCAAGCGGTTCGTATGTCAAAGCGGTTGAATCATTTGAGTCTTCCTCTTCCGAAAGTTCAAAATCCTCGTCCTCGTCATCCTCTTCTTCATACCCAGCTTGATCCTCAGAATCCTCATCGGCGGTAGGGGCAGATGCAAACGGCCGCAGAGTACGCCAGCCCAGCTGATGTTCCTGCTCATCTAGCTGTTCTTCTTCCTCTTGTTCATCAAAACCCTCATCATCTGAATCCACGTCATATTCAGCGAATAGCTCTTCAGAAATGACTCGACGGTTTTCGGCCTGCGTTTCATCCAACCACGACGGGTTGAGCTGCGTATAAATTTGTTGTTCACGAATCGATTCTTGGCGGATGGATCGCTTGGCATTGATCGGCTCGGCTTCTTCGACAGGATCGACATCACTATCGTCCTCATCAAAATACTCATCATCTATTTCTTCTGCTTCTTCGTAGATGTCGTCAAGCTGATCAAATAAATCCCAAGCAAGCAGGGTCGGTTGTTTGGGCTCAAGAACGTATTTTAAATATCGATCTAGCAATCGGTCGTTGACCCACGCCGCCTGAAAATGGAACCCTTGCTGGTTAATCATGGCGAGGAATTCACCATTTCCCTCAAGATATTCAGCATCTGAATTTTCTATGCCGGTTGCAAATGTTGCTTGCCCGGCCGAATGCATTTTGCCCACCATGCGGTCAAGTTCGATTCCGCTGATTAAATCTTGCAGGCGGCCGTCTTCCGGCCGATTGGTAGCCAAAATAACACAGATGCCTGTGTGCGGGCCGATGTCTAAAATGTGTTCAAGGTTTTGGTGGAACTCTGGGCCAGCTACCGGTAACACGTCTTCCACGTTGTCGATAACGAGCAAAATTTGCGGGGTTTGAACCCGATGCTTTTTGCGGTGATCCGCTTCTTTGGCCAAGAACTGAATCACTTCGGCAACTTCATTTGGATTGGTCGGCGGCCGGTTTAAGGTGTGGGGCAACAGGCTAAAGCGCTTAAGCTCGCTATGATCGTAATCGTTTCCCCGTTGGCAACTGCCATCGATTATGGCCAGTTGCAGTTTGGCCGGGCGTGATGCCAAAACTTGGGTCAGAAGCAGCGAACGCAAAAGCCCCGTTTTACCCGAATGGGGCGCTCCGGCGATGAGCAGATGGCGTTGCGGCTGGTTGGCTGACCAAACCATCGGGGTTTGGGTACCGGTCCATCCGATGATAGATTGCAGTGGATGAACCACATTGCAGTGCCGCAAAAGGGGGCCGAGTTCAACCAGCGGCCGGGCCTTGCGGCGCAAATTAATCTTTACTTCGCCATGATCTCGATTAACATTAAACTGAAAGCCGTTGATGAACGAGCTAATCTCCCGGCCGATTGTACGGAACTGGGCTAATTTGCGATTGAGCTCATCGGCCAGCGGTGTTTCTGACTGCTCGGCCGGAAATGGCTGCGATTTACGCGGATCGTTATATTCTTCTGAGTGATCGGGGGGTGTCCTTACTGTCATTCCATTCACCTAAAAAAAGATCGAATGTTCTAATGATAGAATGAATGTTCTAAGGTGTCAAATAAAGAAAACGTAATGGGGGAACTGATTAAGCTGATCAGCTATTTTTCTCTCGATCTCGATTTAGGTAGATTAGGGTCCCAGAGAGGATGGCAGAGGCGGCGACGATGCTCACATTCATCCAGCCCATTTTGCGCTCAAGCCGATCTAGGCGGCGTGCTGCGCTGGGATCGTTGCTGGTGATGCGTAATTTGCCGTTTTCGGCCGCATTGACGACCCGCTGCACTTGAGAGGGCAAACGGAGATAGGGTTGTAGGCTTTTGAAGATAGATTCTAATGAGTCAAACGAAAGATCGAATTGCTGTTCAAGATTGAGTAATTCCATCCCGTATCCCTGAATGCTGTACCATGGGTTGATGGTGGGATGTAGGCCAGACGCAATGCCGGACAAAATGCCTAAAGCACGGCCGAGATAGACAAAGTTTTGCGGTACTTGAAACGGCAGGTCAAACAAAATGTCTCGGAACTCCATCCCGATCTCTTTTACTTCTTCTGGATCAGGATTGGCCATTTCCATCAGGTTTCGGCCGTCCAGCCGCTCCATCATAAAGTTTTGGGCTTCGATAATGCGTTCTAAATCAGTGCCAGGTAAAAAGAACCCCATCTGGTTATAGGCGTTCACGGCACGACGGCCGTCTTGCTGAACCAATCCAACCAAGACTTGCCCCATGTTTTGGCGCAAGTCCGTGGGCAGGCGGCCGATCATCCCGAAGTCGATAAAAATAATTTGATGTTTGCGATATTTTCCGGCCGCTTTTTCCGCATCAGTTAATTCAGGGCCAACCGGCCGGATAAACAAATTGCCGGGATGAGGGTCAGCATGAAAAACGCCGTGCTTGAACAGCTGGAATAAATAGGCTTCGATCAGGTCGTTGGCAACCTGTTTTTCGTCAATTCCGGCCGCTACAATCGCTTCTAGGTCGTTGATTTTAGGATTTTCGACATTTTCTAGAACAATGGCCCGTTTGGTCGAAATCTCTTCATAGACGTCTGGAATGTAGATGTGGGGATGATTCGCGAAAATCTTTTCGAACCGGTTGACGTTCATCACTTCTAGCTCATAGTCGAGCTCTTCCCACAGCGTTTTGCCAAACTCTTCCATAATGTCAGGGACATTGGCCCGCCGTGCAATCGGCTTGTAACGCATTAGCCATGGGGCGACGGTGTCGAGTGCGGCTAAGTCGGTATGCACCACCGCTTCAATCCCCGGCCGCAGCAGCTTAATCACCACCGCTTCCCCCCGTTCCCCATCTTCTGTTTTTAGCCAGGCTCGCATCGTTTGACCCAAGCTGGCGGCGGCCAAAGGCTCCATTTCAACTTCGTAAAACGTTTCTGAAAGATCCCCAAACTCATTCCGCAACGCCCGCCTTATCACCGGTAGGGCAATGGGGGGGACGGTATCCTGCAATCCCAATAGCTCTTGAGTGACCTCAAGCGGCAACACATCAACTCTGGCGCTCAAAAACTGCCCCAGTTTGATCATGACGCCGCCCATTTCTACCGAAAGGTCTTTAAACCGGCGGGCAAAACGGCGCATGCGGGTAGGGCGTGAGCGCAAGATGATCCAACGCAAACCGGGAATACGGCCGATAAGCACGTCAAAAAAGGCAAAGTGCAGAATTGCTCCGCCGAAAAAGCGGACAATTTTTCTGTAGCGCGGCCGGTCGATATACATTGCGTTCGAAGTCATAGAAGTTATCTTTCCACTCGGGTATCAGATTTATGTAGATTATAGCGGCAGAGTTACATCTGTCTTGCACTCAGGTGTGGTGATTGACGATGAGGCAAAAAAAAACGACAGCCGTTCGGCCGTCGTCTGAGACTTAACTTAAAAACTATTTACTGACCACTGAAAACTAGGGTTAGGGTCCAAATTGGTCAAGGACGGGGGCGTACATGGCGGTTGGACCGGCCAAACACGAACATCCTTCGGGGGGTAATTCAGGCACATCATCAAACTCGTAAACGCCTTCGATGGTGGTGCACACAGGGCAGGCATCGGCCGGTGCAAAGATCCGCACTTTGGTCGCCAAGCCATTTTTGATTTTATCCAGTGCTTTCTGATATTCCTGTTCTGTCATACTATTCCTTAATCAGACAAAAAGTCTGTAACTTGCAAATAAATTGAATGTTTGAATTTTAATGGTTCAGAGTGTTGGGAGCAAGATTTTTATCATTATCAATGGATATTCCATTGGTCTTAATAGATAATCGTGCAAAACAGAATGGAGGATGGCATGAAAATATTAGTTTTAGGTGGCACACAATTTGTCGGCCGGGCGATGGCGCAAGCGGTTTTGGACCGAGGCCATGAGCTGACATTGTTTAATCGGGGGAAAACGGCCGGTGATTTATTCCCAGCGGCCGAAAAGCTGGTCGGCGACCGTGATGGCGGCTTAGACGCACTAGATGGGCAGAGTTGGGACGCAGTCATCGATGCCTGCGGCTACTATCCCCGTTTGGTTAAAGACTCGGCCTTAAAATTAAAAGATGCAGTAAAAACTTACGCATTTGTCTCCACTATTTCAGTTTTTTCAGACACATCTGCCCCAGGCATTACGGAATCATCCCCAATGAGCCGTGATGTGGGTGATGGAAAAGAAGAGTTTACGGGTGAAAAATATGGCCCGTTTAAAGTGCTGTGCGAGGATGAGGTTCAGGCCGTTTTCCCGAGCAATCATCTAATCATTCGGCCGGGGTTGGTGACGGGGCCAAACGATCACACCAACCGCTTTGGCTACTGGCCCGCTCGTATCGCCAAAGGTGGGGATGTGTTGGTGCCGGGCAAACCGGAGCGCGCTTTGCAGCATATCGACGCGCGGGATTTAGCCGCATTTACCCTGCACTGCCTCGAGAATAATATTTTAGGCGATTTCAATGCGACCGGACCAGCCACGGTTCAAACGATGGCCGATGTGGTTGCTGCATCTATCGAGGCGAGTGGCGCTAGTGCGGATCCGGTCTATGTAGATGAAGCGTTTTTGCTTGAGAACGAGGTGCAACCGTGGAGCGAACTGCCGTTTTGGATCCCAGAGAGCTCGACGGACACGGCCGGATTGTTCCAGCTAAATGTACAAAAAGCGGTAGATGCGGGGCTAACGTTCCGGCCGTTGATCGAGACGGTTCGAGATGCGTTGGCGTATGAAAATGAGCGGGCGCAGGCGGCCGATTTTCACAATTGGGCCAATAATTTGGCACCTGAAAAAGAAAAAGCATTGTTAGAAAAATGGGCGAATCGTTAAACGATATGGATCAAGAACAACTAACTTTTTGGGTGACGTGGACGATGGTAGGCACGGCGGCGGCCGGAACAGCCTATTATTTTTGGATTGAATACAGGCTAAACGGAAATTTTGAAGGGATGGCTTGGTCGGTGATCGCAGTTGTTTGGTTTGTTGTTCTCCGCCGTGTTTGGCACCAATACCGTTAGCCAGATTAATTCCTGAGAGGATTTTGCCGTTCTTGCGTAAAAGAACTCAAGACGGCCAACGCCCTAACCTTGCACCACCCCCTCTTTTTCATTTAACCCGTTTACTGGATAAATCCAGAAACTAAATACGACGGCCCTTGGCCATTTGAACCCGAAGATAAATTATGTTTCCTATTGTTGTTGGCTTTACCATTTTAATCATGTTGGTCGGGGTGATCGGCTGTTTGATCCCGGTTGTGCCGGGCAATGTGCTCATCGGTCTTTCGGTTGTTGGCTTTGCTTGGTGGAACAATTTTGAGCAGATCGGCATTTTGGTAACCGTTCTGTTGGTCCTCGTTTCACTGGTTGGGGCAACGTCTGATATTTGGATGCCGATGCTGGGGGCAAAGTCTACCGGTGCGTCGGGCAAAGCGATTTTAGGCGGGATTGCCGGGGCAACGATCGGATTTATCTTGGGAGCTTTTGTGCTTGGGATCGGCGCACTGATCGGGTCTTTAGTAGGGTACTTTCTTGGTATTTTTGCGGTCGAGTACGGCCGTGTTAAAGACACGTGGCAAGCGGCTAAGGCCGGAATTGGTGGGGTTGTTGGCTGGGGCATTACAACGGTTGTTCAGTTCTTAACCGGCTTGGGGGTGTTTGTGGCGTTTATTTGGCTTTTATTGCCGGGGTAACGCGCGGCTTGATCCGATGAACTTTGGATCGAACAAACATTGGCAAAACAGTAGCCGGCCGAGGGTTCTACAGTCTCAATTAGAAGCCGCCCATCACTGGTAAATAGGGGCCGTAATCAACTTTAGTTCCCCGCCTGCCTAATTACCAATTGATTAGTTTACTTGTGCTTTTTCCCAATTACCTTTACTTTACTTAAACAAGGTTTGTCATTTATCGTGGATAACTGGCTTAGCTTTTAGCCAGACCAGTAAAAATTATGACAATTCCTTTAAGAATCCGGTACGACACTATCGAGTTTGGTGACATCGATATTCATCTTTGTACACTGCGCGATAAACAGCAGTTTACCGATCCAAACGGTGCAGCCTCTGACCTTGGGATCTCTTCGGCCGCATGGCCTTTATTTGGGGTAGTCTGGCCTTCAAGCCTTGTTCTTGCAAACTACATGCTCGATTATGAAACCACCGGCAAGATGATTCTTGAAATCGGATGCGGGATCGGCCTTTCGAGCCTGCTACTGAACAAACAAAATGCTGACATTACCGCAACCGACTATCATCCAGAAGCCAACCGATTCCTGAACAGGAATGCGAAGCTAAATAATACAGAGGAGATCGCCTTCGAGAGAGCAACTTGGAGCGATGACATGTGCACTTTAGGACTTTTTGACTTAATTATTGGGAGCGATTTGCTGTACGAAGATCAGCATGTTCCAGAATTAGGTAGATTTATTCAGAGCCACGCTACAGATCAATGTGAAGTGGTTATCGTTGACCCAGGCAGAGGGCGAAAAAATAAATTTAGCAAAGAGATGAGCCAATACGGGTTTGAAAGTAGCCATATCAAGCCGACACATACCGACTATTTAGAAAAGCAATTTAATGGAGACATCCTGCAATTCTCACGTTCGGTCTAAATCTCAATCCACCCCATCAAATCTTATCCTGTGCAATCTCTACCAAAGTTCATAGACCCTAACAATGACAACTCTCACCCCACAAACGCAGCTTCAACGTATTCCAGAATTAGACGTTCACTTAAATGGAGATGATTCAGTTCAGCTAAAGTGGAAACAAAACCAGCTCAAGGCTAATATGCATACACTTGAAGTTTTGAGCACCTTTACCCAGCCAACAACGTTTGAGGCCGGTTTGAAGCAGATGTTGCAAGCTGAGGAGCATGATGCGGCCGCACTGTCCCAGACCATTAGGCAGCTTTTTGATGCGGGAGTACTGTGTGAAGTAGAAGTGGCCCAGACAATGATGCAAAATTCGACCATCGATTTTAATTCCCCATCCATTCATATCGAGATGTTGAATGACCGAGCTAGGACGAAGCGTTATATCAATGCGATTCGTGAAGTTGTCCGGCCGGGTGATATTGTGGTTGACTTGGGAACCGGCACCGGCGTGTTAGCCATGGCGGCTGCGCAGGCGGGCGCTTCGCACGTTTATGCGATCGAGATAAACAAAGATATTGCCGAAATTGCAAAGGCCAATTTCGCCCTTAACGGCTTTGCCGATACGATCACGCTGTGTCACGGGAACTCAACCGATATCACTTTGCCAGAGCAAGCTGATGTGCTTGTGAGTGAAATCATTGGGGATGATCCGTTAGATGAGCAAATCATTGAATTGACGGCCGACGCCCGCAAAAGATTTCTGAAGCCAGATGCACGTATGATTCCCAATCGTATCGAGCTGTTCGGCCTTTTGGTTACAATCCCATCGGCCGAATATTCAAAACATAAATTCTCGCCAGAGGTGGTCGCCCAGTGGAAAGATTGGTACAACTTAGACTTCAGCGCTTTAGTTAAGATGCCCCATGCGAAAAACGCGCCACTATTTAATATCACCACCCAACTGATGATCGATTGGGATCGACTTCATCCTCCTTTGGCGCTGGCAAACATAGACTTGTACCAAAATCGGGATCAATTGATTGACCACAGCGAAACATTTAACATACAGATAGATGGGTTGTTGAATGGGCTTCTGGTCTATTTTGAGGTGCAGTTGAGTCCGCAAATTCGGTTGTCATCTCATCCGGATAAAGTCAGCCGAAATAATCATTGGCGCAGTCCGGTTTGGGGGGTTGTTCCAGCCATCGATTTGAAGATAGGTGACAATCTATATATTCAATACGAAGCTGATTTAAAGCACAATTGGACCTACGCACATGTGACTCGGGACAGTTAAAATTATCGTTTAAGCTAGCTGTGGCCTGAGTTAAGCACGAAAAGCGGTTTTGATTTGGTCACCGGCCGTGTAGCACACCGCGATTTTGGGGGTTGAGCTGGCATAGGCCAAGTTGCCATGGGCATCTACCACAATCATCCCGGTCATCGGATTGGGGTAAACCGAACTCATGTAGCTCACGGCCGCATCGGCCGCTTGTTGCGCCGACATCCCCTCAGCCATTTTGTCAGCTGCGTATTTGGCTAACAACAAACGCATAATATTTTCCCCATTGCCAGTGCAGCTCACCGCCCCTACACCGTTCAGCGCAAATCCACCAGAACCGAGCAGAGGGGCATCACCCACGCGGCCGGCCGGTTTAAATGGCGATCCGCTGGAAGAGGTAGCGGCCGCTACATTGCCGTTTTGATCGATGGCAACCGCCCCGACCGTGTCATGGCTTAGCGGCTGATGGCTGACATGCTCAGCATTGAGTGGCTGGCTTTTCCCCCACTGCGGCTTTAGTACACGTTCATCCCGCTCGACAAAAGCGCGCCAAGATTTTTCATCCACCAGCTCAATATTAGGGATTAGCGGCATGCCCAGCTCCCGAGCCAACTCATCCGCCCCAGCCCCCACAAACATGCAGTGGGCCGTTTCTTCCATCACTTTGCGCGCAAGGGTGATCGGGTATTTGACCCGTTCAACCGCCGCCACCGAGCCGAAGTCACGCGTCCGGCCGTCAACGATCAGCGCATCGAGCTGAGCCACACCGTTTCGATTGGGTGGCACACCGGTTCCTGCTTCAAAGGTGGGGGCATCTTCTAGATAATTAACCGCTTTTTCAACCGCATCAAGTGCGCTTCCCCCGGCCGCCAAAATATCACGGCCGATACGGGCAGACTCCTCTAAATAAGGGGTTTTAAACGCATCTTGTTCATCTGGCCAATCCCAGGCTCCACCGTGCACAATAATTCCGTATTTTGTCATTGATCGCTTTTCCTTCTTGCTTGCATCTAGTTTTGCCGATTGTAGGGAATCAGATTGATCACCTAACGGAATAGGCAAATTCCCGCTCAACCCCAGCGATCGGTGCGGGGGTTG
>JAHDEN010000043.1 GCA_020628815.1 Chloroflexota bacterium | reverse complement strand
AAGGGAAAAGGGCTCGAACGAATTTACTTGGAATTGCTGTCTGGGGCTTAGATTTGACGAATAACTTTTGCAGGAGCGCCAACGGCCAGTGAGCGTGGGGGAATGTCTTTTGTGACGATGCTTCCGGCCGCTACAACACTGCCATCCCCAATCGTGACACCTTTCAGGACAATTACATGGCCGCCTAGCCACACTTTGTTACCGATGGTAATCGGGTCTGACTCTGGGAATTCGTACCGCTCTTCGGGCGAGATCTTGTGGAAGTCATTGTCCATGATCATGCAATAGGTCCCAATTGCGCAGTCCCGGCCGATGGTGACACGCTCCATCGCAGATACAGAGGTTCCATAGTTGATAAACGTGTTTTCACCTATTTCAAGCGTTCCGTCTGGCCCCGCACCTAATTCAAGACCGCCCATTGTGCCGGTAAAACGACAGCGATCACCGATAATAATGTTCCCGTCTGAATGAACGTAAAGCCGACCATCGACGCGAACCTTTTTGCCTAATTGAGTTTGACTTAAATATAAACGGGCACGTACAACGCCCATGACTTTGTTGAGAAGATCAAACATAAATGAACTGTGTTAAATGAAGTTTGAAAAAATATGTAGGGGAAATTTGAATCGATAGTGTAACACGATTAAACGGGCGTAGGGGTTAAAAGTTAGTAGGTTTGGGCTATTTTTTTAGGGAAATAGTCTCTCTAGCCAGCGGGTTGGGTGGACGGCTTTGCCCCATATGCGTAAATCCCAATGGAGATGGGGACCTGTGGAGAGACCTGTATCGCCACCCGTCGCGATTTGTTGCAACGGTTCTACCGTATCCCCCACAGCAACATTAAAGCTATTTAGATGGTAGTAGCCGGTCATAACCCCCATGCCATGATCAACAATTAACGCATTGCCACGGAGTCCCAGCTCATCGGCAAAAACAACCACACCCTCGGCCGGTGAAAAAATCGGTGTACCGATGTTTCCACGAAAATCGATGCCGGAATGAAACGCGTAGATCGGGCCGTTGTTGTATGAACGGGCATCCCCATATCCGGCCGAAACTGTGCCGGTTATCGGAATCCTAAAAACGTCTGTCCACAGCGGTTCTGGGTTTGAATCGATGAAAATCGCATTTAAAAATGTGTTTTCTGTATTGCGCAGCTGTTGGTCATCATCAATCGGAATATATTGGGTCCCGAAGCCTGCGCTGCCAACCACAAAGTCGGTTTCAAACGTGTCCCATGGCCGGGCGTCTCCCTCGCCTCCAATAATCAATTTCCAGTTGCCTGGCTCTGAAAACGCATCGAAGCCGATGAGTGCGGTAAACCCTTCATCCTGTGGCAGAAACCGGATCGGGATCAACTCGCCCGCTGGGCTTGTAATCCGGCCGAACGGTGTTCCTGGCTCAAGATATTCGACGTAAACAGCAACGGTGTCCCCTTGTCGGATCGGGAAATTGCTAAAGCTTAGCTCTTGCCATAACCCAGGAATCGCTGTGTAGTTGGTCTCTGACCCTGTGGGGATACGTAGCCGCTGCCCCACATGTACACGCAGATCATCGGTCAGTGAATTCGCCTGCATGATAGCGGCTTGAGTCAGCCCATATTTTGCAGAGACGGTTGCAAGTGTTTCACCCGGCCGCACAATGTGACCCAGCCCTGGCGCTTCGCCCGGGGTAGATGAGCCTGTGCGGCTAAAAACGCGCAGTGGCTGACCACCGATCACGCTGTCGGGAGACAATAAGTAATTTTCGCGAATAATTTCAGTAGGTGTTGCGCCAAATCCCTCAGCGATAATGTCTAAGTTTTCCCCAAAACGTGGCGCATAGTTGGCGGGCACAATCTCACCATCGGCGGCCGGAATGAGCAACTGTTGCCCCACAAACAAAAGTGTAGGATCGATAATATTATTGGCGATTTCCATCGCCTCTTGGGTCACCCCGTAAAATGTTGCAATAAAGTACAACGATTCTCCCTCCGCAACCGTATGGTAGCGGGGGACAAACTCTACCGGTTCAGAATCAACAGGTTCAACCGGAGTGTCATCTGTTTGGGCGAACGCCACAAGAGGATAGGCTGACAGCAACAGCCCAAATACGAAGACAATTAGTACTCTGCGCATGGCGCTAATTTTACAAGCGATAAGGTAGGCAATACAACTAACCTGACAAAGTCTGACTAGATACTCAGGGAAGAAATAGTCGATTTACCCGACTTACGGCCGCTATTTTTAGGTGTCGGTGCTTTGTAAGAGAAGTTAAACAGCGCTAAATGGCAGTGAATGAGTAGAAAGTAACCGATGGGTAAGAACGGAAATCGCTATCATTCCTAAGCAAAATGAAAAGAATTGAGAAGTCTGACGAGAGTCCAGTTGTCTGGTAAAATCTGAGACGATTTCATAGTAAAGATCGGTTGGAAACAACCCATCTACCCAAGATACAAAAATATGGCAGCAGATCGAAAAACATTGCGCAAAAGAGAACGAAACGCAGCAGACGTACTGATGAACAATATGTCTATTCGCGAAAATTTAGACGATGTGCAGGCAGAGTTGGCATTGAATTGGAGCTTTGACCAAATCGCCGCTCTGGTAGACAAAACGGCCGCTGAGCCAGATAAAAAAGCAGAAGGGCAAATTGATAATTTAGTTGATCAATTGCAAGATAGCCTGAAGCAGCTAAGTAAGTTAACGGGTGATATGCCCGGCTGTGATGATAAGCTCGCCGCTTCGAGAGACTATCAATCGTTTTTAAATAAAGTTTACGGGTCTAAAAAAGATATTCCCGATTACGCTAAAGACATGATGGCGGATTTTGTAAACGCAACAAAATCATGCTCGGCCGAAGATACCTTCAGCCATTTTTTCGCTATCATTCAAAAAGAACTACAAATAAGCTAATCAAGCTAATAAAGAGGTTTCCATGTCAGAAGATTTCTATCTAGGCCACATCGTTGATCCATCTACCGGTGAAAAGACCGGTGAAAAACTGCACTATGACCCAGGCGATCTGACAACCCACGCTGTTATTGTGGGGATGACCGGCTCAGGAAAAACCGGTTTGTGTTTAGACCTAATGGAAGAGGCGGCATTAAACAAAGTGCCGGCTCTAATGCTCGACTTGAAAGGGGATATTACCAATGCGGTTCTGCATTTCCCCGACTTGGCTCCGGCCGACTTTGAGCCTTGGGTGAACGCAGACGAGGCGCAACGGTCTGGTAAAAGCGTGGCTGAAGTGGCAGCCGATACCGCCAACCTGTGGAAAAACGGATTGGCCGGTTCTGACATTGGACCTGACCGTCTGCAAAAATTAAAAGACACAACCCAGTTTGCGGTTTACACTCCTGGCTCTGACGCGGGCTTACCGATCTCGATTTTGTCATCGTTGGCTGCGCCCGCCATCCCTTGGGCCGGTAACGAAGAAAACCTGCGTGAGCGAATTTCTAGCACCGTAACCGCTATTTTAGGGCTGATCGGGATGACCAACATCGACCCTGTGCGCTCGCGTGAACACATTTTGCTCAGCAATATTTTTGAGAGCGCTTGGAGCCAGGCCCAAGACCTTGATTTGGGCGAGCTGATTATGCAGGTGCAGAATCCACCGTTTGAAAAGCTGGGCGTTTTTGATGTAAAACAATTTTTCCCAGACAAAGATCGTTTTGACCTAGCTATTTCATTAAACAACATTTTGGCGTCACCCGCCTTCCAAAGCTGGATCAAAGGTGAACCGCTTGATATTCAGGCGATGATGTACATGCCTGATGGCAAACCGCGCCATACGATTTTTTATCTCGCCCATTTAAGCGAAGATGAGCGGATGTTTTTTGTAACACTGCTGTACGGTGCGGTTGAAACTTGGATGCGGTCGCAGGCGGGTACCAGCTCGCTTAGAGCCATCGTTTATTTTGATGAGATTTTTGGTTACTTGCCACCGATCGGCAATCCACCATCAAAAGAGCCGATGTTGCGCATGTTGAAGCAAGCACGGGCGTTTGGTGTGGCCCAAGTATTGGCAACCCAAAACCCGGTAGACGTTGACTACAAAGCGCTTTCAAATGCGGGGACGTGGTTTATCGGTAAATTGGGTACGGAGCAGGATAAAGCTCGTTTGTTAGACGGGCTTGAGACCGCGATGGCTGATTCAGGTGCTTTAGACAAACGTGAGTATGACAAGCTGATATCTGGCTTAGGCAAACGGGTTTTCTTGCTGCGCAATGTGCATGAGAAAAAACCGGTTACGTTTGGCACACGCTGGGCGATGAATTATTTAGCTGGCCCGATGACGCGGACCCAAATCCCTGCACTAAATAAACTAGCAGGTGCTACGGCCAACATGTCGGCTGAACGAAGTTCAGCTAGGACGGAAACAAGTTCCGTAGCGGCCCCACCGGCGGCAAGCTTGGCTGCGGCACAACCGGCCGGGCTTGAATTGCCAGGTAGCGGCACTCGTGCGGCGGTTCCTGGCCGTGTGCAGGAATTTTTCTTGCCGGTTAAATATGATCTTGATGAAGCGGCCGACGTGTCTGGGCGACGTATCCCGGCCGGGGCTGAGTCGATTGGATTGGTGTATCGGCCGGTGTTGTTGGCCCGTGCAGATGTGCGCTACAACCAGCGTAAGTACGGTGTCAATATGGAGAAGGCGATCAGCGTTGTGGTTGAAGAGCCTGACCGACGTGGTTTTGTCGATTGGGAAGATTATATTAACCCAGATGCGGCCCCCATCAACGAAGATGATATGGACCGCCGGCCGGACCCTGATGCCAACTTTGGTGAGCTTGAAGCCCCGCTGTCTGATTCGAAGATATTTGGATCAATGAAAAAAGATTTTACCGATTGGGTCTATCGTGGATCTGAATTGATGGTACGGGCCAATGAACAGCTCAAGGTTTTTGGCGGACCAGATATTTCTGAAGAAGAGTTTGAAGAGATGTGTGGTGAAGCGGCCAAAGAAAAAGCGAAGGCTGAATACGAAAAAGTCTCTAAAACCTATGATAAAAAGATGGCGTCGCTCGAGAAAAAACTTGCTAAAGAAAAACGTGAGTTGGAAGAGGACGAGGCGGACTTAGCCGGACGCCGTCGGGAAGAAGGATTGAAGCACATCGAAACGGTTGTGGGGATGGTCTTCGGCCGTCGTCGCAGTGTCTCCTCATCTATGACAAAACGGCGTATGACCAGCCGGGCCAAGGCGGATGTTGAAGAGTCGAAAGATGAGATTGCCGCCATGCAAAAAGAGTTGGAAGCACTTGAAGATGAGAAAGACGCCTTGGTCGATGAGTTGGAAGAAAAATGGATGGACATCGCTGAAGATGTGACTGAAATTCCGATCCAACCTTATAAAAAAGATATTTTGGTAGACATGTTCGGGGTGGGCTGGATGCCGTATCATGTGATAGACGATGACGGTCGGCCGGTAGAAATTGCAGCATATCAATAGAGAAATTACTGATTTACGATTACCGATTTACGATTGTGTCTTATGCCTGAAAATAGTTGCAAAACCCGTTAGCAACCTTCATCTCGCAACAAAAATCGTAAATCGAAAATCGTAAACCGAAAATCAACACATGGAACAATGGAACATCGGTCGGATATTTTTCGCTGTCATAGCAGCGGTATTAGCCATTATCGGGGGGCTGTTCGGGGTGAACGTTTTTAATGATTCACCCACCGGCAGCAGAACGGGCGGGAGCGGTGCGCCACCCGTGGCGGTGCCGACCGAAGTGATTGATCCTAGTCGCGTTTGGTACGAAATTTACTTCACAAACCCCAGTTGCCCAGATGAAGAGTTGCGAGTAGGCGGCCTAGACGAGTTTATCGCTGAAGATTTGGCGTTGGCTGAGGTTCAGATTGATATTGCGGCATTTGACTTAGACTCTGAACCGATCATCGAAGCGTTGATTGATGCGCGTCAGAACCGCGGCTTAGAGGTGCGTGTGGTGGTGGATGATGAGCATACGCCAGCCAGTACGATTAACCGCCTGCGCCGTAACGGAATGAGCGTGATCGAAGATCAGCGCAGCGCCTTGATGCACAACAAATTTATTATTATTGACGGCCGCTTTTTGTGGACCGGCTCGATGAATTTTTCGAGCAATGGGGTTTATTGCAACAACAACAATATCGTACGTATCGACTCTCCACGGCTGGCATCCAACTATCTGGCTGAGATGGACGAAATGTTCTACGATCGCGTTTTTGGCCCCCGTTCGCCTGAAAACACCGCGTTTACCTTTGTAGAAAATGGGGTAACGATTGAGAACTACTTTGCGGCCGAAGATGAGTTGGCTCCGATTATCGGCCGGGTGATTGCCCGGGCTGATGACGAAATTTTGTTTATGGCGTTTTCGTTTACGAGCGACGATATCGGTGAGCAGCTGTTTGAACGGGCTGAGGCAGGCTTATCTATCCGTGGGGTATTTGAGACAACCGGAGCAACGAGCCGTTACAGCTATTACAACGAATTGGTTGATTCTGGCTTGCCTAATGTAGACATACGCCGAGACGGGAACGGCCGGATTATGCACCACAAAGTGTTTATCTTAGATCGTAAAACGGTGATTTTTGGCTCATATAATTTCACCGGCAATGCGAATGACAGCAACGATGAAAATATTTTGATTGTGCACGATCCTGAATTTGCTCGATTTTTTATTGAAGAGTTTGATTTTGTGTGGGAAGAAGCCCGAATCGAATAAAAATCAGATGGTGGCCAGTAGGCTGGCCACCATCTGATTTTTGAGCTTATTGCAAACCGGAAACAATCGTCTCTACGTTAAATTGCATCATATCGATATAGCTGCTGGCTGAGTCTGCTCCCAAAGATCCTGTATACAATACAAACACGTCTACGGCCGAACAATAATCAAGTTCGGCCGTTATTGTTTCTGCAATTGTGGTGTTTTGGGTAGTCTCAGCCCAAATCGTGCAGACTTCTGCATCTTGCATCGTTTGGATGAGACCGGTCAGGTCACTGGCTGAGGGGGCCGCGTTGGTGCTGGCGGCCGGAATGACGGTGCCGATGACTTGGAAATCATAATCAGCCGCAAAGTAACCAAAGGAGTCGTGGTTGGTGACCAGTTTCCTCTTGTCGGCCGGAATAGCCTCTAAGAGCCCTTCAAGCTCACCTTCCAGCTCTTCTAGTTCTGCAAGATAACTTTCTAAATTGGCTTCAAAAGCCGCATCGTTGCCGGGATCAAGATCGTGCAAAACGTGTTCAACATTGTTGGCCCACTGCTCGACAGAATGGATTGAGAGCCAAACATGTGGATCGGCGCTCCCTTTGTCAGTTTCGATCGGCTCAATCCCGGCCGAAATTTCAACCGTTTTGTCTGCAAAATTTTCTTCAATCGTTTCAGCCAGCTGTTCTTCTAGATCCCAGCCGTTGATAAAAACGATGTCCGCATTTTCAAGTGCAACTAGGTCGTCTGGAGTCGCTTCGTAGCTGTGGGGATCTTGGTTGTTGCTGAGCAAAACGGTAAGCTCAATCGCATCTTGCCCGATGTTGCTGACCACATCGCCGATAATGGTGGTCGTGGCGACGACGTTGAGCAGTCGGCCGTTTAATTCGGCCGGATCAAACTCTGGTAGGTTGATCACAACCGCTTCTGCATCATGAGCATGATCGTGGTCATGGTCGTCTGAATCTGAATGTGTTTCAGGGGCACAGGCTGTAAAGAACAGCAAGCTTAGTAAAATTGTTGAAGTAAATAGTCGTTGAAAAAACATAAGGTATAAGGAGCTCGAGCTTAAATTTTATGATACAAAATATCATTCCTTGTTCTGGTATTTTATATCAACAATTTCTCCCCGCCGACTTTCTTACAAAAAAAGCCCGCTGATGTTTATTCACCAGCGGGCTTTTGATCTAAACCTTAAATCGGTTTTAGCTGTTATTTTTGAGCAACAAGTTCAACACTGATTTCAACTTCATCGTTGATTAGGTCATTACCTAGATCTGAAAAGAAGCTCTCTGATCCGTACTGGACATCGTATAACGCGCGGTCAAACACAATGTCGGCCGTGGCGGTTACAAGTCCATCTGCTTCGCTTGCAGCAGCTGTAAATTCAATCGGATTGGTAATTTCTTTGATGGTTAGGTCGCCGGTAACCGCATAGGTGCCGTCGCCCAAATCTTCGGCCGAGTTAATAACCAATGTTGCCGTTGGAAATGTAGCTACGCCAAAGAAATCATCATCTTTAAGATGCTGTGCTAAACGTGCGTTTGCCCCATCATTTGATGCGATGGTTGTCATATCAATTACAAAAGAACCTGAAACAAGCGATCCATCTGCTAACGTCAGGGCTCCTTCAGAGATATCAATGGTTCCGGTATGAGCGCTGCCTACCGCTTTGGCCCCTTTCCAGTTGACGACGCTGTCGGCCGTGGCTATGGTGTAAACAACTTCGCCACCTTCTTCCATCGCCATCTCGCCTTCTTCACTCATTTCTTCATCTTCCATGGCCATTTCACCGTCATCCATAGACTCTTCTTCAGCCATGTCAGCATCGCTGTGTGCTTCGTCTTCGGCCATTTCACTGTCGTCCATAGCTTCTTCTTCAGCCATCTCTTCCATTGCTTCTTCTACCATTTCACTGGCAGTCTCAACAGCCTCGGCCGGTTCTTCTACAACTTCTGCTACCTGCGGCTGACACGCCAACAATAATGTTCCTAAAATAAGCAGCATGGCTATAAAGCCTGTTTTTTGTTTCATCATTAAATACCTTCCTAAATTTTTTGGCACAAAAAAAGAGACGCCCCGCAAAGGACATCTCTGTGTGCGTTTGTTTTTAAACCTTATCGAACGATAAAGTTTTGACGAAACAAAGTCTATTTAAATTTCTTCGTCATATCTTCTTTTGATAGTTTGCTTATCAAAAATTAATGTAAACGATTTGTACCTAAACAGCTGTTTTTGATTGTTCCCCTCCCCTCAGCTTATACGGGGAGAGGGGGTGACCTGTGTTCAACTTGATTCCAAGGCTCCCCTTTGAAATGGGCTAATGTTCCACTGCTTGGCCGGGGGGAGAATGGTTGATTTCAGCACCGCGATACATTAGGTAGAGTGCAAACGTACCCAAGAAAACCCCCATCACTGAAAGAATGTATGACAGCGTGTTTGAAGCAAATAGCGGGAAGCGGGCAAAAATCAGAGAGATAATCAGCAAACTTTCAAAGGCGACCGATTCAAACGAACTGTCACGCATAATGGCGATGAGTAAGAAGATCGCGTCGATGATAATAATGCCGGTAAATACGAGGCGGATAAAATCGATTTCATCAAACGACTGCTGAACAAACAGCATGTAGCCCAGCACAAACAATACAAGGATAACTACTAGAATTTGTTTGTAGGCGTTGATAACCTGCCCGGTGACATAATTCTGCAGATATTTGCTCCGGGATAAATAGCGGAAGATAAAAACTAAAATGCCCAGCAAAATTAAGGCTCCGAGTTTAACCATCGCCTCTTCAATGGTGTCATTGAATTTTCCCGCATCGACATAGCCGCTAACTGAGCCGAACTTTTTGAAGAAACTGCGCACAATAACCAGCACGACAATCTCATACTGATGCCTTGCTGAGAGCAAATTACTCTCAGAAGTTTTGACAACCAGCTCAAGCAGCTCTTGAAGCAGAATGATGCCAAACGGGATCGAAAGGTTGCTTAACGCGCCAATTAAAAACGCGTCTAGCTCTTTGGTTGGGCTTACTTCTAGCCCCAACTGATACAGGCTGAAAGCATATAAAAGGAGTGCAACAATGACGAATAATGGTTTTGTCTTGTGCTCAAGCCACTCAAGTGTTTCTGAAACAATTTTTAAATTCATTTTTCCTCTAACTTATGCTTCGCCAAACCTCTTTTAAGTAGCTTTTTAAAGAGTACGAAGCCTAAAATGTTTTTTTGTTGTCTTAATCCACCAATATTTCTTTGACAAAACATGAGGGACTAAAGCCAAAAGCCCTGTTCTTTTAATGTGGCGAGGAGCATAGTGCTGACTTCTGTGTGCATTTCTTTTGAGTATTTAAACTCAGAGGTATAAAAGTCGGTGACTTTGGTGATGCCGGCCTTGGCTAATTTTGCTTTTATTGCTGGGACGCTATTGTAACGGTCCCAGGCATTTTTCTCTCGATCTGCATGTTTTTCTTTGATTTCTGTATCGCTCAACGGCCGGTATGCTTCGTGATGCACGATCATGTCTAACGGCAAGCGGTCACGTAGCGTCGGATCTTCGGCCGGATAACCGATGACAATGCTGGTAACGGGGAAAACGTTTTGCGGGAGCGCCAAAATCTCGATGATTTTATCGGCTGACATGAGCGTAGTGCCCATGTAGCAAATGCCCAGCCCCACAGACTCAGCCGCCAAGCAGATGGTTTGAGCCGCAATAACCGCATCGACCGCGCCCACCATAAAGCCCAAAAAGTCGTCAAAGCTTTGTTTTGATCCGTTGACTCGAATCCACTCGCGCATCCGATTAAAGTCGGCGCAAAAAGTCAGCACGGCCGGGGCCTCATTCACCATCGGCTGTTCATAATGAGCCTTAAACAGCTTGGCTTTGTTTTCCTCATCTTGCGTCACAATCACAGACCATGATTGAATGTTGCCGCTACTTGAAGAGCGGAGCCCGGTCATCAAAATGTCGTTCAGCAGATCGGGGTCAATTTTTTGATCGGTATACGACCGGATGGAACGGTGTGAATTGGCGAGATCAAACATAGGCGGGATTATAAATTTATTCTCCAAATTGGGTAATCGGTTTCCTACAGCTCTAACTCATCTCCGATTGAGGGGACAAAGAAGCGGCCGGGTAGCCCCTGATCGCTCCACGCTTGCGACCCATTCTCTTGCCAATCTTGATCGGTCCACCCCCACGCTCCGTGACCGGGCAAATCAGGATGCCCGCTAATGTGGACCGGCATGGTCACTTTCGGCCGGAGTACTTTTGCAATTTCTACAGTTCTGGGGAAAGACAGATGCTGGTAGCGGGCGCGCTCATTCTTAGCGATCCAAACGGTGGTATCAATAATCAGCCCGTCTGCGTCCGATAAGAGATCAAGCGTGGCTTGGTGCTCGGCCGTTTGTGGATTAGTCACCCAATCTAAATTGGTTGTGTCGGCATCCCAAAAGAAAACAAACTTTTTGGTTGGCCCCTGCACCACAAAACCGGAACAGCAAGAGATGTAGGTTTCACGATCAAGCGAAAAGTCGGCCGAAAAATGAGAGAGCGCAAACGGAGTTATCGTGATGTCAGGGATGGCGGGCAATGGGATCGGGTCGATCAGTGTGCCGGGCAAAACCTGCTCACCGGATGGTTGAACAGTCATGTACTGATCTCTTTCAAATTCATAGAGATCATCAAGCCATGCTACCGAACCGCTGCGTGTCCAGACCGGTACGCGCGGATTAGGGTGGATGTTTAAGCGGTGACCCCGCAGGTAATTGGCAACTAAAATCCGATTTAGATGCAGTGTGTGATCACGATGCCAGTGGGACAGGACAATTTGATCTAAGCGGCCGTTTTTGTGTTTTAACCAAGGACTTTGTGCCAAGCTTGCGGCAACGCCGTCACCCGCATCAAATAAAACGTGATGAAGCGTGTTGCCCGCCCCGTCGTGGGAAATGAGCGAAACAGAGATATTTGCGAGTCGAATGTTTTGGTTACAGCGGTTGCACGGGCACCCAAACATCTCGTTGATGGCAGGTCCCGTCCCATTAAAATATAGGAGATGATGCATATGTTTTTAAAAACTTTAGAGATTAAGCAGGCAGGAGTTTAACAGTAAAAGATGAAGCCCCATTATATTAAGTGACAACGAAACTTCATCTTTTACCCTACGTGTTACTTTAAATATTTGTCAAACCAGCGGAGCATGTGGTTGAGCCGTGCGATGCGCCGGTCTGTCCGGCCGCCGCGCGATAGCCCATGATTTTCTTCGGGGAATATCACCATCTCTGTGTCTACGCCCGCTTTTTTCAACGCCACAAAATACTGTTCACCCTGCTCAAGCGGTGTGCGCAAATCCCCACCTGAATGGAGCACTAGGGTTGGGGTTTTCACCTCGCCCACCAAGCTCATGGGGGACATGCGCCAGTAGTGTTCAAGGTTTTCCCAAGGTCCACCGTCAAAGCCAGCTAGGTAACGACTCATCCAGTTCATATCGCTGGTGCCGTGGAAGCTGACCCAGTTTGACAACATCCGTAGCACAATCGCTGCTTTGTAGCGATGGGTTTTGCCGATGGTGGTGCTGGTCATGTAGCCACCGTAACTGCCGCCGGTGATTCCCATCCGATCAGTGTCGATATAAGGTTGGCTGGCGACAAAATCGGTCCAAGCCATCACGTCGGCATAGTCTTTGACACCCCAGTCGCTCAAAATCGCTTTGGCATGTTCTTCGCCATATCCTTGACCACCGCGTGGATTATGGAAATGGACGACATATCCTTGGGCCGCCATCAGGTAAAACTCGTGGAAAAAGGTCCGGCCGTATTGTGTTTGTGGTCCGCCGTGAATGCACAAAATCGATGGATATTTTTTGCTGGCATCAAAATCAGGCGGGGTCAAAATCCAGCCGTGCAGATCATTATCATCTGCCCCTTTGATCCAATGTTCTTCGATCTCGCCGATTTCAACTTCGGCCAAATAGTCTGCATGAATGTCGGTGAGTTGGGTTTCTTCACCCGTGTAGAGATCTTTTACCCACAAGTTACCGGGGTCAGTCTGTGTACCACGGAAAAATGCGATGAGATCGTTGGCATCATCGAGCGAGACCATGCCTAAAACAGAGCCATCATCGATAACCGGAATCGCTTCGCCACTTTCTCCGTCGATCCGCATCAGCTGGTTTCCGCCATGTCGGCTGGTTAGTGCGTACACATCATGCCCATCGTTTGAAAACATGGGGGCCATTCCGACCGGATTGGTAATATCGCCGCCGGTACACTGGCTAAAGTCATAATCCATATCGGCCGTAATGTTGACCGCTTCCGTCCCATCATTGGGTAGCGGTGCTACGAACACAACGCTGTTTTGATACCAGTGGCCCGGGTACAGGCGCAAGCCGGAATAGACAAGATGTTCCCCGTCGGGAGAAAAACTGGCGCTATGTTTAGGGCCGCCGTGGGTATCCACCTTGGTCATCTCGCCACCGGCCGCAGGAATGGTGTAAAACTCACTCATCATCGGCTGCAAAAAGCGGTCTGGATCACGGTTTGAGCTAAACAAAATCGTTTCGCCATCGGGCGTCCATACCGGTGCACCTTCGCTGTACTCACCATCGGTCAGTTGGGTGTGCTCGCCCGAAGCCAGATCAAGCAGATATAGATGAGATTCTTCTTTGGGCCAATACCCTACATCTTCTTGGCGTACTTTTATTTCGGTGATGTGGCGTTCCACGACACCTAGCTTCTGTTTTTGTGGATCTTCATCACGCTCCAACGCGTCCGCATCTTTTTTGCGGAATGAGTAGGCGATTTTGCTGCTGTCTGGGGACCATGCAAACGCTGAAATCGATCCTTTCAGGTCAGTAACCGGCCGAGCTTCACCACCCATCAACGGGATAATGTACAGCTGCATCTGTTTCTCATCTTTACGATTAGACATAAATGCGATTGAGAGGCTGTCGGGTGACCATTGAGCCGCCGTATCAACATGGTCTCCATAGGTGAATTGGCGGGGTTCTTGACCGCCGTCGGCCGCAACGAGCCACAAGTTGGTATATTTTTTTTCTGTTTTGCGGTCAACCCGTTGTTGGCTGTAAATCACATAGCTACCATCTGGTGATATATCGGCCCCCCTGATCGTTTGGATTTGATAGAGATCATCGGCCGCTACGGCTCGTTTTGTACTTTCACTCATGTTTCCTCGCTTAAAATTTACTGATGAGTCATTTCACCAAGATATTATCATGTTTAATCAATTTTGGATTGTCGGCCCAAATTTAAAATTAACCATTAGTTATTCGTTATTAATTGTTTGAGAGGTCTTGCTTGAAGTTGGGTCGTTTGCCATTTACGGGAGCGGGATGTACCCATCCATCCCCTGAATCCGGTTGACCCATGCCTGTACATTTTTGTAGGGAGCTAGATCAACTTCTCCCTCGCCCGCCATCGCGACATAGGGGTAGCAGGCCATGTCAGCCACAGTTGGATTTGGTCCAGCCAAAAACGATTTGTTCGCCAGATGGGCGTCCATGAGCTTCAGGCCGCTGATTCCTTTTTGCTGGTGGGGTGTCAGATCGTGATCTTGACCAAACAGGCGAATGCGTCGAGCGGCCGCTAGCCCGTCTACCTCTGCGGCCGAAAATGAGAGCCAGCGGATCGTTTCTGCCATGCCGGCCGGATCTTGCGGCAACCAGCTTTCAGCTGCATATTTTCTGGCTAAGTAAATCAAAATCGACTGCGACTCCCAGACATTTAGGTCACCATCAACTAGGGATGGGACTTGCCCACGCGGATTAATGGCCAAATAGTCGGCCGTTTTGTGACTGTTGCTGGCATAGTCGATTTTGACATAGATACGTTCAAACTCCAGCCCCAGCAGATTTAAAAATAGTTCAACTTTGTATCCGTTGCCAGATTTGGGGGATGTGTACAGCTTCATTTTCGTTCCTCAGAATTTTAGTTTTCACACAGGCTCCACTTGCCAGTGTACTGATCAACCGACCTACTGACCAGCCGATTCGCTTTTTAGTCGTGTTTCACGGAACAAAATATAAAGCCCGCTGCCTAAGGTTAAGGCGGCTCCAAGCCATGTATACAGGGTCGGGATCTCGTTCCAAATCACATACCCCCACATCACATTGATGGGGAGCGTGACATATTCAAATGGAGATGCGACCGATGCGAGCGCAAGGCTGTACGCTTTCGCAACCAAAAACATCCCGCTGGCCCAGACGACGCCCAAGCCCAACATAATCGATAAATCAAACAGGGTTGGCATCGACCATGCCCGGAACAAAAATGCGATGCTAGGGTGTGCATCTGGCATTTCACCGACGAGCAGCACCAGTGGGGCAAGCACAAAGGCTGAAACAAGATAAACCAAGGTGCTGTAGTAGGCCATCGTCGCACTGCTGTCGTGATTTTTAAGCCGACGGGTCAGCATTAGGGCCAGTGCATAGAAAACGGTTGCCACAAACACAAACACGCTGCCCATATTAAAGTTGGCGGTTCCTGGCTGGACGATGAATAAAACGCCGCAGAAGCCAACAATTAAAGCGGTCCAGCGGCGAGGCCCAACTTTTTCACCCAGCATGAGGACTGATAAGGCTGTAATTGTGAGCGGGGCTGAAAAGCGGATTGAGGCGGCTTCGGCCAACAGCAGTGCTGACAGCCCCATGAAGTAGGTGGTGTATGAGATAAAGAGAAACAGGCCGCGCCATAGCTCCATGCGCCGTTGTTTGGTGGTGGGAATGCCACGATTCCCTTCCATCCAAAATAAAATGATGGTGGCGGGCAGAGCGACCAAGCTGCGCAAAATGACGATCTGCAACACCGGATAACCTGCGCTCAAAGACTTGATGGCGATGTTCTGAAAGGAAAAGATGAACATGCCGACGACAATCCAGATGATGCCTTGAACGTTATTGCTTAGTTTTGACAAATGGGGTCACAGGCTCGCTTTGGCGATCGCATCTTCTAAAGATAGACCGGTGTAATCTGTCGCATTAAACAATCGGCCGCTCCGCCCGTCGTTTAGAAACGCGGCTATACAAACCCCCGGCAGCGCATCTTCTGGGGCATTGGGGGCTTTGGGGCCACCTAGATCGGTGCGGCACCAGCCGGGATCGGTCAGATTAATCGTTACGTTTGTCCCTTCTAACTTGGTAGCTAGATCAACTGTAAATTTATCGAGCGCCGCTTTACTGGCCGAATAGGCCGCCTGCTCCGGCTGATCTCGTATGCCGCTGGTGGTGTTAATAACCCGGCCGTATCTCCGTTCAATCATCGGGGGGATTAAGCGGTAACAAATCGTGGCGATCGCAGTCAGGTTGACCTGAAAACTAAGCGCAAAATCGTCAATTGGTGTTTGCCAAAAATTTTGCTGATAAGGAACCTGAACGGCCGCATTGTTGCAAATAATATCCACAGGCGTCCCTTTGAGTTCAATTTTATTAAGCATGGCCACGATCTGTTTGTGGTCGCTTAATTCCGCTTCAACCGCGTAAGCTTGTACACCATACAGTTCTACTTCTTTTAGAACATTTTTTGTATGGTCCATGCTCCGGCTGTGCAAGATGAGGTTGCATCCTTGTTTTGCCAAAAATTGTGCGGTTAGATAGCCGATCCCCCGGCTAGCGCCTGTAATGAATGCCCATTTTCCATCAATGGGTGTCATAGGGACCATTTTTGCTGAAGGTGTTAACTGATATTGCATGTTGTTAGACATTAGAGGCTTTTTTTTCGTTTGTCAGTTAAATGAGAGTGTATGTTGAAAAATAGTAAGGGTCTACGCTACCGGAGCGGAAATTTGGTCGAAGAACGAAATTATTGTCCGGTGGCGTAGACCCCAACACAAGGTGCTGAAAAGACCCGAAACGTAAAAAAGACCCCAAGAAACTTGGACGCCTTGAGGTCAGCTTTACCTTAGGTATCTTTTAGACCACAACAAGCGGGATAGCCGCCTGTTCGGCTTTAATATTTAAGGCGCTCAAATCACTTTTGAGCAGATCGATAAACTGGTTAAACACATCATCGATCTCCGCCCCAATTGTCTCATAAACTTCTTGCGCCTGCACTGTCGGCCGATAATCGCCCAGATAAACGGCCGGAGGGAGTGACGCCATTTGATCGAGCAGGCGTTGACCCGTGTTGGTCAAATCGGTGCTGCCCGAGCGTAAGCCGGGATAGGCCAATAACGATTCAATCTCTCTAACTTTTTCGCTAATCTGATTCGCCTCGGCCGCCAGCGCCTCATCTTCAACCCGGCCGCTCAGACCGTCTAACTGCGCCCGCACATCCCGCATCTGGTTGATCACATGCACCGTTTCTTCGCACTTGTCAGTAATCGCTTTGTACAGCTCAAACTGCGCCTGCAAATCCTCATCAGTCGCATCGACGTTGTAATCTTTCACAACGGTCAACGGCTGCTCATGGGTTTCATCATCGGCCGTCAAACAAACGGTGTAAGCGCCGGGGGCCACAACCGCACCTAAAATCGTCTCTTTTGCGGCCGCATCATCCCCCTTAACTTTGCTCACATTTTCATGGCGCAGGTTCCACACAAAGCGGTGCCAGCCCGCATCTTTGGCTAAAAACGGCCCCGCTAAATCAGTTTCCCCGTCAGGTTTACTGGTAAAGGTTCTGATAACTTGCCCATCACTATCTTTGATCTCAAGGGTCAGACTTTCAGCCCCATCCTTCAAATAATAGGTAAGGATGGCACCTTTTGGCGGATTGTTCCCCGCTTCGTAGAAGTGGCGCTCCACCACACCGTTTTCATCGGCCGTAGCGTAGCCGGTGGTTACGATCCCCAGCGTTGTCATGTAAAACTTGCCGTCAGTAGCCCCGGCCGCATTTAAGCGATCTTCAAACACTTTGGGCAACACGCGCACCGTTTTGCGCGGCTCAAACAGATGGCACGTTTCATCTTCGATTTTCGCCCCGTACTGCCGCAGCGGGGTTACATCATCCAATATCCAAAACGACCGGCCGTGGGTTGCAACGATGAGATCTTCGTTTTTGACCTTCATGTCATAAATGGGCGTTTGGGGCAGATTAAGCTGTAAAGGTCCCCAGTTTGCCCCGTCATCAAACGAGACATAGATGCCGGTTTCGGTGCCTGCATAGAGCAACCCTTTACGGGCCGGATCACAGCGAATGACTCGTGTGAAATCATCATCTGGAATTCCGGCCGTAATCGTTGTCCACGTTTTGCCGTAGTCGCTGGTTTTAAACAAATACGGCGTGTTGTCATCTAGCTTGTAGCAGGTTGCCGCCACATATGCGCCTCCAGCTTCATAAGGCGAGGCTTCGATACAGTGGACCATGGCCCACTCCGGCAACCCTTTCGGCGTAATGTTTTGCCAGCTATTTCCCCGATCTTGGGTGATATGGATCAGCCCGTCATCGGTTCCGGCCCAGAGCACATTGGCGTCGTGATACGACTCATCCAGCGCAAAAATGGTGCAGTAAATTTCGGCCGCACCCATCTCACGGTTAACCGGCCCACCAGACACTTTTTGTTTTTCAGGGTCGTTGGTGCTCAAGTCTGGGCTCAAAATTTCCCAACTGTGCCCTTCGTTGGTTGTTTCAAACAGGTGATTTCCGGCCGCGTAGATTCGATTTGAATCAAAGCGTGAAAAAATTAATGGATAGGTCCATGAGAAGCGATATTTGTGTACTTCGCTCCCGTAGCCTCTGTGCGAGCGGGGCCACGTCGTTACCAGACGCAGCTGCCGGTTCCGATGATCGTACCGCTGGAGCGCGTTACCGCCGCCGGGCGAGCTTCCAATCGCCCCATGATAGACGATGTTTGGGTCGTCCGGCTTGACCGCGATATAGCCGCTCTCGCCGGTGCCAGGCAGATAGCTGTCTGCCCACGTGATCGCCGCATGGTTGCTGCGGCTGGGGATGCTGATGCAGCTGTTGTCCTGCTGCGTTCCGTACACCCGGTACGGTTCCTGATTATCAACGTCCATACGGTAAAACTGGGCCGTGGGCTGGTTGTAGATGGTTGACCATGTGACCCCACCGTTGTACGAGACGTTGGCCCCGCCGTCATTCCCTTGGATCATCCGCTGGTTGTCTACCGGATCAATCCAAAGATCATGATTGTCCCCGTGCGGGGTCATGATCATGTCGAAATTCCGGCCGCCGTCGGTCGATTTCCAGAAGCGCAAATTGTTGACGTAAACGGTGTTTGCATCGGTCGAGTCGGCTGTCAGGTGGGTGTAATACCAAGCCCGCTCCATCAGCTCAACTTTGTCGCTCACCATCTGCCATGAGTCCCCGTTGTCGTCTGAACGATAGAGTGCGTTTTTGGCAGATTCGATCAGCGCCCACACCCGGCCGCTCTTGGCCGGAGACGCTACAACGGCCGCTTTACCCCACAGTTTTTCCGGCAATCCTTTGTTTTCGGTGATCTCTTCCCATGTTTCTCCCCCATCCATCGAACGATACAAGCCGCTTTCAGGGCCACCGCTCGACATCATCCACCAGTTCCGGTACGCCTCCCAAATGGTGGCGTATAGAATTCGGGGATTGTTCGGATCGATGGTGAGATCAACCGCGCCCGCTTTGTCGCTCTTGAACAGCACATTTTTCCAAGTCTCACCGCCGTCTGTTGATTTAAACACTCCCCGTTCTGAATTAGGGCCAAAGGCATGACCCAAAGCCGCCACATAAACGATGTCTGGGTTGGTTGGGTGGATGCGTATTTTGCCGATGTGTCGCGTGTCGGTCAGCCCCATGTGTTTCCATGACCGGCCGCCGTCTGTCGTTTTGTACACCCCATCCCCGTGTGAGACATCGATGCGAATTGTGGATTCCCCCATCCCTGCATAAATGACGTTGGGGTCAGAGTCAGCCACCGCCAAGGCCCCAACCGATCCCGTTTTGAAATAGCCGTCTGAAATATTGGTCCAGTAAGTTCCCCCATCATCCGTTTTCCAGACCCCGCCTGCACACGCCCCAAAGTAAAAGACATTTCGGTCTTGACTGTCACCGGCTACAGCCACGACGCGGCCGCCGCGAAATGGGCCGATACAGCGCCATTTCATCAAATTATCAAAGGTTTTATTCTCCATGCAATTCCATCCTTTGGGCTCTCTAAGTTTTTAATTTTCAAACGATAGTTTGAATTCTAACTCTGTTTTTTAGAAGCGGGTAGCAAAGTTAATTGCTTTAGCCATAGACCTTATCAAGGGGTATGAGGGTTGTTTTGGAAACTAGAAGATTCCCCATTTACAAACAAGAACAATTGTTCTAAAATGGATTAGGTCTAACCCTACAAAAAAATTATGTCTGTTAATCGAATCCTAACCAATATCATCTCCCCCGATTTAAAAGAATCTACCACCTTTTATACTCAACTTTTCGACTTGTCGATTCAGTTTGAAAGTGACTGGTTTGTCCAACTTGTGTCTGAAAAAACGGGATTAGAAATCGGGTTGCTGATTGCGAACCATGATTTAGTCCCGGCCGAATTTCAGGGGCAACCAACCGGTTTTTATTTGACACTTGTGGTTGATGATGCGGCCGAAATTTATAAAAAAGCTCAAGCTTTGGGGGCAACATTCTGCAAGCCCCTGAAATGACCAACTATGGTCAATTACGCATGTTGATTCGCGACCCGGCCGGGGCCTTAATCGACGTTTCATCCATCGGCTAATACTATGGACTCTTTTGAAAAACTTAAAGCGGTTTCCGCACACATGGGGCTTGAACCCACCGGAGAGCAAACCTACACTCAACCCAGTTTGCCAAACACGCATCAAGTTGCCGCTTGTGGCACCGTGATCAAAAAAGATCCGGTCAATCTAAAACTCGGCCGGTCAATTGGTGAACTGGGGGTTTCAAATGCGGTGGTGTCAGGTGGCAAAACGATCCCTTTGCTGAAAACGATGATGACCACCGCTTGCGAACGGAACTGCTTTTACTGCCCGTTTCGGGCCGGCCGGAACAGTTTTCGCCGCCAAACGTTTAAGCCGGAAGAAATGGCGAAAACGTTTATGCAGATGCACAAAACGGGCAAAGTTGAAGGGCTCTTTTTGAGCTCCGGCATCATTAAAGGGAGTGTTGCCACGCAAGATAAGATCATTGCCACGGCCGAGATTTTGCGCAACAAATACCGCTTTCGCGGCTATCTTCATCTTAAAGTGATGCCGGGTGTCGAAAAAGAACAGGTGCGCCGCTCGATGGAGTTGGCCACACGCCTATCGGTCAATCTCGAAGCCCCCAATGACAAGCGGTTGGCGCTGCTGGCGCCCAAAAAGCAGTTTGTCGAAGAGCTGGTTCGGCCGCTCCAATGGATCGATGAGATTCGCCAGAACGAACTGCCGCACAAAAGTTGGAACGGCCGCTGGGCCAGCAGCGTGACCCAGTTTGTGGTTGGGGCGGTGGGTGAAAGTGATCTCGAACTTTTGAGTACCAGCGAAATGATGATCAAGCGGTACAAATTACAGCGGGTCTACTACTCGTCGTTCCACCCGATCAAAGACACGCCGTTTGAACATTTGCCTGCCCAAGATCTAAAACGGCAGCATCGGCTGTACCAAACCTCGTTTTTATTTCGGGATTATGGGTATGATCTTGAAGAGATG
This sequence comes from Chloroflexota bacterium, assembly GCA_020628815.1. Classification (GTDB taxonomy): domain Bacteria; phylum Chloroflexota; class Anaerolineae; order Promineifilales; family Promineifilaceae; genus WTJY01. Next base: position 17,453 of record JAHDEN010000043.1, on the reverse strand, counting down.
CCGTTTGATCAATCGGGCAATCTGCCTCTGGATGAAGATCCCAAAATCGCATGGGCCAAACACAACTTGAGCGACAATCCGGCCGAGATTAATACGGCCGACCGGCAATTGCTTTTGCGCATTCCCGGTATTGGGCCAAAAGGTGCTGATAAAATCATGCAGGCCCGTGCACGGGGATCGATATCAGATGTGACACATTTGCAAAAGTTAGGTGTTGTCACCAAGCGATTGGAGCCGTATGTGTTGCTAAATGGCAGGCGGCCGGAGCGACAGTTACGCCTGCTATTCTAGAAAAACAGGAAGACCGGAGAAACAGATATGGTGAAATTTGGATATTCGATTAGCTACGTTGCAGATGTGGAAAAAGCTTTGGCATTTTATGAGGGCGCATTTGGCTTACAGCGACGCTTTTTAACAGAAGAAAAAGATTATGGAGAGCTGGATACCGGTGGTACGGTTCTTGCTTTTGCGTCACACGAGCTGGGCAAAACCAATTTTCAAGGTGGCTATGTCAGCGCATCTGACTCAAGTGAACCACTAGGGATTGAAATCGCCCTAGTTACAGAAAATGTTGAGCAAATTCATGCGAATGCTGTAGAGTATGGTGCGACAGTTTTAAAGGCCCCAGAAAAAAAGCCTTGGGGGCAAACGGTGTCTTATGTCCGTTGCCCGTCAGGAATTTTGCTGGAGCTATGTACACCGATTGCGCCTTAAAGCGATCCATTTAGAAAAATAGCTAAGTTTGTTTTGGCAGGAGAACATATGAAATTAAGACACGTTGTAATTCATTCACCGGGGGAAGCTTGGCAGCAGGGGGTTGATTTTCGCGAACAGCCCGGCGTGATGGAGCATGTTCAGCATTACGCCAAACTGCATGCAGATGGGAAGCTACTAATGGGTGGCCCGTTTGTTGAATCGGATTCTGGAGGGATGATGGTTGCTACCGAAGATGTGACAAAAGATGAACTTGTCGCTTTTGCTAACCAAGACCCTGCTATTCAAAGTGGTTTGCTGATTTTTCAGGTTAAAACGTGGTACACCCCGATGGAAAAAGAGACCGGCTAAAACAGGTAAACCTCGTGCGTGACGTGGCATTCGGTCAGCTTTCGATTCGTTTGTATATCTGCGTTCCCCAAAACTCTTCAACCATTTGATATTCTTGAGCTAGCACACTGTCTAATTGTGCGCGTGCCTCATCGTAACCATCGAGATAGCCGATATCATTTTCTGTCACAATAAACTCTGGCTCCTGCTCCAATATCTCCTGCAGGGCGGATTGTGTGGTGGAACCCGGATCACCTGAAAATTGGAGTAAATATTCTTTTGAGATATTAGACGGATGCGTGGATGTGGAAGTTAAAGGGGTTTGGTCAATGAGCCAATAAGCGATGTGATTATTCATCATATATATCGTTTCATGTGTAGCTCCCGATTCCTCAAAATAGAGGGCAACTCTATAGGCTGTGCCATGAGTGGCTATTTTGCCCTCTTGAACTCGCTCCGCAACATACTGGTATTTTGCATGGGGGAGCATCAGGAACATGGCCAAGATCGCGATAGGCAATGTCACCTTCCAACGATTTGATACAAACAGAGGGGCATAGGCAAATGCTGCCAATAACGCTAAAAACGGCATGATCTGCAGCAGGTAATGCAGATGGCTTTGTCCGCTGTTGAGGATAGATAGGGCGGCCGTAAACAAGAATGCAAAAAGAAGAATGAGCCAACGTCGTTCTTGCCTATGAAATTGTTTGGCAGCGATAAAGGCGAACGAGACACATATACCCACGACCGCCCCCAAAAAAAGCAGGGAACCCGCAACGTGGTTGTAGAGAAAGCTCACGTCCCAATTAAAAACTAAATCAAAAATAGCTCGGCCGTGGACTTCGGCCGCTTGTAGCATGGAAAAGGTTGATTCACTGTAGCTAAGCGGGGCGAGAATAACAGAATCCCACCAAATTGAGGATTGATTGGTCAAGAGATAGGGAAGCCATGTTAAGAAAATAATCGACAAAGCGCCGGCCGAATAATAAACGCCACGTCGCACAGTTTTTTGGAAAAACGTTTGGGAGGATGGGGCTTCATAATCTAAAAAGAGAATGGCGATTAAACCAACGCCTAAAGCTACATAAGCAAGATTTAGGCGGATCATTGTTGCTGATGAGAGCAGCAGGCCTACCCAGAAAAGGCGGCGAGGGGTAATCGGTTTTCGCAATAAGATCAGCATGGCGCCCATAAGTGGTAGCAGGGCAACATGCTCAGACATGGTGGCAAAGTGACGGTAATTTAAGGCGCCTAGAGAGCTGATTGTGAGGGTTGCTGCAACCCATCCAACCGTGCGAGATCTAATCGTTTTGCCGGTTAGATAGGTTAACCAAGCGGTCAGCGCGACACAAACTGCGCCAGCAATGCGAATGGAGACAATGCTTTTACCAAACAGGGTGATAAACAGCGCAAAGGCTGCTGGTAAGAGCGGAGGTTTTAAATCCCACAGTTCTGTATAGGGCAGGTTGCCGTCTAACAGAGATTGGCCGGTGAGAATAAATGTGCTTTCATCCCAGTTGAGGACGTCTTCAAAAAAGTATGGGAATCGAAAGAGGGTGCTAAGTAGAAAACAATAAATCAGGGTTAAAAAATCAGTGGAATCTAAACGGGTGGTCTGTTTTTCCATTTGTGCAGGACGCAAGATGGTGGTGATGTGTGCGTGTGCGGCCGAATCCTCTGCCGTTGTTAACGGCATAATAATCTAGAAACGAAGACATGGAACAACGATGTCTTTTGCGGGCTAAATCTAGATTGACTATAAATCTCGTTGAGAGAAGCTCCATAAAGACCATGCTAATAAGGCCGCAACATAAAAAATTGCGTACCAAATCATCATGTCCGATGGTTCTGAAAAAACGGTAATCGGCCCCGCAAACTGAGGGTTACCCAGAATGCGTGATTCAAAAGAGAGTGACGCTTTGCGCCAGACCGCTTCGGCCGGGACGATGAGGCTCGACAAAATACCGATATTGATGGCCGCTTCGTTTTCAAAAACTGAGCCGATGTTTTCGACCCATGTGCCGATAAAGGCGATGCCATACAGCATGAAAGCAACCACACCGTTCGCCAGTGTGGATAGCCGTGTGCCACCCGCAATCGAAATCGTCATGACCAAGATGCCGTTTAGCGCCATGAGGGCGATCCCCGGCACAATCGTATCGAGCCGGTATCCGGTGCGCAGCGCAGAAATGGTGATTAAGCCGCCAGCCATAAATGTGGCGTAGACCGTAATCATGATGGCGAATCCCAACCATTTGCCCAATACAATTTCCCAACGGCTAACCGGCTTGGTCACGATTGTATCGATCACATGGGTATCAATTTCAGAAGAGATTGAGGCGACTGAGATGAGAACTGAAACTAAGATGAGTAGGAAGTTGATGACATACAAGCCAACAATAGTAAGTGCAATGGCTGGAATTTCCATTTCGCCTGGCGGCAAGAAGTTCGCATCTTCAAATTGTAAAAATATATAGTGGATGCCGACGCCGAAAACGATCAAGAAGAGAATGCCCATCCCAATGGCTAAGCGGACGATATTACGTCGAATCCCTTCATGAATGGTGAGTGATGCGATATTCCAAATCTGCATGTTTAGCCTTTATCTCCCTGAATAACTTCTAAAAAGCGTTCCTCAAGCGTGATTCGCTGGGGTTTTAGTTCATAAATGTTGTGCCCATGTTCAACAAGATGGCGTGCCACGGTTCCGATGTTTTCTTCGCAGTCGACATGGAAAATAATTTGACCGGTATCGTGATCAAACGGGGTGTCTGCGTCGGCCGTGATAAAGTCACCCAGCGACGCTAGATCAGTCGCAAGTTCGGTCGATGGAGCGGCAACCCGCAATAAAACACGCAGCCGCTCTTGGTTTAGGGTTGCCATCGAATTGGTTTCGAGCACCACACCGCTGCGGATAAAGGCGACCCGGTCACACGTTTGTTCAATTTCGCTCAGCAGATGGGAGTTTAAAAAGACGGCCGTGCCTTCGTTGCGCAACCCATCAATAATGTCACGCACTAATTTACGGCCGAGCGGGTCTAGCCCTGATGTAGGTTCATCAAGGAACACCAGTTTGGGATCATTCATGAGCGCTTGGGCCAGCCCAATCCGCTGCGTCATCCCTTTAGAAAAGGTGCCGAGTTTGGCATGTGTGCTTTCTTTTAGCCCAACCAAATCAAGCAATTTGGGAATCACATCCTGCCGCTGACTTTTTTCCATGCGGAACATTTTTCCGTGGAAGTCGAGGAATTCCCATGCTTTGAGCCAAGTATGAAAGCGAAAGTGTTCGGGCAAATAGCCTATTTTGGCCCGAATGTTGTTATCGCCTAAGGGTTGGTTCAGCAGCAGACCACTGCCAGATGTGGGGGTCACTAGGTTTAACAGCATTTTGATCGATGTGGTTTTGCCCGCCCCATTTGGACCCAGAAAACCAAACACCTCCCCCGGCTCTACTTGCAGGGTTAGGTCATCGACGGCCGTTTTTGTGCCAAATTCTTTGCGTAGCTGTTTGGTTTTAATTGCGATCATAGAGTTCAAAAATAGAAATAAAACGAGGGTGGAAAAGAACTCTCTTCCACCCTCGTTATTTATTTAGCCATTTGCCAATTCAAGCAGCTCATCGGCCGACCAATTACCTTGGAGCATGACGACGTTGCCGCTGGTTTCAAAGATAAGGCTGCTGTTTGAGCCGTTGTTCTCGGTAATCAAGATTGCTGGATTCCCTTGGACAGTGACTTCTTGGAAAGAAGCTAAGTCTGTTGGAACCGGCAGGACAAGCGTGCTGGTCCAATCGATCGAATTAGATAAACGGACCGCTTCTGCTTCTGACATGCCTAAGAACTGAAGCAACGCTTGGCCAATCGGTTGCGGATCGAAGTTGCCCGGATAGCTAATAGACGGGCTGGGCATCTGCACCATGGTGGTGTCTCCTTCGTTCCAGCGCATGAAGATACCCGGCTCAGTTGCGACCGAGATGTCTGATCCATCTAAATCATCAGGAAGCAGATTGCCATCTACCCCAGCTATGTTGAGGATGGCGCGCGCCGCAGCCAAGTCAACCGTTAGGGTGCCGCTACCAGCGCCACCAACGGCAATTTCAGCTGGCTCGCCAAGGTCAGGCGCAAAGACAAAAGCGTTTGGAGCAAGTGCGATAGCTTCATCTAATGAAGCGACTTGTTGCGGTTCTACCGCTTCTTCGTCCCAAACCATTTCGCCGGGAACCATCCCTTCAAAATCCATGTTTTCTAGATTGGCCAGAGCTTCGGGTGAAATAGAAATTGGGGCAAACTTTTGCACCCGGAAAAGGCCTAGAAACTCGCTGGCCAATGCTTGGCCCGAGGTTGTTAGCCCAAAAAATGCGATGAGCAGGCCAAGCATGCCGCCAACGGCCGCTTGAGTCCATTTCTGTTGTGTTGTCATAAGGGTAAATCTCCTAAACCATGGGATCGATTTCGGTTCTGCCGCTGGTTGGTGCAGCTTGTGTTGCAAGGTTGCAAATGCGGCATCGGCCGGCTGTGGTTGATCCTCTGTGGTTGGTTCTAGGATCGCCAATTGGGCGATCACATCTTCAAATTCTTCGTTCATGGGTTGTTCCCCTCAGCGTCAGCGTGAACGCTAAGTCGTAAATACGCTTTTCGAAAAGCATCGGCCGCACGCGATAGCGTTTTACCAACCGAATTTGGATTGACGTCACAGATTTCAGCCAACTCCGTGTAGCTGAGCCCTAGCTGCCTGAGCAGTAACAGTTGCCCATGCATGGGAGTTAGCTCTGCCAAAGCTGCCCGAACAAGTTGAGCCTCCTCTTCTTGTTCGGCCGCTTTTTCTGGCCCGGCTGAGCTATCCCGTTTATCAGGCACCAAGTGCTGATTCCGTTGCCATAGTCGGTTTCTTGAGCGGATGGCGTTGTACGCCGTGTTGGTTGCAACCCTGTAAAGCCATGCGCTCACATTGTGTTCATTGCGCCCATCACTGGGAGGCTTTTGATGGAGCCGAATAAACACATCCTGCACAATGTCTTCTGCTTCTGCTCGATTACCAACTAACCGAAATACAAGGCCATAAAGCCTCTGATAATGGCGATGAAACAGTGCTTCAAATGAAACGCTGTCTCCTTGATGCATTCTGCTGAGCAATTGCCCATCAGACTCATCACCGGCCGAGCCGTTTGAAAGTTGATCGTGAATTGTGATCGTCATCTTACCCTTATAAACACCACAAGATTTGAATTTGTGACAACCGGATATTACTAACCAATTGTGTAGAAGAAGTGAAGATTAATTGGAGACTCATTGTGGCTATGGCGTTGCCCCAGATGGAGTCAAGATTTTGTAGAGCCTGTCATTCCTGTATAGGCAGGAATCTAGCGCTAAACCTGGCACTGGATACCCGCCCACGCAAGTGTGACGCGTATACATCATTAGATGAGCACTTCGGCAAAAATGCATGATTTGTCTGGTATAACGACCGTTCACCACACTTGCGACAGACGTTCATAACTCTTTCACATTTTAATTAGATTATTTGGACATCGAATTGAACACAACGAAATGTTTTTTCAAGGAGTTTGATAACAATGTTCTTTAGACCTCGAATTTTCCCGATACTGTTTGTTGGATTTTTTGCCATGATGTTAATCGGTGGCATGCGACAAGCTTCTTATCGGAATGCATATTTTGACGGATATCGGGCGGGGCAAGTTGCGGCTGAACAGGCTGCACCACCGGCCGAACAAGCGCCAGCAGCAGATGCGGCACCCAGCGCCAACCAAGCACCTTATGGTGCACGGAGCTATGGCTATGACACACACCATCGTCAAGGAATCGGATTTTTTGGATTCCTTTTCTATCTAATTTTCTTTAGCTTTATGTTTAAGGTAATCCGCCGAATGACTTGGGGCGGTGGCGGACGACACTGGCACAGTTACGAACATTCTGACCGATACCGGCCTCGGGGTGAACGGAGTCAAAAAGAAAGACAAGCTGACGACGACGGTGACGATGGTATCGGATTTGGTCGGTCGTACGACATGTAGTGTCATTTGTTGAACCGGTTTCACAATGACGTATAAGCGGTCCCAGCAGATGTTTGGATGAGGCATTCTGTTCGGCCGCTGTGGTTTCTCCTCTCTGTGGCGGGTGGTTTTTCCTCCACCATCCGCCACTTTTTAAATGGGTAACTCCCTAATCAGGTTTTGATAGTTTCCTGATTTTTTCATCATCTGACTAACGGAATGCCGATCACAGCTGGCATGTGGTTTTCCTAGAGCCCCGTTAGTCCTCCCTCTCCTTTTGGCGAAATGTTGCGACAGGTCACTTAATCACAACATATGCGTCGTATCGGCACCGGTCATGCTATTTGTTAGTGTGGTCGGTGCCGTTTCAGTTTATTGGTAAAATAGAGTAGGCTTGCAGCGGTTACCTTTTATGAACGAACGTATTTTAGTCGTAGACGACGAACCCAAAATTATAAAGCTTGCCCGCGATTATCTGGAAAAAGCAGGATATGACGTACTCACCAGCGGCGACGGCCGGGAAGCTCTTTCGATCTTTCGCCAAGAAAACCCGCAAATGGTGGTGCTTGATCTTAATTTGCCCGGCATGGATGGGTTGGACGTTTGCCGCATGATTCGCAAAGAATCGAATGTGCCGATCATTATGCTAACGGCACGGGCAGAAGAGACTGATCAATTGATTGGGCTTGAAATCGGAGCCGATGACTACATTACAAAGCCATTCTCCCCCCGGGCGTTGGTAGCCCGCATTCGCGCCGTTTTACGCCGGGCTGGTGGAGATTTGACTCAAAGCCATTTGTTACGCGTCAACGATCTTGAAATTGATAAACGTGGCTACAGCGTCAGCCGGGATGGGGAATCGATTAGCCTTTCACGCACTGAATTTAACTTGCTGCTATTGTTTGCCGAGTCACCCGGGCAAGCCTTTACCCGTGCCCAAATTTTGAACCATCTGCACGGCTACGCTTATGATGGCTTTGATCGCAGCATCGATGCACACATTAAAAACCTGCGCAAAAAATTAGAGCCGAACCCGGCTGACCCCCGCTATATTTTGACCGTCTATGGCATTGGGTATAAATTTTCAGAGCTATGAGCAAAGATGAACTAGAAGCAAAGTTTCGGAAAGAGTGGCACAATCTGCCCCCCGAAGAACGGCAGCGCTACCGTAGGCGAGGTCAGCGGATGTTTATCCGCTTTTTAATCGTTTTTGGTCTGATCGTCATGCTTATCGTGGGCGGGATGGGGGGACTCATCTACCTAATCGGCCGGATGGTTGAAGAAGGGCATTTCGGATCTTATATCTGGATGGGTGGCGCACTTGCACTGTTTTTACTCCCGATCTTAGCGATGTATCTTTCGCTCCGAGCTTACCGAGACATTACTTCACCTTTAGCCGAAGTCATTGCGGCGGCCGATAATGTTTCTAAAGGAGACCTAACCGTGCGTGTGCGCGAAAATCTGAAAGGGAATTTTAGCGGGCTTGCGAAATCATTTAACCATATGGTGTCTGAACTTGAGCTGGCAGACGAACGACGACGCAATTTAACGGCCGACGTCGCACATGAATTACGTACACCGCTCCATATTATTCAGGGTAATTTAGAGGGGGTGTTGGACGAGGTGTATGAGCCATCGGCCGATCATATTGAAGCGACATTGGATGAAACCCGCATTTTGTCCCGACTGATCGAAGATCTGCGTGTTTTGTCACTGGCTGAATCTGGGCAACTGCCACTGCGAAAAGAAGAAGTTGATATCGCCGAACTGCTGCAAGATGTGCAAACGAGCTTTTCAGGCCAAGCGGCCGTGGCGGATATCGAGCTAAATGTTTCCTCTAAGGGGGACTTGGTGGTCTCGGCCGATTACGATCGCCTAACCCAAGTGATTAATAATTTAGTATCAAACAGCTTGCGCCACACACCGGCCGGGGGAGCAGTTTCGCTCAGTGCGCAAAATGGTGGCGACCAGATCACCATCACTGTAGCTGACACAGGTGAAGGGATTCCGGCCGAACAGCTCCCTTATATTTTTGACCGGTTTTGGCGGGGAGATAAATCGCGCGAGCACACAGGCTCAACCGGATTGGGCTTAGCCATCGCCCGGCAATTGGTATTGGCACATGGGGGCGATATAACGGTGCAGAGTGCTGAGGGGCAAGGGACGAGATTCTCTGTAAAGCTCTAATATTTTTTAGAAGACGAATCAAGTCACCAAAAATGTTTTAGGCAATAAAAAAGCCCGACTAGAAAAACTAGCCGGGCTTTTGTGTTTTAAAAACAGGTTACGGGATTATTTACCAGCGTCGGCCGGGTTTTCAAGAACTTGGTCGATCAGACCGTATTCCATCGCTTCTGCGGCGCTCATATAAATATCACGGTCGGTGTCCGTCTCAATTTTTTCGAGAGACTGATTGGTATGTTTTGCCAAAATACCGTTCAACGATGTCCGTAAACGTAAAATCTCTTGTGCCTGAATCTGGATATCAGATGCTTGACCTTGTGCACCACCCAAAGGTTGATGCATGTGGATCGTTGCGTTGGGTAACGCATAGCGCATGCCTGGCTCACCGGCCGTCAAAAGCACGGTGCCAAAGCTGGCTGTAAATCCAACCGCTACGGTCGAAACAGGGCTAGGAATCTGTTGCATGGTGTCATAGATCGCCATACCTGCATAAACCTGACCACCAGGAGAGTTAATGTAAAAACTAATCGGCTTGTCTGGATCTTCTCGCGATAAAACCAGAAGCTGGGCCACAATTGCATTGGCTACTTGGTCATTAATGGGTGTACCAAGGAAAACAATGCGCTCTTTGAACAAGAGCGAATAAATATCCATTGTCCGCTCACCGCGCGGAGTGGATTCTATAACGTAAGGTATAACTGAAGAGGGGAGCATGTTATGCACGCTTTCTTACTCCTATTTTAAATCAGGCAATCTCTGCTTTAAGCTGAATCGCTGTAGAGATTCAGCCGTTTACCTGAATGATTTGTAATTTAAAATCGGGATAAACCGATTGTCATGTTATGAGTGGGTAAAAGTCACTTAAACGAATAAGCACCATTCTACCAGTGACACAATGACTGGAACAGGGGGAAATAATACCCCTAAACAAAAAAAGCGTTACCCAGTCATGGGCAACGCCTTAAATTTTACACGTTAGATATAAACGTTACATTAGGTAGGGCGTTAATATCTCATCAGGACTTAGATTTTACTCAGCCGGTTCAGCTGCTGCTTCATCAGCGGTTTCTTCCGCTTCGTCTGCATTTTCTTCAGCCTCGGCCGCTTCAGCCGCTGCTTTTAGCTCTTCTAAGTCTGGGGCTTTGCCAGCCAAGATGCCTTCAATGCGCTCAAACGATTTACGCACCATGATCTCATTGCTCATGCGCTGCAAGCTTTCACCGCTTGATAACACACCGCGCATCGTCTCTTTCATCTCGTCTTCTAACTCGCCGAAGCTTTCCATACGCTCTTCAACAAGCGCATCCACTTCTTCTTTTTCAAGTTTCAAGTATTCGTCAGAGATAAATTGGCGAAGCAATAAACCGTTTTCTAGATTTGTGGTCGCATCTTCGCGCCACATCTCTTTCATGCCGTCTTCTGATTCACCCTGCATGTTCATGTAGTCTTCCCATTTCCAGCCGTAAGATGAGATTTGCTGTTTGAACCCTTCTAGGCGGTCATCCAGCTCTGCATCTACTGCACCGGGTGGGTAAACAAGGGTCGCATCTTTCTTTAAATCTACGATCCATTCGTCAAGAACTTCACCACGGAATGTTTCAAAAGCTTGATCTTCAAGCGTTTTCTTGGTTTTGGCTTTGAAATCTTTTACGTCTTCGTAATTGTCTTCTTTAACTAACTCATCAGTCAGTTTTGGAATAGTGCGGCTGCTAAGCTCAATTACATCAAGTTCAAAGTTGATTGTTTTGCCCGCAAAGTCTGTAATCTCGTAATCATCTGGGTAGGTGATAGAGAATTTGGCTGAGTCGCCCACGTTTTTGCCGCTTAGTTTTTTAACAAAGTCGGTACCTTTGAAGGTTTTTTCTTTGTCTAGAACAAATTCTGTCCCTTCTTGCTCATCAAAGAAAACTTCTGGCTCGTCTTGCCCTTCGGCCGGTTCTGCAAATACACCTTTACCGGTTACTTTGATCACATCACCTTTTTTAGATTTGCGATCTTCTACCGGTTCAGTTGTGGTTTTGCGTTCGATGAAAGCATCGATGGCTTCTTGAACAGCTTCTTTTGATACTTTAGGTTGTTTGATTTTGCGTCGTAGAGAACGATAGTCACCTAACGTAACAACTGGCTCTAGTGGGACAACGATGTCAATTTTTGCGGGGCTAAGATCCATATCGGTCAACGACGGCCGCGCATAAGGAACAACTTCTTCTTGCTCCATGGCTTCAAAGATAACCTCGTTGAGCATATCTTCGAGCGCTTGGGCCCGCAGGCTTTCTTCGCCAACCCGTTTAGATACAACGCTGAATGGCGCTTTGCCCGGCCGGAAACCTGGAACACGCATGTTTTTTGCTAGGTTTTTGGCGATTTTTTTCATTTCGCCCATGACCCGCTTTTCATCTACGGTAATGCTCATCGCCAATTGACGTTGTTCATCTTCTTGTGTTGTGACTGTTAGTGACACCTTGCACCTCTTTTAACTGCTCTTTGTTAGGTTCCCTGTTTAAAATCTTGGTAAAAATTTGAATTTGCCCTTAGATATAAAAAAACGTTGCAACTGCAACGTTTTCTTATTCTAAAAGAGTGAGGAAGGAGGGACTCGAACCCTCACGCCTTGCGGCACATGATCCTAAGTCAAGCGCGTCTGCCAATTCCGCCACTTCCCCAACTTATCTTAGGAGCCGGGAATTATAACTTTATGAAATTCGAATTTCAACTATGAGCCTCGCCTCAATTTAAATTTAATACAAACTTATAACTAAAACATATCGTAAACTCAAGCGTCTAGGACTATAAAGCTGTGTTTGAGTCAACTTTTATATAATGCCACACGCATCTTTTATATACAATTTGCATGCAGACGGGGGTTCAGCATGTATAATTCTTTTGGGTGCATGCAAAATTTACTTGTTCAATTGGCCCCAACTCATTTAACTTCTATCTATGAAAAGCCGATTTCATCCTATAACTATCCTATTACTTTTGGGCCTGAGTCTGACTTTTGCGTGTCAGCAGAATGACGGTGCCTTCGGCCCTGTCGAACCGACTCCTACATTAATAGGTGTGATAAACCAGCAGTCCGTTCCGGTTAACTTCGAGACGCTTAATTCTGATCCGTCAATTTTTGTGGATCGGTTTATTCAGGTTTCCGGCCGCTATATTCCGCTGCGCGAGGCAAGTTGTGCTCGCAGCCGAGGGCCATCGATTGATTGGTATTTGATTTCTGATGGGCTAGAAATGAACATGAGTGGCCATGGATCGATTATCAATATTTTGCCAAACCAAGAGTTTGTAACCGTTGAAGGGATTTGGCGACGGTACGAAGGACCGGTTGGCTGTGCCAAAGAACCGAAAAATGAAGTGGTTTGGCATTTGGAGATTGTTCGCATTTTGGATCCTAATCCGATAATTGCGAGCCGTGGCGGGCAAACGGGAAATATTTCTGTTGCGCCACCGGCCGCGACCGGTGCCCCTGAAGACGATGTGAGCAATCCAGATGATGCTGTGCTGGAGAGTACCCCGACCCCTAGCCAGAGCGGATCGCAAGGTGCGACACCGATCCCAACTGCGACTGCCACACCAGATGAAGCTGAGCAAAATCGCCCAACACAGACCCCAACCGCTACACAGACTCGTGCCGATGCCGCACCAACGGCGACACAAACACCATCCCCAACGGCAACACGGCCGGGCCAACAAGATGAAGAAGAAACGCCTACGCCAACAGTTTCAGGTGAAGATCAGCCTACCGTAACGCCAAGCCCCACAACAGACGGATTGGGCGGAACCGGCAGCGGTACACCTGACCCCGCAACACCTGGCCCCGGTTATCCTGGCCCAGATGGTGGATACCCATAAAAAACTCTATCTCTATAAATTTATATGCTTAACTTTAATGCCGAAGCGACTGCACCCGCAGATCATAACCAACCTGCGTGGTGGTTTGTTTTTAGCCAACGTAAACTCTTGGTTTTAGTCAATCCTGAGAACCGTCGCCAAATTACTGGTATTCCTAAAATCAAATCACCGGCCGAGCTAAACATCCCTTCTACCCAGCATAACTTTTTGGGCGAGCTGGATGGGGTTGCTTGCTGGGTGGCTGAAGTGGATGAACGCATTGAATTGGCTGAAGACCAATCATTTGTGAACCCCAGATTTTTGTTTGGGCAAGTAGATGAAGGTTTGCGCCGGGTTGCGTTCAAAGCGATTTTTGTTAACGATTGGGATCGAAATAATCAATACTGCGGCCATTGTTCAGCAAAAATGGATTATGGGACTGATCGATCTAAAGTGTGCCCTGAATGTAAGCTGACCCGCTATGCGCGCATTTCACCGGCTGTGATTATGATGGTGCGCAACGGCGATAAAATCTTGTTGGGGCAAAACAAGCGGCACCCTGGTGGGTTTTGGAGCATTTTGGCCGGATTTGTAGACCCTGGCGAAAATCTTGAAGAAACTGTAGCCCGCGAGGTCATGGAAGAGGTGGGGCTAAAGGTTAAGAATATCAAATATTATGGTAGCGAGGCCTGGCCGTTTCCTGATTCGCTCATGCTGGGGTTTACGTGCGACTATGAGTCGGGTGAGATTGTGTTGGAAGATGAGATTATCAATGCTGAATGGTTTGCGGCCGATGAGTTGCCCGAAAACATCCCGACAAGTGATATCAGCATTGCCGGCCGTTTGATCGAACAGTTTGTGGCTGAAACAACCGGCTCATAAACAGACTCAGAAGGCTGATAGCCAAATAATTTATTTGAAAACGCCTCAACTTGGTTGGGGCATTTTTGTTTTGGGGAGCACTAAATAGTCTTGTTTAAATCAAGGGTGAGCCTTAGCGGGGAAGGACCCAAATACCGATTCTGTACTCTGGTATACACACTTTACGTTCCTTTTTCTTTCTCATTTCGGGCTGTTCACAGAAACGTCACATTCCCTTTACTGAAACTAAATAAATTTGAACTATCATTGTGTTTATAAGTACAGACAGAACAAACCAACTCCTTTTTTCCTCCTTCTTTTTGGCCGGACTTTCGATCCCTCGATTGCCGGCCATTTTTTTTGCCTACTATCCGCATACAGCCATTAGCCAAGCCCTATTTTTGCAAAGAGCCACGGCCCAGCCAAAGTGACAAATAAACCGACTAGCCCATAGCGGACAAAGCGTAGCACCGCATAAAGGGGCTCCCCTTCATCTGGAAAGATTGCGCTGAGACCTGCAAAGATCGCAAATACGATGATGGCGCCCAGAATAAACCGGCCGACTTTTTGCATGGCTGTGCCTTCCACCCTAAAAGGAACATCTAGAGCAAATAAGAGCGCTACGCCACACCACATCGCCCATAAGACGGCGGTGGCGGCCACAATGTCACCATTGAACCCTAACGCAAGCAAAATAATGGCTGCCAAACTTGTGGCAAAGATTACATGCTGCGTTAGTGATCGCTGCGTGATCCACTGATCTAATTGGTCTATGAATGTGATGTAAATGAATAACAGCACAATGGCGATGCCCCATCCCACAAAAACTTGTGACGGAAAATGCACGCCTAAATAAATGCGCGAAAAGCCGACCAAGAATGGGATGAGAATGGCGAGTACCCATCCCCATTTTTTTTGTAGATGGTGGGCTAAAATGCCGAAAATTATGGTGGTTGCCTGAGCATGATTGCTGGGCATCCCTTGACCATATTCTTCTATCAAGCCCACGGCCGGATTAATCTCAAACGGCCGTGGCTGATCAAATAGCTCTTTAAGCCCCACATTTAAAATGGTTGAAAGCAGGTACGCAACTGCTACACGGCTACCTAATCGGGTATCGATACACCAAAACAAGAGCGGGAAAAGGAGCAAGTAAAATTCTTGATCCCCTAAGAAGGTGATGGTCTGAAAGAAAATCTCCCCAAATGCCCCTCCAGCCTCTTGCATTACAAACATCCACTCAATTGCAGATTCAAAGTCCATTATTCCTCGTGCTTGTTGCCAAGTGACAGTTGGCAAACCGCTGGTTTACAAATGTTAGTCGGGCCAGATTGGCCTAAAGTGGTTTGTCCCGTTGAAATCTTCATCGAGTGATAATCGACAAACCACTAGCCGCCATTCATATCAAAAGGATTTGTTTTCTGCAAAATAGCTTTTGGCGCCCGGTAACTTTGGGTTCTTATTTAAGGTCGCGATCTGTTGGACAATGGGTAACGGCACAAAGTGTAATTTATTGGAAACGCATTGTAACTTTTGCCTCGATATAACCTGATTTTGGTATGATTCTCCACTATGTCACCTGTGGAAAAACAAGCTACACCTGAAACGGCCGAATTTAGTTGGCCACGCATGTTGCGTCTGTCTAGTTTTCAGATCGGCTCGGCGATGGGCGACATTTTGGTGACTAGCATTTGGAATCGGGTGATGATCTCGAATTTTGGGATGCCCGCTTGGCCCATCGGTCTACTCATCGCGCTACGTTACTTTCTTTCTCCGCTAAGTTTGTGGGCCGGACACCGTTCCGACACAACCAAGCTTTTTGGCTTTTATCGTACCAGCTACATCTGGTTCGGCCGTGGGCTGATGGTGATCTCGCTGCCATTTTTGCTTTTGAGTTTACAGCGGCTTGAAGGGGAAACGGGTGACGTGCTGGGATGGATATATGCGATTCTTTGTTTTGCACTGTACGGAGTAGGCACGCTACTTTCGGGCAGCCCATTTTTGGCCTTGGTGCGAGATTCTGCCCCTAAAGCGAATCAAGGGTTTGCTATTAGCGTTGCTGAAACGGTGCTAATCATCTTTTTTGCCATATCGGGTATTAGCTTTTCTTATTGGATGGAAGAATACGATCCGGCCATTTTCCGCTCGATGGTAATTACAACGATGGTGATTGGGGGCTTTTTCTGGACAATCGGCATCCTTGGTATCGAAAATCAGAGCATCCCCCCCCACATTAAAGACAAATTTACCCATGCGAAAGAACAGGTTCAGCTTTGGCCAACGATGAGCAAAATCTGGAGCGACCGTCGCACACGCCTCTTCTTTATCTTTTTGTCGTTAGCCACCTTAGCCGCATGGATGCAGGATGTAATTCTAGAGCCTTTTGGTGGAGATGTGCTTGAAAAGTCGATGCAGCAGACAACCCGATACAACAGCTATTGGCAAACGGCTACGGTGATTACGTTGATTGGCGCAGCGTATTATTGGCGAAAAAGACGGCCGGAAGAGCAGAAAGGGGTAGCAGGCTGGGGGCTGACGATTATGGCACTGGGGATGGGGCTAATCGCGCTTGAAAGTTTTCTGGGTGGAGTCAGGCTGATCGAAACGGCGCTGTTTGTGTTTGGCGCAGGCTTTGGTATTTACACGTTTGGTGGGTTAAGCCTGATGGCGGTTATGTCTTCTGATGAAGATGCTGGCGCTTATTTGGGCTTGTGGACAATTTCTATCCTTATTTTTAAGGGATTAGGCAACTTTTTAGGCAGCCTGCTGCGTGATGTGTTCTTAGGCTTTGGGTTAACCCCAGATATGTCTTATGGCATTACTTTTTTCGTGGCGACGCTTGGACTTTTGGGTTCTGTAGTCGTTTTGTCCCGGATTGATATTGCGGGCTTTGCAAAAGATTACGGCCGATTTACAACCACACCGGAAGATGTTCAGGCGGCCGGTGTAGAGCTTTAATCACTGCCTACTGGTCACTGCCTGCTAGTTCGCATAAAATCCCAGCTATGGAACCAAATTTAGAAAGCGCACAGCAGCATCGTGACATTGCGGCCGGTCAGCACGAGGTGATCCAGCTTGCAATTGTGACGGTAAGCGATACACGTACCCCAGAAAACGATACAAATTATCATTATTTGACCCAAGAGATTGAGCAAGCGGGCCACAAATTAGTGGGCTACCGCATTGTAAAAGATGAGTCTGATCAAGTTGAAGATGCGCTCGAAGAAATGGTGGACACCGGCGCTCAACTTATCATGTTTAATGGTGGGACGGGGATCGCCAAGCGTGACCGGACATACGATGTTTTAATTCGTAAAATCGAAAAAGAGATGAATGGCTTTGGCGAAATTTTCCGGATGCTGAGCTATGACCAAGTTGGTGCGGCCGCGATGTTTTCGCGAGCTACGGCCGGGGTTTATAAAGGACGTCTGATCATCACCACACCAGGATCACCGGCCGCCATGCGGTTGGCGTGGGAAAAACTAATCCTGCCAGAAATTCACCACTTGGCTTGGGAGCT
>JAHDEN010000259.1 GCA_020628815.1 Chloroflexota bacterium | reverse complement strand
CCCGACCTGATCAATTAAAAAGGCAAGCCGAAACGCATACTCCTTCAAATAATCGTACCGGCCGCTGGCACCCCCATGCCCAGCCCCCATGTTCGTGTACAAAAACAACGGAGCATCACCGGTTTTGGTAACGCGTAGTTTTGCCACCCACTTGGTCGGCTCCCAATACTGCACCCGTGGGTCGTTATAACCAGATGTCGCTAAAATCGCAGGATACGCTTTAGCCTCCACATTGTCATACGGCGAATAGCTCAGCATGTAGTCGTAATATTCTTTCTCTTTCGGATTCCCCCACTCCCGAAACTCACCCGTTGTGAGCGGAATCGACTCATCCAGCATGGTGCTAACCACATCGACAAACGGCACATCCGCAATGGCGGCCGCCATCATGTCAGGAGCCAGATTAACGGTGGCACCGATCAACAAGCCACCGGCGCTACGCCCCCATACCGCCATTTTTTCGGCCGACGTGTATCCCAGCGCAATCAGATGCCGCCCGGCCGACACAAAGTCTGTAAACGTATTTCGTTTTTTCAGCCACTTCCCATCTTCATACCACTGCCGCCCCATCGTTTCACTACCGCGCACATGTGCAATCGCACACACAAAGCCACGATCAACCAAACTAACCCAGCGGCCGTTGAAATTCGGCTCCTGATTAACCCCGTAAGAGCCGTACCCATACAGCAAACAGGGGTTTTTCCCGTTCAGCTCTAATCCTTTTTGATACACCAACGAGATTGGCACTTGCGCCCCATCTTCGGCCGTCGCCCAAATGCGGGTCGTTTCATAGCGGGATGGGTCATACCCCGGCACAGGGTCTTGCTTTAAAACGATCTGTTCGCCACTGCCAAAATCATACTCCAGCACGGTGCCGGGGGTTGTCATCGAACCATAGACGTAGCGGAACCGGCCGGTTTTAAAGTTTGGATTACTGCTGAACCCGACGGTGTAGACAGGCTCATCCATCGGGATTTCAACCTCCGCATCGCTGGCAAAATCTCGGACCATAAACCGTTTCAGTCCGTTTTCCCGCTCAAGCAAAACCAAATGGCTGTCAAATATCGCAAAACCGGCCAAACGCACTTCCGATCGATGCCCAACCAAGTCAGTCCAATTTTCAGGGCTGGGATTTTCAGCCGGAGCCGTACACAACTTAAAGTTGGTCGCCCCGCCCCGGTTGGTCAAAATATAAAGCAACCCATCCCGATGTTCGGCCCAATAATCGACCCCGTTTTCGCGGGGCGCAATTAGCTTTAGCGGCCCTTCAGGGGCATCTGCATCGACCAAGTAAACCTCAGAAGTTTCGGCCGCATCGACCTCAATCAGCAGATACTTATCGTCTCTGGTTTTATCCAGCCCCACCCCAAACTCAACATCATCTTCTTGGAAAACAAGCGTGCTTTCTGGCTCCCCATCCCCAAAAGTAAAACGCCAAATTTGGAAACTGCGCCACTCATCGTTAAACCGATCAAAAAAAACAGTCCGGCTGTCGTTGGCCCACTCAAAATCGTAGCCTACATTTTCAATTTGGTCTGGCAGGATGGCGCCTGACTCGAGATTTTTAAAATGTACCGTGTAGCGCTCGCCTCCCGTAAAATCGAGCGAGTAGGCCAACGTTTTATGGTCTGGGCTAACCGCATAAATCCCAACTTTTAAATAGTCGCCGTCAGCCTCGGCCGCGATTTTATTCGGGTCTAACAACACTTCTTCGGCCGCCTGCATGCTACCGCTTTTGCGACAATAAATCGGATACTGCAATCCGGCTTCGGTGCGGGTGTAGTAAAAACGGCCGTCTTTCTCTACCGGCACGCTTTGGTCCGTCTCCTGAATCCGGCCGAGCATTTCGTCATACAGCGCCTGTTGGAGCTCTTTTGTATGGGCCATCCCTACCTCTACAAAGTTGTTTTCAGCATGAATATACTCAAGCAAGTCCGGCCGATCTTTTTCCCGCATCCAAAAATAGGGATCTTGGCGTGTATCGCCGTGGGTGGTTATGTCATGGGGGAACTTGGGTGCAATTGGAGGAGAAATTTTCATAAGGATAGAAGGTGCAGGTTGCAGGCTTAGCTTCGCACGCCAAGCAAGATGCAACCGCCGAGTTCAAACTTTTTCAGTTATTGATAAAGTAGCTTTATTGCCACAGCGATGCAGGAATGGCTTGTCAGTAAGTTTGTAAAACAGGCATCCTTGCCTGTCAGGATCAGGCAGGGATGCCTGTTCAACACCAAACCGGACACTTGTCCGTGGACCCGATGCAACCGCTATTATCCATACTTGCCGTTGAACGACTGACTGTGCAACTGCAACTTTTGGCTTTCGGCGTTTGCAACCTGCAACTTGCTCTACATTTCGCTAATAAATTCAGCCAAAGCTTCTTGCCACGGCCGCAGAACAATGCCGGCCTGACTGCCGTTGATGTTGTGCAATGCGCCATATGGTGGCGGTGTCGAGGCTCTTTTAAATTCACTGCTCAAAATCGGCGCGTTTTCTGCTTCGATTCCGGCCAGTTTTAAAATCTCGTTGGCAAATTCCCAGCGGCTGCAAGAGCCAGAGTTCACAAAGTGATAGGTTCCGTACCGGCCGGTTTCGACCAGCTGCCCAATCGCCGCCGCTAAATCTTTGGCCCACGTGGGGTTCCCGATTTCGTCAGTCACAACACTAACTTTGCCGGTCTCTTTAGCCCGATTCATGATCGCGTGGATAAAGTTCCGGCCGGTGCTGGCATACAGCCAAGCGGTGCGCACAATGTAGTGCTGGGGAAAAATCGAGCGGACATTAAACTCACCGGCCGCTTTTGATCGTCCATAGGGATTAATCGGGCTCAGCGGCATCCACTCTTCGTATCCGGCCGGATTGTTGCCAGCATACACCTCATTCGTGCTCACCTGCACCATCGGCGTCCCATTTTCCAAACAGGCCAACGCCAAATTCTGCGGCCCTAATGCATTCGCTTTATACGCCAGCGCAGGGTCTTTGGCACAGCCATCTACATTGGTATAAGCCGCACTGTTGACCAACAAATCAGGCTTGTGCTCCGCCATCAGCTCATCAACAACTTGTTTATCAGATATGTCGTGGTCAGGCAGGTCTACCCCGATAATTTCGTGTTCGTGAAGTTCTTTGCGCAGCGCCAATCCAAGTTGGCCACTTGCTCCGGTGATTAGGATGTTCATAGGCGGGATTATATAGTATGAAGCGAAAAGTTTTAAGTATGAAATGGAGGCAACTTATAACTTCACACTTTCAACTTATCGCCAAGTCATGTCAGGCACCACGGCCGGTTGCGCGTATGGCCCCTCGGCCAACAGTTCAAAGTAACTTTTCCCGTTTTGCTCTTGCAACAAACTGCGATACGAAAATAGCGCATGACCAAATGTGCCTACACTGCGGGCCGCATTAATCCGATTTTCAATCTCAGCAAAATCACAATAGCCGGTCCCAATCCCCGGAATCACCGCGCGATTCCCCCGATCGTTCTGAAAATCAACAACCAAATCGGTCCAGATTTGCAGGGTCCAAAAACTGTCGTCGGGGCAGTTAAACAGGGCCGGGTAAATCATGGGGGATATCGTGTCGATATAACCCTGTTGTACCCATTCTTTTGAATCTTGGTAGTAGCTGTTGCGCCCCTCACCTACCTCAAATGGAAAGCTGGGCAGATTTTCGTAGACGGGCCACACAGCAGCCGACAACATCAACTTTGGATCATCTTCTAAAATTTGAGTGTAGAACTTATTGACCGTTCCGTTTACCTGTCTGCGTTGCCAATCAGCCCGATCCGGAAATTCGGCCGCTTCAGCCGCATACGCCTGATTGCTAACCGGATCAAACGAAGCTCCGGCCGCACCATACCGAATATGGTCCAGATGAATCCCATCGATGTCGTAACGCGACTCAAGGTCGGCCGCGACAGCTAGCACATGCTCATCAAACGCACCAGATGCCGGTGACACCCGCTGGTATTCTGTTGGGCCACAATAAACGGTGCCCCATTGGCTTTGCTGCAACACATCACTTACCCCATCAATGTGCAAATCATCCAGCTTATGATAAAGATGTTGGGGCGAAGTTCCGTTAGGTGGTGGATCACAGGTAAACCAAACCGGGTAGATGTTTAGGTAAGCATGCACTTGGATATTTTCTGCATGCGCTTTTTCAATCAGCACGGCCAACGGGTCCCAGCCGGGATTGTCTCCCATGTTGTTACCCGTCATCCGTTGTGACCAAGGTTCAAGGCCAGGGGTGTAAAACGAATCGGCCGTACCCCGTACCTGAAAGTAGATCAGATTAATCCCTGCCAGAGCAGCGTTATCAACAATCTCATCAATTTTAGATTGCTGAGCACCAGACACCGAAGAGGTCCAATCAAAACGAGAAACCCACAAACCACGCACTTCCTGCATCACGCCGCCTTCGGGCGTTTCAGTTGCGGTTGGTGTTGGTGTAATCGTTGGGCTTGGTGTGGGTGTAGGTGTGAATGTGGGCGTTGGTGTGAAGTCATAACGAATTGACGGCAAAAATGCGTCTGCCTCCGGTGTCAACGACCCTTCTTGAGCCGCGATAGGTGGCTGATACCGGCCGCTGAAAATTACCAGTGCGGCAACTGCACTAAATAGCACGGGCCATATAAGGGGCAAATTAAAATAGAGGCTTTTTTTCAAATCTGACTTCATTATCTGTATAAGTTCTTGGGTTGTTTTGAGCTAAATTACCGGCTTTATCCCTTAAAATCGGCTGGCTAGTATAGTCAGATTCACTAAAAATGCAGGTGAATTTAGACCAAAAGTACCTCCTGACTAGCGTAACTCTCATCCACTGTTATACTTTTCCCGATTTTTAGAATCGGAGAGCCTTTTATCCAGTTTATGTATGCAACATTAACCCCCTACTGGTTAGTTGCGTTTGATTAAAAACAGATGCCTGAAACAAACACCAATGTTATGCACACCTTAGATGCCGAAGACCCGCTCAACCGGTATCGTGATCGCTTCTTTCATGGGAATAGCGATCTTATTTATCTCGATGGCAATTCTCTCGGCCGCTTGCCCAGAGCCACCATGAACCATATGCGAGGTATTGTTTCAGATCAATGGGGGGATGATCTAATTCGGGGATGGGGTAAACAGTGGATGGGGCTACAGTCGAAAGTTGGGGATAAAATCGCCCAGTTGATCGGAGCAGATCCGGGGGAAGTCATTGTTGCGGATTCGACCACAATCAACCTCTATCGTTTGGCATTAGCCGCGATGCTGTATCAAAAAGAGCACCACCGCACCCGAATCGTCACCGACAATCTCAATTTCCCTTCAGACGTTTATGTATTTGACGGAATAACCAACATTATCAAAGGGAGCCGAGTCGATATTATTCCTTCGGCCGATAATATTACCGGCCCGGTGCATGGCCTATCAAAAGCACTGGACGATCACACCGCCCTCTTGTCGCTGTCTCATACCGTTTTTAAAAGCGGCTACACCTATGACATGACAGAAATGACGGCTCAGGCCCATGATGCAGGCGCACTGATTTTATGGGATTTAAGCCATTCGGTGGGAGCACTGCCCGTTGACCTCAAAAAATCACGAGCTGATCTAGCGGTCGGTTGCTGTTACAAATATCTAAACGGTGGCCCGGGCGCGCCCGCGTTTTTGTATGTTCGCAAAGAGTTACAGCAAAAATTATCTAATCCCACCACCGGCTGGTTTAGCCAAGGCAAAATGTTTGAAATGGAGCTCGACTATGAACCGGCCGACACGATCCGCCGATTCACGAGTGGCACCCCACCCGTTCTAGCAATCTCAGCCATCGAACCCAGCCTAGATATTTTTCTCGAAGTGGGGATGGAAGCGATTCGCAAAAAATCTTTAGGGCTAACCGATTTGTTTATAGGCCTGTATGATCAACATTTAGCCGAGCTGGGATTTGAGCTAAACTCACCCCGTAAACACAAATATCGCGGTTCACACATCTCTGTTGGCCATACAGAAGGGTGGCGCATTAATCAGGCGTTGATTAATGAAATGGACGTGTTACCTGACTTCCGGCCGCCAAACAATATTCGCTTCGGCTTTACCCCGCTGTACACCAGCTACGTAGACGTCTACACCGCCGTCATGCGTCTGCGCCGAGTTGTGACTGAAAAACTGTACGAAAAATACTCTGAAGAAAAGAGCGAAGTGACATAGGCTGGCACCCATTCATAATTTAACATTCACCGTTTACCATTTAAAATTGTAAGCGGTAAACGGGTGACTCTCCCCCATTCGTCGATCTTTGATTGGCGTGTAAGCGTAGCGACATGATCTGGAAACGCATTGTAGATTTCGGCTTTCACCTGCTTTACAACCACTTTGCGTGGAGCTACGACATTGTTTCATGGTCTGTTTCGTTAGGCGAATGGCGCAAATGGCAGCTTGCATCACTTGAATTTGTGCAGGGTCCGGCCGTGCTTGAAATCGCTCACGGCCCCGGCCATATGCTTTTAGAACTGCAAAAACGGGGGATGGCCGTGACAGCCCTCGATCTATCTCCGGCCATGAGCCGTTTGGCACAAGCCCGCCTCAAACGCTCTGGGCAAGATGGCTCAGTCAGCCTGCTCCGCTGTCAGATACCCGATATGCCGTTCGCGGCCGAAACGTTTGATAGCGTCCTGTCCCAGTTTCCAACCAACTTTATCTTTCGAGTAGAAACATTACAGGCCCTAAACCAACTGCTCAAACCGGGCGGCCGGCTGGTCATTTTGCCCGAGGGGCATCTAACCGGCAACGGCCCCATTCGCACAATCATCCACTGGATGTTTGTGATTACCGGTCAGACAACGGGCAATCAAAAAGCTGATTTAGCAGAGCGGGAGATAGATTTATTTTGGGCCGATGTGGAAAAAATGATGCAGGCGTGTGGGTTCACCGTTTCGCTTGAGCGGGTCCAACTAGAAAAAAGCGAAGCGACCGTCATCGTCGCTAAGAAATCCGGTAGGGGCTAGTCGTCGCTAGGCGAAGTCCCGACGGCTCGCCCCAACATAGAGATTATTTTCATTCGGGGGGCGAGCCATTGGGCCTTCGGCTGACAATGACTAGCCCCTACGCAGAAATATTAACTCAGCGCCTCATTTTGAGCCTTGGCCAAATCCGCAATTCCACCCCGAGCCAAACCGAGCAACGCATCCAACTCAGACTGCGAAAACGGAGCCGATTCCCCCGTCCCCTGCACCTCAACAAAATCAC
>JAHDEN010000258.1 GCA_020628815.1 Chloroflexota bacterium | reverse complement strand
GTTCTTATCCAAAACTCAGGTGAGTTTAGTAAATGCCCCAACCGAATTCTGAAAATGATGGGTTAAAAATCGGATTCCCAAAATCTTTGATCTGTGAATTTATAATCGGGCCGAGTAACACATCACTAAACATGCTGTTTATCTACCTATTTTGGTTAAAACATCTCTAACCGGAAAATATTGGCTTCGCTTTTTGATATACTCGGAAAAACTTAAATTAAGGAGAAAGATTATGGAATGGAATGTCTATCTATCTGGGGAAATACACACTGACTGGCGGGAGCAAATCAAACAGGGGTGCGAGGCGGCCGGTTTGCCTGTTACATTTAGCTCGGCCGTGACCGACCACCCTGCCAGCGATGCGGCTGGGGATTTGCTGGGGAGCGAAGAAAAACAGTTTTGGCGCGACCATAAATCCGCAAAAGTAAATGCAATTCGCATCAAAACAGCGCTTGAAAATTGCAATGTGGCAGTAATTCGCTTTGGAGACAAATACAAACAGTGGAATGCGGCGTTTGACGCTGGCTATTGCGCCGCTTTGGGGACGCCTTACATCACTTTACATGCGGAAGACATCATCCACCCCTTAAAAGAGGTAGATGCGCAAGCGATGGCATGGGCTACTACGCCTGAACAGGTAGTTGAAATTTTAAGCTACGTCATCGCCAAGAGTTAACAAGTATTTAAAATCGGATGTAGTTCAAACCACTCATCACGCAAAATCCCCAGTTTGACCGAATCGAAGTATTCCCCTTTGTGGTACCTAACTTTACGTAGAATCCCCTCAACCTGGAAACCAACCGCCTTGGCACATGCGATCATCCGTGGGTTACCCGACCAAGTTGTCATCCCTACCCGCTCAATTTCAAGGGTGTTAAACAGATGGATGATCCACGGGACTAGGGCTTTCCGGCCGATGCCCTTGCCCCACCGTTGCGAATCATAAATCACAATACCTGCCTCTAACCAGCGAGTATTTTCATCTTCCCAATAGTACGAAACAAGACCGATCACCTGCCCATCAAGTTCGATTAAACGAGCACGTTCCCCATGTTTTAGCCTGCTAAAAAAGCCGTCTCGAAACTCTTCAAGTGAGGCCGTTTTAAACGGATAGTAAGGGCCATCAAAATTTTTCCATTCAAGGTCACTGTAAATCAGCTGCCACAGATGATCTAGATCACTATCCACTGCATGGCGTAAAAGAATATTTTCGTGTCTTAGTTCCAAACGGTCTCCTGTTTCCAGATTGAAAAAATCTGACTTTAACACGATTTTAAAGAGCATAAATTGACGGCAAAAGAA
This sequence comes from Chloroflexota bacterium, assembly GCA_020628815.1. Classification (GTDB taxonomy): domain Bacteria; phylum Chloroflexota; class Anaerolineae; order Promineifilales; family Promineifilaceae; genus WTJY01. The sequence continues at coordinate 5,944 of JAHDEN010000258.1, read as the reverse complement.
AAAAATAGGCTCCCCCTTGGAATTCATCTGTCCAGCCCAAGGAGGAGATTGCCGAAGCAAAAGGGCTAGATTTTAATAGCGAAAAGTTTTTGAACTTAAATTATTTTGGAGACAGATGAAGGTTGAAGCTGACGTTGTCGGGCTGGGAACATATTTCCGAGATTCAGTTGGGACACAAAGACGCCGATTAAAATCAAAACAGATCCGCTGATGCTGGTTATTGACAATAGTTCGCCATAAATCAGCCAAGCACCAACTACTGGGAAGATCAGGCCAATCGTGGGGACAATTAAGACAACTTGAGCATCGAGATTTTTCACCCCAATCATAAATAGAACGTAGCTTAAACCGGTCGCGATACAGCCTAGGCCGATAAGGGGGAATGCGGCCGGAAGCAACACGGCGGCCGAAGGCATTTGGATAAACGGGAGCAACGCGGCCGTGGTAAACGCCATCTGCCAAAAAGTGATGCCTGCACTTGAATTTGTACGAGTCAAAACCTTGCCCGAAACCATTGACCCAGCAAAACAGATACCGGATGCTAGGGCCATCATGTCGCCGAAGGCAGTACTGCTCTGCATACTAAACTCTGAAAAATCTATGAGCAGCAGCATGCCTAAAAACGAAATTGCGATACTTACAAGGGTTGAGTTTCGGATCGTCTCTCTTAAAAAAATCTTGGAAAAGAAAATCGCAAATATCGGAGCGGTATGGTTAAGCACAACTGTATTTGCGATTGAAGTATTTAGGATCGCCCAGATAAAGGTGACCATCATGCCACCCTGGCAAATCGCATTCACCAACAAAAGGGCGATATTTTGCGGTATCATCTGATCGGTTTTTCTAGTCAGCATCAAAAACCCTAAGATAAATAATCCCGCCAGCAGGGCGCGAAAAAACACCAAAGTTAACAAATCAATCCCTTCAATCATCCGGGTAAAAAAACCAAGGGTGCCAATTGCGATCGAATAGCCGATGAGCGCGTTAATGCTTTTTGCTTTCATATAACTTCTCTTCTGTGTCTAATTTGGATTTACCCAATCTAGAGCAGAATGTTGACCCCCATCCCAATTAATAGTGCGGCCAAAGAGAAGTCGAAAACCTTTTTATAGCGCGTGTTGCGCACCATTTTGTTTGAACGATCTGCGATAAAAGCGACCAAGGCATGGTAGCCAAACAGCATGGCAACTTCTAAAGCCCCGATCCAAATCATTAACGATGGCAAGGCGTCTATTCCAACAGTTTGCGGCAGAATAACGTTGTAAAAGAGCAGGCCGTGTGGGATCGTGGGAACCATCATTCCCATCCCTTGAAGCAGCCGTGTTTTTGTACCAGCCGCGTTTTCTGGCGCATCAGCTTCTTCAAATGATGCGGTCAGGCATTTGTACCCAGCGTAGGCCCCGATCAAAATAATCCCAACGGCACCGATCTGTTCGATAATCGACATGCTTGAAGAGTCGAGCACGGCCGAAAATCCCAAACTGTGAATGGCCATCGCAGCTAGAACAATAACTATCGCCATAATCGAGGCACCAAGTGCGACCAGCATTCCAGCGTTTGCACCGTTTCGGCGCGCTTCTTGAACCGTTTTGATAAAAACCGGCCCCGGCGCAATTGATAAAATGATGATGTATGTTATTAGCAACCACATAGTGATATCTCCTAAAATTTGATGAATTCCACTGACAAACAGATCGTAAAATGTTTGGCCATTTATTCCTCCCCCCCTATGGGTAGTCTTTGGGGTGGTGCAAAAAGCTCGTCATTTTTAGAGATGGATTTATACTTGGCCAGCGTCGGCCGGCTTCAAAATATTTAGCAGGCAAACGGGATGGGGGGATGCATTAAAAACTATGACAGACAGACTCACCGCACCGCTTGGCGATTTTAAAGAGCGCGAGATCGAAATTTTGCAGTTGATGGCTGAGGGGCTTTCAAATCCGGAAATCGCCGACCGGCTGTTTGTTACCCGAGAGACGGTTCGGTGGTACAACAAACAGATCTACAGCAAATTGGGGACAAGCCGACGGACCGAAGCGATTGCACTGGCGCAAGAGATGGGGTTGATTGGGGGAAAAGCGGCCGTAGCAAAGACCGAGACCTCAAACCCAAACACAGCATATTTTGAATTACCGATTACAAACGGGCCGTTTGTCGGCCGAGAGTCTGAACTGGTTGAGCTTTCAGGGTTTTTGAGCAAACCGAAATATCGGCTCCTTTCGATCATTGCGGCCGGTGGGATGGGGAAATCGCGCCTGTCGTTAGAAGTTGGTCATCTAGTTAAATCGCAGTTCAAAAACGGGGCCGTATTTATCGATCTCACCGCAATCAACAACCCAGATGACATCGCCACGGCCACCTTGCAGAGGCTCGGCCTGACGCTTGCTGACACGACGGTCAGCCAAGAAATTTTGCTCAACTACTGTCGCGAAAAAGAGCTTTTGCTGATTTTCGACAATTTTGAACATGTGCTTTCAGGAGCGGGTCTCTTATCCAAACTGCTTGAAACTGGACCCAAGTTAAAAATTATTGCGACAACCCGAGAACAACTTAATCTGCGTCTGGAAACCGCCTATTATTTGCAACCGATCATTGAAGATGGGGGGCGATTATTTACAGAGATCGCGCTGATGATGCACCCCAATCTTGAAATAGGTGAAGAAGAGCGGCCGGACATTGAGCAAATCGTAAACGCGGCCGGTGGCATGCCGCTTGCGTTGGTCTTGGCGGCAACGTGGCTCGATACGTTGTCTATCCCTGAAATTGGAAAAGAGATCAAGGCGAATCTAGACTTTTTGAGCACAGAGCTACAGGACATGCCGGATCGGCAGCGGAGCATGCATGCGGTGATTGACCCAACTTGGGGCCGCTTAAGCGAAGCTGAGCAAAAGGCATTTATGTGGGCGTCTGTCTTTCGAGGTGGATTCTCGCGCGAAAGCTTCCAGCAGGTGACGGGTGCCTCATTACGTACGATCCAGTCCCTGCTGCGCCGTTCTCTCATTTATCACAGCGTCGGCCGACGGTACAACTTGCACCCGCTTATCCACCAATATGCGCTTGAAAAATTACAGCAGGCCAACATGGTCACGGCCGCCAAACAGGCCCATCTTGAAACATTTTTGAGCTTTGCACAAAACGAAACCCCCACCCTGCTCGGCAAGCAATTTTTAGACGGGGTCCAAAAGTTTGAGGTTGAGCAAGGGAATCTGCGGGCCGCACTAGAATGGGGGTTAGAAGAAGAAAACGAGCCCGACAAAGGTGTCGCTTTGACCCTAGCAATGATCCGCTTTTGGCTTGACAAATCTCAGCTGGTTGAAGCGTCTGAAGCGATCAAACGGGCTCTGCACCACCAGCCTGACCATGCCGAACTGCATATGCGTTTAGGCTACTGTTATTATCGGCTGGGAGATGCGGCCGAAACAAACAAACATCTGCAAAAAGCGATTGAGCTGGCTGAAAAAACGGGAGATCTGGGTACATTGGCTAACAGTTATCGCATTCTTGTTCCCATCTATTTTGTAGAAAAGAAATCGGTAGAAGATATTTTGGGGCTGTTGGAAAAAGCGATTGAAATTGGGGAAGCGCTTGAAGATGTGCTCTTTGTGGCCACTTGTCACAATTCTTTAGGGATGGTGCTTAACGCGCTGGGGCATCCGCCAGACAAGGTTTTAGCTCACTATTCAAAAGCTCTCGCCGTCTACGAGGAGCAAGGGAACCAGCGTAACGTTTCGTCTATCTTACAAAATATGGCGCTCGAGCATTATCGTCTGCGGGATATGGCTAAAGCCAGAGAGCTGGCTGAACATAGCTTGAGCTTTATGCGTCAAATCAATGACAAGGTTGCGATGGCGCGGCGTATTACAACCCTGGCCAATTGGGACATTGTGGAAGAGGAGTTTGAGCAGGCCCATACCTATCTGACAGAAGCACAGCTGTTGAGTGAAGAAATGGGTGAGCGCAACCATTTACAATACACGCTGTATATCAAAGGGATTCTGTTGACGATCATGGGGGATTTTGATGCCTCGGCGGCCACCCTAAAGCAGGCATTAGAGTTAGCAGAACGACTGAGTAAAATCGAATCGGCCGCCGCTTGCCACAGCAACTTGGGGCAACTGTGTCTCATGCAGCAGGATGTTGAAAATGCCCGGCCGCATATCTTTCAGGCGCTAAGATCACTGCAAGAGACGGTTTTTCAGCCATGGGCGCCGATGATGGCTTACGCCAATTATTTATGGCATACAAAAGATTTAGACACATGCGCGCCGATTGTTGCCACGATGTCACAAGAACTGGAACTGCTGGAAAAGGGGGAAGCGATTAACAATCAATATTTCCTACGGCCGCTTATTTATCGGGTACAGCAAAAGTTTGGGGCCGAGAAATGGAATTCTGTGGTTAAAGCGGTTGAAGGGCAAACCCTGAAACAGCATTTCGAGACAGCGATCAAACATTTGCCGCACTCTTAATTAGCCATTAGCTCAAATTTATGACAAACACACTAACTGGCAGCTGCCTCTGCGGCCGCATTACCTTCCGCGTAACAGATGAGTTTGAAACCTTTCATCTGTGCCACTGCACTCAGTGCCAAAAAGCCACAGGCTCGGCTCACGCCTCTAATTTATTTGCACAACAAACGGGATTCGCATGGCTCACGGGAGAAGAACGGCTAAAGCGTTTTGACGTTCCCGGCCGGGCGATCTCCCAAGCTTTTTGCATCGACTGTGGCTCCGGGATGCCATATCTAACCCTCAGCGGGTCTGGCTTAATGGTTATCCCGGCCGGAACTTTGGATCAAGCCCCAAGCATAACGGTTAAACGACACATCTTTTACGGCGAGCGAGCCGCTTGGTATGATGACTTAGCCCATATTGAAACATATCAAGATTTTCCCCCATCTTGATATTTGATATACTTCGTCTACCCCCATTTTCTCTATTTCTATCTACAATTTACACCCTTTAAACCATGGAATCGTTAACCCTTCAACCAATTACATCAGTCAGCGGCGAAGTGACTTTGCCCGGCTCTAAAAGCCTTTCTAATCGAATCTTGTTGCTCTCAGCTCTGGCGACAGGCACCACGCGCATCACCAATCTGCTTGATAGCGACGACATTCGCCACATGTTGGGCGCACTCAAAGCGGCCGGGGTGCCGTTTACACTCAACGGAGACAAAACAGAGTGTGTGCTAGAAGGCCAAGGGAGTCCGCTCAATCTCAATAAAGACGAAGAAAGCTTGGAGCTATTTTTGGGGAATGCGGGTACAGCGATGCGGCCACTCACGGCCGCCTTTTGCATGATTCCGGGTGAATTTGAGCTAACGGGTGAGCCGCGCATGTATGAACGGCCGATCAAAGATTTGGTTGATGCCTTGCGTCAAATCGGTGGCAATATCGAATATTTAAAAGATGAAGGGTTTCCGCCGCTCAAAATTCAGGGAACCGGTTTACAGGGTGGCACAGTCACGATAAAAGGGAATATCTCGAGCCAATATTTAACCTCCCTGCTCATGGCTGCCCCGTTTGCGGCCGACACGCTCGAAATTGTAGTTGATGGAGAACTTGTGTCTAAGCCGTACATCCGTATCACCCTTGATGCGATGTCAAAATTTGGGGTTGAGGTTGAGAATCATGATTTTCAACGATTTGTGATCCCAGCCGGTCAAACGTACACCTCTCCCGGCGAAATCATGGTAGAAGGAGATGCATCTTCAGCCAGCTACTTTTTAGCGGCCGGAGCGATTGGAGGCGGCACGGTACGGGTCAACGGGGTTGGAACAACCAGTGTGCAGGGTGATGCTCAGTTTGCAGAAGTGCTTGAAAAGATGGGTGCAAAAATCAGGTGGGGTGACACTTGGATTGAAGCCACAGGAGCACCATTACAGGCAGTTGACATGGACATGAACCATATCCCCGATGCGGCGATGACGATTGCCACGGCCG
>JAHDEN010000257.1 GCA_020628815.1 Chloroflexota bacterium | reverse complement strand
AATTGAACAACAGTCTGCCGATGCGCTGCTCAAAAGCGCCTTTCAGTCTGCCATCCGTGCCGGAAAACGATCGCGTACCGAAACAAAAATTTCTAGAAATCCGGTCAGTGTCAGTTCGATCGGGGTTAGTTTGGTTAAACGGAACTTGGCCAGCCCGGCAACGGCCGAGGTTTTGGTTGTGGGGGCTGGTGAGATGGCCCTTCTCGCAATCAAAGGGCTGATTGCGTTCGGCATACAAAACATAACCGTCGTTAATCGTAGCCAACCCAAAGCGGTTGCTCTGGCAAAAAGATGGGGCTTAAAAACGGCCCCTCTTTCTGATTTGGGTCAACTGTTGCAAACGGCCGATGGTGCCGTCACCGCCACCTCTGCACCTGAACCGATTATCGTGCCACAAATGCTAAGCGGTCGCAGCCAACCCATCACCATAGTTGATTTGGCCGTGCCCAGAGACGTTGCCCCACAATGCGGAGCGTTGACCGAGGTGAATTTGTTTGATGTGGATGCGTTAAAAAATGAAGTAGCGGAAGGGTTGGCTGAACGGGAAAAAGAGATTCCGCAGGTGGAAGCGATTATCGCCGAAGAGCTTGACCGCTTTAGCGCTTGGGAAAAAGAATCGGCCGTTTTCCCCACTTTGACCGCTTTGCGCCAGCAGGCGGAGCAGATTAGACAAAAAGAACTAGCCAAGACGCTGAAATACTTAGGCGATGTTGATCCAGATATGCTAAAACATATCGACAAACTGTCTCAGACTTTGGTCAAGCAGCTGTTGCACCGGCCGACCAAGGCCTTACGAGACGAAGCTAGGAATGGAACGTTGAATGGGCTTGAAGAATCTGCTCAAAAACTTTTCGACCTTTAAATATCAAATTTCGTAACTATTCAGTGATTTGATCTGGTCGTTTAAAACGTATTGCGTGGGACGCAGACGTAACACGCATCACGGCAAAACGAATCAAGCTGGATATCCGCTAAATTACCAAACTTCTGCATTAATCACCTAAATTCATGAAACTAACAATCGGATCACGTGGATCAAAATTAGCTCTAACACAAACAAAACTTGTGGCCCAAATGCTTGAAATGGCATGGCCCGATCTTGTTTGTGAAATCGAAATTTTTAAGACGCAGGGAGACGCAAGCCAAGCGGCCGGAACCCCATTGCCTGAAATCGGCGGCAAAGGGTTGTTTACGGCCGAGCTCGAGGCGGCTCTGCGTGAGAAACGGATCGATCTGGCCGTGCATTCTTTAAAAGATTTGCCGGTTGAAGATGCCCCCGGTCTGATTGTGGGAGCGATCCCTGAGCGAGAAGACGAGCGAGACGTGATTGTGTCGCATAGTGGAGATGGGATTGATGAACTCCCGGCCGGATCTGTGATCGGGACCAGTAGTTTGCGCAGGCAGTCTCAAATTTTGTTTCACCGGCCGGACCTTGTGGTTAAGTCGATTCGAGGCAATGTAGACACCCGTATCCAAAAAGTGATGGATAAAGAATATGATGCGGCCGTGTTAGCTGCATCCGGCATTATTCGTTTAGGGGTAGAAGAACATATCACTGAATACCTGCCATCATGGATGATGTTACCCGCACCCGGGCAAGGGGCGTTGGGGATTCAGTGCCGCTCTGACGATGCTGACACGCTGGGTTTTCTTGATGAAATTATCGACCCGACGACCTATTTGTGCGTCAAAGCTGAGCGGACATTTTTGCAAGCTTTGGGCGGCGGATGTTCATTGCCGGTTGCAGCTCACGTCGTCGAAAAAAACGGGAAATTGCACCTGCACGGCCGGGTAGCAACCCCCGAAGGGAACAGCCGGATCGAGATTAAAATTGTGGGGACAGACCCGGAACGTTTAGGGATGTGGGGGGCTGAACTGGCTCTGGCTCAAGGTGCTGAACGGCTTATCGGCCGAGAATCGTCACTCGTCGGCCGCCGAGTTCTGGTCACTCGTGAGAAGAATCAGGGCAAGCCGTTTGTTGATCGCTTGCTGGCTAAAGGGGCGATTCCTGTCCCGTTCCCGGTTTTGCAGTTTCAAAAACTGCCGGTCCCTGAGTTTGAAAACTTAGACATCAACATGTTTGACTGGGTGCTGTTTACCAGCGGAAATGCGGTTCGCTTTTTCTTCGAAAACTTTGCGGACAATCGTTGGCAGCTAGCGGACAAGGGATGGCAAGATTTTAAGATCGCGGTCTCTGGATCAGCCACGGCCGATGTGCTCGAAAGCTACGGGGTGATGCCAGATTTTGTCCCAGAAGAGTTTGTGGGGGAACAGCTGATTACCGGCTTGGGCGATATCGATGGGCTCAACATTTTGCTGCCGCGCTCAAAACGGGGTCGGCCGGAAATTTCAAAAATGTTGTTAGACAAAGGGGCCTATCTGCTAGAAATCGGCATGTACGACACCATCCCAGCCGATCCAGATTCAGACGCATGGGCGCTGTTTAATCTGGGCTTTGACGTGCTGACATTCGCCAGCCCGACCGCTGTGCAACATTTGCACACGATCATGGAAAATGAAAATTTAAACCCCAGCACGCTCAAAAACAAAATGATCGCCTCGATAGGCCCTATTACTTCACAGGCGATAAAAGACGCCGGTTTGCCCGTGCATGTCGAAGCTGAACCACACACGATTGATGGCATGTTGGCCGCTATCGAGCGCCACTTACACAAAGATTAGGCTTTAAATGTTTGATTCACCCATTCGGCCGCGACGTTTGCGGCACACACCCACGCTGCGCCGCATGGTGCGCGAAACCCAGTTAACCCCGTCTGACTTCATCTACCCGCTGTTTATTGTGCATGGGGATGGAGTACGCAATCCCATTGCATCTATGCCAGGCATCAGCCAGCTTTCGGTTGATATGGCGGTTACCGAGGCGCAACAGGCTTGGGAGCTTGGAATTCCAGCCCTGATGCTGTTTGGGATCCCTGACGAAAAAGATCCGGTTGGGATCGAAAACTTTGCCGATGACGGCATTATCCAGCGGGCGACCAAAGCGATCAAAGCGGCGATTCCAGACATGGTTGTGGTGACGGATGTGTGTCTGTGCGAATACACCGATCATGGCCACTGCGGCGTTTTGAACGATGGCACTCACATCCACCTGCCTGAAGGGTATGTGTTAAACGATGAAACGCTGGAAATTTTGCAAAAAGTTGTAGTGTCCCATGCCAAAGCTGGGGCAGACATCGTGGCGCCCAGCGGCATGATCGATGGGATGGTTGGCAGCATTCGGGTTGCGCTTGATTCGGCTGGGTTTGAACATCTGCCGATCATGTCTTACGCCGTTAAATATGCCTCGGCCTTTTACGGGCCGTTTCGTGATGCGGCTGATGGCGCCCCGAAATTTGGGGATCGTAAAACCCATCAAATGGACCCGGCCAATACGGCCGAAGCGATTCGCGAAGCGGAGCTAGACGTGGTTGAAGGGGCGGATTTCTTGATGGTTAAACCGGCGCTGTCCTATTTGGACATCATACGCACCGTCAAAGATGAGTTCCCATCCCTGCCCATGGTCGCCTACAACGTGAGCGGTGAATATGCCATGGTCAAAGCAGCGGCCGCCAACGGCTGGCTCGATGGAGAAAGTGTGATGATGGAAAAACTGACCAGCATTAAACGTGCCGGTGCAGACTTGATCATTACCTACCATGCAATTGAAGCAGCAAAAATGATTTTGGATTCCTGATTTACGATTGACGATTTTTCGCCACACCGAAAAATGTTCGGAGTGGCAACCAATCGTCAATCCAAAATCGTAAATCGCAAATAGAAACATGTTAAAAGACAAATCGGAAGTGAAGATAAAAAAGGTGGATCTGGGAGAACGTGGCAAAGATGCTGAAGGCAATTCAACCACGCTAGATCGCCGTTTGTACATGCAAATGTTGGCGTTCGGCGATTGTGCCGATACAGCACCTCTTGTCCAAGCCTTAATAGATGGAAATGTACAGGGTGTTTTGTACGCCGAGACCAGTGATCCGCGCGGCGTGGGGTTGATGACTTTTAGCGAAGATCCCGCTTACTTTGTGGACGTGGTGCGGCCGGTGCTCAATGGGCCAGCTTTTGCAGACCTGACCGTCAAACCTGAATACTCGATGTTCGGCCGTACCTACTCAATTGGGTACGAGCGGAATTTAGAGTATGTGCTCACCGAAAAACCGGCCGAACGGGTGACCAATCCTGCTTGGCCGTGGGCCGTCTGGTATCCGCTTAAACGCAAAGGCTCGTTCCAGCTATTAAGTCGTGACGAGCAGATGACGGTCCTAAAAGAACACGGCACCATCGGCCGATCATACGGCGAATCTGGCCACGGGCTAGATATCCGTTTGGCTTGCCACGGATTAGACAAAAACGACAATGATTTTGTGACCGGTTTAGTCGGCGATAATCTGACCGGCCTGTCAAAAATCGTTGAGCGTATGCGTAAAACCAAACAAACCAGCACTTATTTAGAAAGCTTGGGACCGTTTTTTGTTGGCAAAGTAATTTGGCAGTGTGAATTAGCTTAATCAGCATGATCAGCCCATCAGCGTGATCAGCTTCGTAAAAAATGAACAGACCAGCAGCAGCAGAAAAACCAAAAAGCTCGGCGTATGACAGCCGATTACTAAAAACGATTCGTCGGGAAGAGACCGACGTAACCCCGGTGTGGCTCATGCGTCAAGCCGGCCGATACATGGAAAACTATCGAGCCATCCGTGCCAAGCACTCGATGCTCGAAGTGATCCAAACGCCGGAACTGGCGTGCGAGATCACCATGCAACCGATCAACGCCTTTGATCTGGATGCCGCCATTATCTTTGCCGACATCTTGCCCCCGCTTATCGGCATGGGGATGAATCTTGAGTTTGTGAAAGGGGTTGGTCCGGTCATGGACAATCCGATTACCACAACCAAAGATGTTGACATGCTGGCTTGCCCACCCGCCACGCTCCATCTGCAATCTACGCTAGATGCGATCAAACTGGTAAAAGCTGAGCTTGAACCAAAAGGGATTCCGCTACTTGGATTCTCTGGTGCACCGTTTACGCTGGCCAGTTACATGATCGAAGGTGGTGGTTCGAAGGTGTATGCCAAAACAAAAGCGTTTATGTACACAGAACCGGCCGCGTGGGTACGGCTGATGGACAAACTGGTGACGGTGCAGGCTGACTACCTCATCCAACAAGCTAAAGCAGGTGCTGACGCGGTGCAGATTTTTGACTCTTGGGCCGGATGGGCGTTGGGACAATATGATTACAATCGTTATGTGGCTCCGTACAACACCAAGCTAATCAGTATGCTCGGCCGATCCGGTGTCCCTGTCATTAACTTTTCAACCGGCACCTACCCATATTTGGAAGATGTTGCGGCCTGTGGCGGTGATGTGGTTGGGATCGATTGGCGGATGCCGTTGGATGAGGCTTGGGAAAAAGTAGGCACGGACATGGCGGTGATGGGCAACTTGGACCCGATTGCGCTGTTGGCCCCGTGGGGTGAACTGAAATTTAGAATCGATCAGGTACTCGATGCGGCCGACGGCCGTTTGGGCCACATCTTTAACTTGGGGCACGGCATTTTGCCCAACACCCCAATTGATAATGTACGCCGTTTGGTCGACTACGTTCACGAGCGGACGGCAAAATAATCGACTTAGCAAGCCTCCCAATTGCAAACATGGTCGATGTGTTGCGTGGAGCGTTTAAGTTGATCGGGTTAAAAGAGACAAGACTACGATTTTAGATTAACGTAGCGGTTTTTATACTCTTCAAAATCAACAATTTTCCGGTCGTACTCATTATTCATGAGCGGTGATGAGATCAAAAAATCGGCCGTGGTGCGGTTCATGGCGATGGGAATGTTCCAGACCACCGCAATGCGCAAAAGTGCTTTTACATCAGGATCATGTGGCTGCGCGGCCAAAGGGTCCCAGAAAAATATTAGGAAGTCGATCTCTTTTTCCGAGATTTTGGCCCCGATCTGCTGGTCACCGCCTAGCGGGCCGCTTTGCAGTTTGGTTATCACCAAACCTAGCTCTTTGGCCAAAATGCTGCCGGTTGTTCCGGTGGCAAACAGCCGGTGGCGAGCAAGGGTCCCCTTGTTGTATTCGGCCCACTCTAACAGGTCGTCTTTCATATTGTCATGAGCGACCAGCGCGATTTTTTTCGCGGAATCCATTTCGATGATTTTGTGTGTCATGCCGGTAGTTTACCAGAGTGACAGAAATTTTTCTTTAGACAGTTACACGATAAACCCCATTATTCATTCTGGGGTTTTGCTAAAAATTGCAAGACTTTCGCTTACAAGGAACCCTGAGCTTGTCGAAGGGTGATCTCGCAGTTACTGAACACGTATGAAGCGAAAGTTCTAAACTGAAACAAATTATGACTAAAAAGATTGGTGTACTCATCATGGCCTATGGTGGCCCTGAATCACTTGATGAAATCCCCGGCTACTTGGCCGATATCCGAACCGGCCGACCAACTACCCCGGCCGTGCTCGACGAGATCACAAACAACTACAGCAAAATCGGTGGGAAATCCCCACTGCTTGAATTTACAACACAACAAATCGATGCGATTAAAGCCCACTTAGATCCTGAAAAATACCAGGTTTATTTAGGCATGCGCCACTGGGCTCCGTGGATTGAAGAAGTGGTTGGACAGATGATTGCTGACGGGATCACCCAAGCGGTGAGCATGGTGCTAGCTCCTCATTTTAGCTCGATGAGTATCGCCAAATACCAAAAGAAAATCAAAACCGGCTTGGAGATGTATCGGGGTGAAATCGACTTTAAAAACATCGATAGCTACCACGATGTGCCAGGCCTCATCGACCCATTGGCCGAGCGGGTTCACGAAGGGCTAAACCGGTGGAATGAAGCCGAGCGTGACGATGTACACGTGGTGTTTAGCGCCCATTCGTTACCCGTTCGCATCATCAAAGAAGGAGATCCGTACGACACGCAATTGCGCGAAACAGCCAGCTTGGTTGCTGAAAAGGCCGGTTTAAGCGCCGAGCAGTGGTCGTGGAGCTACCAATCGGCCGGACGCTCGCCTGAGCCGTGGCTTGGGCCACAGCTGGAAGATTATGTACCAGAGCTGGCCGAAAAAGGGATCAAAAATATCGTCAGCATTCCGGTTGGATTTGTGTGTGATCATGTCGAGATTTTGTTTGATATCGACATTGAAGCACAAGATGCCGCCAAGGAACACGGAGTTCGGTTGGAGCGGCCGGCCGCCTTGAATACAGACGCTGTTTTTATGAAACAATTGGCGGATTTAATTGAATCCAAAGCGGCCGAATTTG
>JAHDEN010000042.1 GCA_020628815.1 Chloroflexota bacterium | reverse complement strand
AGTCATTAGGCGATCCAAAATTGCAAACTGAACGCTTTTTTCGATTAGATCGCCTAAACACAACATGTATGGAGACCACAATTCTTAACATAGCTAAAGGGTTGTGATATTAAAATGGCAAATAACGGAAGAGATAAAACTCTTGAAAGTACAATCGCTAACATTCACAAACGTTTTGGTGATGACGCGATTATGCGGTTGGGAGATGCAAACCATCTCGATGTAGACGTAATCCCAACCGGTTCTATTTCACTCGACATCGCATTAGGCGTTGGAGGAATTCCTAAAGGTCGTATTATCGAAATTTACGGCCCGGAATCATCGGGTAAAACAACCTTATGTCAACATATAATCGCTGAATCACAAGCGATTGGGGGAGTATGCGCATTTATCGACATGGAGCATGCCTTAGACCCCAGTTACGCTGAAAAAATCGGCGTTAATGTTGAAGAGCTCTACATTTCGCAACCAGATACAGGTGAACAAGCACTGGAAATCGCTGAAGCATTAATTCGCTCCGGCACCATTGACGTACTTGTGATTGACTCGGTTGCGGCCTTGGTCCCTCGCGCAGAAATTGAGGGGGAGATGGGAGATTCACACGTTGGTTTGCAAGCTCGCCTCATGTCACAGGCGTTACGTAAGCTAGCAGGTGTTATCAAACAAACCAATACGGTTGTCATCTTTACCAACCAGATCCGTTCAAAAATTGGCGTTATGTTCGGCAGCCCCGAAACCACCAGCGGTGGTAACGCGCTTAAATTTTACGCATCTGTTCGCCTCGACATTCGTCGTATCCAGTCGATTAAAGGCGGAACGGACGTTGTTGGGAACCGGACCCGCGTAAAGGTTAAAAAGAATAAGGTGGCCCCACCGTTTACCGAAGCTGAATTCGATATCATGTTTAATGTCGGAATCTCTCGCTCTGGTGACGTTTTAGATTTGGGCACCGCCTATGAAATCATCACGAAACGTGGTGCATTCTTCCGCTATGGCGAGCAACTGCTTGGCCAAGGGCGTGAAAATGCAAAAAGATACCTCGAAGAAAACGTAGAGATGCTATATGAGATTGAAAATCTTATTCGTGTCGAAGCTGGTTTACCAGCCCTAGAAGTAACAATCGAGGAATAACCCAAAAAGATCAAGAACGGCTGCTATCCGGCCGTTCTTGATCTTTTTGGGGCCAGTTTAAAAATGCTACTGTTAGCATTTTTAAACCCTTTGCCCTTCGGCAAACAAACGCATTTGGAAATCTACCCCACTCACCAGTGGTTATTAAACAGCCGATTCATCGGCTGGTATCAGCCTGATTAGACCAATCTGTCGGGCGAAAAGTAGGCCATAGAAACTAAGCTGTCTGGTATTCAAAAGCGATACCGGACAGTTTACAGCAACATGAAAGCACTCGTTTTCCCGTCATTTATAGACGGCTTGTTTTGCTAAAACTGATTTTTGTGGCGGTCGATTAGAATCTGTGTTTATTGCCGTGGCGCGTTTGTGTCACGGTTTTTTGTTTTATGGCCACTATTACAGACATAACTGGTCAAAAGCGGCGACAAGATCGGGTCAATATTTTTTTGGATGGAGAGTATGCGTTTAGTCTTTCAATTCTGAACGCAGCTTGGCTCAAGATTGGTCAAGAACTCTCGGCCGAAAAGATAACGTCGCTACTGCACGAAGAAGAGTACGAGCGAGGTAAAGAAATCGCCCTGCGATTGATTACGAATCGGCCGCGAAGCACCAAAGAAGTGCAGGACAGAATGCGCGAAAAAGGGATTGAAGATTTAGCCCAAGAGCGCGTGGTTACCCGGTTAACCGAACTTGAATTATTAGATGATACGGCTTTTGCACGTTATTGGATCGACCAACGGGCAAGATTTAAGCCACGGGGCATCCCTTTGCTCCAACAAGAACTACGTCAAAAAGGGGTTGATCAGCAGATTATTCAAGATCTGCTTAGCGAACTAGATAACTCGACCGCTGCTATGCAGGCCGGAGAAAAGAAAGCTAGATCTTTGATGCGCTATGAAGAAGCGGACTTTCGCAAAAAACTGTCCGGATACCTTCAGCGACGGGGATTTAATTATGGCGAAATCAGAGAAGTAGTTGATGAGCTGTGGCAGCGGAGGTCAGAACCAGATGAAGGAGACAAGTAAATGATACTAGCACAAGGTGGGCCGGGTCCAGTTTGGCTTTTTGTAATCATTGGGTTTGTAATCGGTCTCATCGTTGCACTTGCGGTTGCTACTGTTTTTTACCGCACGTCGTTAAAACCAAATGATGAGAAAATGATGCAACAAGCGCGTGACGATGCGAATCGATTACGCCAAGAAGCTGAAAAAGAATCGGCCAATATATTAAATCAGGCCAAAACTGAAACGCGACAAAACAGGCAAGAGGCGGAAAAGGCGGTTGAGAGACGATACAGGGATATCGCCAAAACCGAGGAACGTTTAGACCGGCGCCAATCGATTTTAGATGAGCAAACTCAAAAAATTGAAACGCGGGATCAGAACTTAAACAAACGCCAAAGCCGGTTAGACAAGTTGCTAAATGACGCTGAGAAGTTACAAGAAAGCCGGCAGGCTGAGCTTGAGAAAGTTGCAGCGATGTCGCAAGACGATGCACGGGCGGAGCTGCTTAAATCGGTAGAAGATGACGTGCGCCAAGATATGGCCCGTTTGATGCGCGAGATTGAAGAACGCTCACGTGATGAAGCCGAAGAGAAAGCACGGAAATATATCGCCGAGGCGATGCAACGCGTGGCGACAGATCAGGTATCTGAAAACACAATTGCGGTTGTGCCACTGCCAGGGGATGAGATGAAAGGGCGGATCATCGGCCGTAATGGACGTAATATCCGTGCCTTTGAACAAGCGGCCGGAGTTGATGTGATTGTCGACGATACCCCCGAAGCTGTCACCGTTTCTAGCTTTGACCCGGTCCGACGTGAAGTTGCCCGACGGGCCTTGGGCAAACTGGTCAATGACGGCCGGATCCATCCCGCCCGAATTGAAAAGCTGATTTCTGATGCCCAAAAAGATGTAAACCGAGATATCCGCAAAGCGGGTGAAGAAGCGGCCTTCCAAGCCAATGTACACGGCTTGCACCCTGAAATTGTCAAAATGATGGGGCGCTTAAAATACCGAACTTCTTACGGCCAAAATCAGTTGGGCCACTCGGTAGAGGCGAGTGCGATAGCAGCGATTTTAGCGGCCGAGTTAGGCGCTAACGTTGAGCGGTCGAAAATCGGCGCATTTTTACATGACATTGGTAAAGCGATGGACCATGAGCAAGAAGGAACCCATGCGCAGATTGGTGCCGACTTTATCAAGCGATTCAAAGTGCACAAACAGGTGGTCAATGCGGTCGCATCCCACCATCATGAAGTTGAGCAAGAGTCTGTCGAAGCGATTATTGTTGAGATTGCTGACTCGATTTCAGGCGCACGGCCGGGTGCTAGGCGCGAAAGCACAGAGAATTACATCAAACGGATTCGCACACTCGAAGAAATTGCGACCACGTTTGACGGTGTTGAAGGCGCATACGCTCTGCAGGCCGGCCGAGAAATTCGGGTTCTGGTTAAACCAGGAACTGTAGACGATCTGGGATCGATCCGACTTTCACGCGATATCGCCAAAACGATTGAAGACAGCATGCAGTATCCGGGACAAATCCAAGTCACCGTTATTCGTGAAACCCGTTCTGTAGATTTTGCGAAGTAGTTTTTGAACAGATAGCTGATTGACGAGATGATGCTTTATCTCGTCAATCAGCTCATTAAAATTTCCCCTTTCCCTCTTTATCAAACCACATCATTTTGGGTCGATGAGTCTTCTCAATCACCCATCCCTCTCTAAACATCATCATGCGTAAACCAATTATTGCTGGAAACTGGAAAATGAATATGACCGCAGAATCAGCGGTTGAATTTGTCAATGGAATTAAAAATGACCTCGATCAAATTGATGGGGTCGATGTCGCGTTTTGCCCTACGGCGATTGTTATCCCGGCCGTGGCAGATGCTTTGGCTGGCACCCGTGTGGGTGTAGGTGCTCAAAATATGCACTGGGAAGCCAAAGGTGCGTTCACGGGTGAACTAGCGGCAGACATGCTGACCCCCTATTGCCAATATGTAATTTTAGGCCATTCTGAAAGACGGGAGTATTTTGGCGAAACAGACGAAGGGGTTAACAAAAAGGCGAAAGCTACCTTGGCGGCCGGGCTGACCCCCATCATTTGCTGTGGCGAAAGCCTTGCTCAAAACGAAGCTGGTGAAACGGTTTCGTTTGTTGGCAGCCAGATCAAAGGGGCCTTAGACGGTATTTCGGCCGCAGATGTAGCAGGACTTGTGATCGCCTATGAACCGATTTGGGCGATTGGCACCGGCCGTGTGGCTGAACCGGCCGATATCAACACAATTATCGGAGATGCGATTCGTGGTGTTGTCGCTGATTTGTACGACCAAACAACGGCCGATCAAGTACGCATTCAATATGGCGGTAGTGTAAAACCGGAAAACTGCGCAGCCATTATGGCGATGGAAAATGTGGACGGCGCCTTAGTTGGTGGTGCTAGCTTAAAACCATCCTTTGTAGAACTGGTTAAAAACGCCCTGTAAAACGGTGCAAACAAACTCAAGAGAAAAGGTCTAATAAACTTGAATGCTTTGTTAGGCCTTTTTTGTTTTTAACGGTATTTAGTCTAATGGTTGGGACGATAATCCCATAAGCTTGCAATTAGAGAAAGTCTGGATACAAGAAAGAAAACGTATAATAAACCGGTCAGTTCCCCTATAAATCTGATAACTTAGCTGATTTATGAGCAATACAAACCGATTTTTCGGTGGCCATTGGAACTTTTGACATTCACAGATCAAAACATTATGACGATGCCTTGAAGATTGAGGCACGCAAAAATTTATGAATTTAGCAAATATACTTTGGGCAATCGGCGGCTTTATTTTGGTTCTGACTCCGATTGTATTGATTCACGAGCTAGGCCATTTTATTGCGGCTAAATCAAGCGGAATCAAGGTTCTACAATTTGGGATCGGTTTTCCACCGGTTGCTGCCAAACTATTCGAACGGAATGGCACAGAATATGTGATCGGCTGGATTCCACTGGGTGGCTTTGTACGCCCGGCCGGAGAAGATGACCCAACTGTCGAGGGTGGCTTGGCGGCCAGCTCAAAACGAGCGCGCTTGGTGACATTGGCAGCTGGTTCTGTCTTTAATTTTATTTTTACCATTCTGATTTTCGGGCTATTGTTTGCACTGCCGCGAGCAGTTATGCAAGTTGAAATCAACGATATCGCCCCTAATTCACCGGCCGAAATCGCTGGTTTGCAAACCGGGGATGTTTTGATCGAGATCAATGACCAACCGGTTGGTGAAACGTATGCGGTATTGGTTGAAGAGATTCGGAATGCGGCCGGTGGCGAAGTTAGCTTGCTGATTAACCGGAATGGATCTGAACAGACCCTTGCGGCCGTGCCACGTTTGCCAGAGGACACCCCTGAAGGAGAAGGCTCTTTAGGTATCCGCATGGGGCAAATTGAAACAGCAGAAACGACCCGGATGGGTGTTCTTCCCGCATTGGGGACCGGTGCATTGACCAGCTACCAGTTGGTACGTGAAATGGTTACCCTGCCGGTTAAATATTTCCGCAACCAAGTAGACAGCTCCGAAGTACGGATGGTCAGCGTGGTTGGCATCAGCCAAATCGCAGGTGAAGCGGCCCGCTCTTCTGTTGAGCAGAATCGCTTGCAAGATATTTTGTGGGTGATGGGCGCGATTAGCCTAGCTCTAGGCGTGACAAACTTGTTGCCACTGCCTGCGCTCGACGGCGGCCGGATCATGTTTGTACTCGTTGAAGCGATCCGCGGCCGACGCATTGAACCAGAACGAGAAGGGTTGGTTCACGCAGTTGGTATGATGTTGCTATTAGGATTGATGGTCATTCTCATTATCCAGGACATTATTAACCCGATTCAGCTACCATCTTAATTTGGTAGACTTATCCTTGAGGTTAGCAACGGGACGTTGACCGGCCACAAGGTTTTCAAATTGAAATTGGAATACAATTCACAGTTGATCTACCATTTTATAGATCAGCTGTGAATTTTTTATTTTAGGCGACATGTCTTAATCAGAGGGAGGCACGAAGTTACTATGGAATTTGAGCAGGAAAACGACGAACTAAAGGATGCAAAAGCACCCGATTACCCACAAATATTAAAGGACTTGGCTGAGCCGGATAAAGACATTTCGGTCTCGACCTATTACCTTTTGAGCGATATGCCCTCAGACGTTTTAGAAGAGTTAAAACAGCTGTGGCCGACTCTCGATAGTCAACGACGCGATATGCTGGCACGCAATATGGCAGACATTTCTGAAAACAATTTTCAGGTTGATTACAGCCCGATTGCGTCAGAGCTGTTAAATGATGAGAGTGAAAATGTCCGCTTGGCCGCGCTCGACATGCTCTGGGACTCAGACAGAATCAGTCTGATTCAACCGATCATCGAGATTATGCAAAATGATAAAGCGACCAAAGTTAGAGCAGGTGCGGCCGCATCACTGGGCCACTATTTGCTCATGGCACAATGGGGCGAAATGAGTTCAGATATCGAAGATCCGATTTCTGAAGCCCTGATTGCGCAAATCACCAATCCGGTCACCCCGCTTCCGGTTCGACGCGCCTCGCTTGAATCGGTATCATCGATATCGTTACCGGAGATTCAAACCTATATCCGGGATGCGTATGAAAGTGGTGTGCCGGAAATGGAGATCAGTGCGATATTTGCGATGGGGCGCTCGGCCGATTCGATGTGGGTTCCCATCGTTCAAAACGAGCTAGAAAGCCCGGACAATGAAATGCGTAGCGAGGCGGCCAAAGCGGCCGGAATCATCGGTGACAGTTCACTGGCGGACCAGCTTGCTGAATTAGCGCAGGATGATGATGACCTTGAAGTACGTTTGGCTGCGGTCACGTCACTTGGTTTAATCGGCAACGCGGTCGCAACCGACACCCTTTCACAAATGGCTGAAGAAGAGGAAGATGAAGCCCTTTTGGATGCAATTGAAGATGCGTTAGAAGAAATGGCGATGATAGGTCTAGATTTAGACCTATCGATAATCGATTGGAAAGAAGATGAGGATGATGAAGGACCTCTCGATTTCGACGATTAATAGTAGGGAAACTTGAGAAGATTATTTTGGACATCGGCCCAAATTTCGATATTAAGCCTAATCGGATGGATGATGGTGTCGGTGCTGCCTGCCGGTGCCCAAGATAATCCTGTTTGCCCGGACTTTTCGGCCGACGAAGAGTTACGCGTTTACCATGAGGTCAACTTTGCAGAGGTCGCTACATTTCATGTCTGCTGGCATAACGATCCAGAACTAATCGAAGCCACCATTGATATCGAAGCGGTGGGGAGTGAAGGGAGGATTGGTGAAATTATCCCGGTTCATCCTGATGCGCAGCTGGGAGATCTGATAAATTTCAATTTTCCACTTGATCTCGCATCTGAATTGATTCCACCGTTTTCTGTCATTCGCTACACCTGGACACTGCACTTTGCGGAATCAGCACCGATAACGCTGCCTGCTGAAGAGTTCTTTTATGTGGACGACTCGATCGCATGGCAGCAAACCACATCTGCTGATGGGTTGATTCAAGTCTACAGCGATCAGCTAGATGTTGAGATTGCTGAAGAGGCGATCGGGATTCTTGAGCAAAGTCGGCCGGAAATCCTTAGCTATTTGCCCCCTGAAACAGATGTCTCTAAACCGATAGATGTTTATTTATACCCAAGCAGCGAACAGTTTTTAAGCACCTTACGTTTAACCGGGTTAGATTGGATCGTGGGCAAGGCAACCCCTGAAATTGGGGTGATGATGGTGCCGATCAGCAATCGAGAACAGGTAACCCAAGATTTACAGCAGCGACTGCCCCATGAACTGGCTCACCTGCTGCTTTATCGCGCGGCCGGTGACGCTTACGC
Organism: Chloroflexota bacterium; assembly: GCA_020628815.1. Taxonomy (GTDB): domain Bacteria; phylum Chloroflexota; class Anaerolineae; order Promineifilales; family Promineifilaceae; genus WTJY01. Next base: position 31,072 of record JAHDEN010000042.1, on the reverse strand, counting down.
ACAATTCCCCGCATGGATGGATGAAGGGTTTGCGACCCAATTTGAACGGCCGGTTAACTCTAACTATGCTCAATCCCTTTCAACTGTAAACAATTCAACCCAGCTTATCCCCTTTCGAGAGATGTGTGTTAACCTCCCAGTCCAGCCGCCAGAAATGTCCCTGCGGGGGTATGCGCAAAGCCATGCGGTTATTGGGTATTTGCTGGAGCAAGAGCTAAAAAATGGTCAAAACGGAATTGAAGCGGTTTTAGAACAAGTTCTGGCCGGTGAATCTTGCATAGATGCGATTGAGAAAGGGCTGGGGCAATCGGGTGAGGCTCTGGCAGAAGAATGGGTGAACCAAACACAGCCCCAGTTCCCTGATCCCCAATCACCCATTTGGATCGCTATCGGCATTTTAGTGGCTTTGTTCATGATTATTATTCTGGTTTTATGGAGCCGTACAGACAACACACGCACGCTTGGAGATTTCAACCGATAAATGGGTAAAAACAGTCAAAAAATAACGGTTATTGGCGGTGGCTTAGCGGGCACCGAAGCAGCATGGCAAATTGCCAAATTAGGGTTGGACGTTGATTTGTATGAAATGCGACCGGAACGTAAAACGGAAGCACATGTAACAGATCATCTTTCTGAATTGGTTTGCAGCAATTCCCTTGGCTCTATGATTTTGCATAAGGCGCCCGGCCTGCTCAAAGCTGAAATGCGTGGCTTGGGATCGCTCATCATTGAGTGTGCCAATGCAACTGCGGTTCCGGCCGGTTCGTCGTTGGCCGTTGATCGCGATGGGTTTGCCGAACTTGTGACGCAAAAGATCGAAAGTAACCCGAAAATTAATCTCATTCGCCAAGAGCTAAAAACAATTCCCGATGGTCCGTGCATTATCGCATCGGGGCCGCTGACATCGCCGGATCTTTCGGCCGATATCGGGCGGCTCACCGGCCGTGAATATCTCTACTTCTACGATGCGCTAAGCCCCATCGTGATGCATGACTCGGTCAACATGGACATCGCCTTCCGCAAATCTCGCTATGATGAGGGAGAGCAGGACGATGGGGACTACATCAACTGCCCAATGACAGAAGAAGAGTATGATCGCTTCTTAGACGCCTTAGGCTCATCTGAACGGATTCAGCTACGAAGCTTTGAAGAAGAGGATGCGAAATTCTTTGAGGGGTGCATGCCGGTAGAGGTAATCGCGGAACGGGGGCGAGATTCGCTCAGATACGGCCCGATGCGGCCGGTTGGGCTAATTGACCCGCGAACAGACAAACGGCCGTTTGCGGTGGTTCAGCTACGCCAAGACAACGTAGCCGGAACGCTGTTTAATTTGGTGGGCTTCCAAACCAATCTAAAGTGGGGGCAACAAGAAAAAGTGTTGCAGTTGATTCCTGGCTTAGAAACGGCCGAGTTTGTCCGCTTTGGGCAAATGCACCGGAACACCTATATCAACTCACCCGAGCTGCTCCATCCAACCATGCAATATCGCGGGCGGGCCAACCTGTTTTTCGCCGGGCAAATCACCGGTGTTGAAGGATATTCGGGCAATGCGGCCACCGGCTTGCTAGCAGGGATAAACGTTGCCCGCATGGCTTTGGGGCAGCATCCGCTCATCTTGCCAACAAAAACGATGCTAGGTGCATTAGCACATTACGTAACACACGCTGATGCTAAGACATTCCAGCCGATGAAGGCGAATTTTGGATTGTTTACACCCCCTGAGGGGAAAATGGGTAAAAAAGACCGCTACATGTACTATGCGGACAAATCTTTGACATCGTTAAGACGATTTGCCCGCAGTCGTAATCTAGCTTGGGATCGGGAAGCTGCTGAAGCAACTTCCCTGGCCGACTAAATCGGCTCTACTTTTCGCAAAAGCACCGCTGGGTTGCCCACATAGATCCCGGGTTCGGTAATATTTTTTGTTACCACTGCCCCGGCCCCAACAACCACATTATCACAAATGTCTACCGGCAAAATGGTCGCATTACTGCCGATCGAAACATTGTTACCGATGTGAGTTTCTCGCCAAAATTTTGGATCTTTGTTTGGTCCACCAAACTCAAAAAGATCGTTGATAAACATCACCCCATGGCCAATAAAGCAATCCGCCCCAATGGTGACCAATTCGCATACAAACGTGTGGGATTGAATGCGTGTCCGGTCGCCTATTTCTACATCGTTTTGAATTTCCACGAATGGTCCAACAAAACATTCTTCACCTAATTTACATCCGTACATATTGACCGGCTCGACAATTGTCAGCTTCTCGCCATGTGTTACATCTCTTAATCCGGCTGTGAATTTTCTAATTTCCGACATCATATTCTCCTGTTGGAATGAATGGGTGAATAAGATCAATTAGCCCTATTCACATTTAAATTAATAGTGAAGGCCCAACAAGAACACAGTTCAATAGAACAAGTCGTTACGTGTACTATTTGGTAACGACTGAATTTATATTTCTAAGATACAGTTAATAAAATAATTGCTAGTTTGTCTATATCTAGCGGCACAGAATGCCATGCACCCAAATTACGATTTCTATTATCAGTTATTCCGTAAACTTAATCATCGATTATGAGCTTGGTAATATGGCAATTTAGTACCTATCATCAGACTTTATAGTCCAATCTGGCTACATTAAACCAAAAGGCTTTCTAACTTTCTTTTCTTGACCCTTTTGATCCGTTTATTTAACTTTTAACTGGAAGTTATTACAGTACGTAAAAAGCCCTTGGTTAACGCTCATTTGTTAACCAAGGGCTCATATTGTAGCTACGTCTAGTCTCTACGACTTTTTATTGATTGATAACGGTTTCAATCGCGTCGTCAAAAACCGCTTTCGGCTGTGACCCGATCAAATAGCCTATCCCTACAAATTCAAAGATTGGTTGACCCGTAATCCCCTTATCGCGTCGGATTTGGTCTAACTCTTGAATACGATTAATCGCTTCTTCGCTGCCAAAGCAAGTTTGAAATTCGTCTAAATCAAGTCCAGTTTGCTCAGCGATGCTCAAATATAAATCAAGCGTGCCGCTGTATAAGGCTGACAAGTTTTCGAACAGAATATCGTGTGCTTTCCAAGCTAATGCGGGATCTTGTTGTCCGGCACATTCCATTACCAATGTTGCGTTAAAGCTGCCTTGACCGTGATTAATCACTGGCCAAAAAATATACTGAACTTGACCGGTTTCTACATATTCGGCCCAAAGTTCTTTCTCTACTCCCTGCACGTGGGAGCGGCAATTCGGTCACAAAAAGTCTGAATGATCGATCAGAACAATTTCGGCCGTAGGTGAGCCATAATAAAAGGCTCCGTCCTCGGTGCGGCCGAATTGAACCGGAGCTGACTCAGCCATAGCGGCATCATCTGGCCCATCATCGTCAACCTCTTCTACAGCTTCATCTGCCTCAGCTTCTGCTTCCGGTTCAGTTTCTGCAATCTCTTCAGGTGCATCAGTAGGCTCAGGAACCTGTGTCGCAACCGGTATAGATGTTGGCGTTGCCGGTTCTTCGGCAACAGGCACGGCCGTTGCGGCCTCTTCGACTGCAGTTTGCTGCACCTCTTCACTCACCTCGACCTCTTCTACAGGGGTGTCGGCCGTTTGAGGGGTGCAAGCAACAACAGCAAAAAGAGCCAATGCCATGATGAGCATGGCGGTTACTTTTTTAGTCATATCTTATCCTCGGGAACGAAGAACAGGGATCAATTAGCCTGTTCCTATTTCAACTAACGATTCGCTTTGGGTTGAAGACCGTCATCAGTTTTTAGCAGCAAAAAAAGTACTGCCTTCAACCGATGTTAGACGGAGTAATCTCAGCCGTTCTTACGTTCTCTGTTTTCTTTTTAACAAAGCCGCGTAGACCAGCAGATGGCTAGCGAATCAATATCTCAAGGATTTTATCGCTCAACGCTTTTGATTCGGCACGCGTAATATAAATCTCATTTTCCAAAATAATTAGGCACTGTGTGTCTGCCCCATTTTGCCAACACCCCCCATCTTCAATACCGCTATTTGATGCAGGGACTAAAACTAATTCAGCCCAGCTGGTATAGGCGATAGCAAATTCTGATTGGTCAGTTGGTGTGTCCCAAACCATTTTTAAAACCATCAACCGTTCATCCGTAGCCGAATTATAGAAAACACCATAGCGGTCCCCGCCCCAGCCCAACGCGGCCGGATTAACCTGATCTTCTGGCAACGCAATGCTCAGATACTCAATCACATTAAACTCCCCAAACACATCGTCAGCCACCTGCTCCCAGCCAGCGCCCAAAACGGCCAAAATTTCGTCAGATGGCAGTTCTACAAGCTGCGGTTGATCACCGGCCAAATATCGGTCACGGTGCAAAATCTGCTCTGTTGAACGAGGTGGATTCTGCCAAATTTGGTTGATGCCTTCAAAACCATCCTCTTCAAAAAATGGGAGCAAAAATTCTTGGCCGCGAATGTATGGAAAAGCCAGCTGGCTCGCCACAAAGTTGGGGGCCGCAATCGCCTCGGGTAACGAGAACACCGGATTACTGTCGGCCGATTGCTCACCGGTTAAATACCCCTGTCTCCGGTAAACCAATTCCAACAAAGACGCCTCCCCTTCTGCAAGAGAGCGCAATGCCATTGTGGCATCAGCGTCTAATGATCCATTTTGGATGCTAGCCAGCGTGAAATACTGATCTTGCAACGCATGCATATATTCATGGGCATGGGTTAACTTTTCTTCCTCATCCAGCATATTGTCATCGCTGATTACAAAGAGAGAATCTGTTTCCTCATCGTAATATCCAGCCACAACAAAACCATAAAGCTCGATCAACGAATCATAAAGCGGATAGTTGCGCGGCATAAAATCAAAAGAACTAAGTACCAAAACGTCCAGCTCTGCATCTTCGCGGGTAAATTCCCCCAGCAAATCGGTTCCGATATTTTCTTGCAGGTTGTTGCGATCAATCACGTTGATATTTAGCTCCCCTTGTTGCTCTAAACCACGTAAAGTTTGTACGTTTTTTTCAATTAAACGCAGCTGAGTTTGTAACAACACCTCTGGATCATCGGTCTCAATCACTTCAACTTGCAGGATGACAGGATCACTAGCCCGGCCGCGTATCGTTGCGGCAATCGCTTTGATCTCATAGGTTCCCGTTTCGATGGGAGTCCATTCAGCAACCGCGATATCCATGCGGGGGTCAAACGGATCCTGAGCCAGCAATAGCTCATCATTAATCAAAATGTTAAGCGATGCAATACCGACCGGGTGACTGGCCGATGCGATAATTTCGATCGGTTGCCCAACAGTTTTGATTGGATCAGGTTCTCCTAACCGAATACGCACTTGGGGCAGGCCAGCAAGCGGAGTGGGGGTAACAGGATCGGTCGGCTCTTGGGTTTGCAGAGCTGGCGCAACATCGGTTGCGTACAAGCGTAAAGCAAATAGCTCTGATTCGGCCGTCGCGAGCGCATTGGCATCTTGCTCTGAGGCTGATCGCTGTTCAGAAAATACGCTGACTAGCGTCGATTCTCCGGCCGCAATCTCAGTCTCTTTTAAATTTAGTTGCGATTCTAGATCACGCTGGCCTATCATTAGCCAAGCGGTAGCAGCTCCCAACGCAACAATCGCACCGACTAACACAACGATCAAACTATTTCTTTTCATAGGTAATATTGATTAAGTTTAAAAAAAAATTGAGCCGACAGGATAACATAAACCGGAAAAGCCTTAAACAATCCGGTCAAGGTCTAATACTCGGTTAGTCTAAATAATAAACCACATGAAATCATCTTCTAGCTTTTATATTCCCATCTTTGGTTTGCTTAGTCTGTTGTTCGCTATTTTTGCCTGCAACCTTACCCCACCCTCGCGGGATCAAATACAAGGGGGGATTGAAACCGCACAGGCGGCCGGTGAGCGTGTCAGCGAGTTTGCCACAAGTTCGGCCCCAACTTTGCAAGCGCTACAGACTCAGGGATCAGACTTTGCAACCAATGCGGCACCTACGCTTGCGGCAGCTAAGGAGCAGGCGATTGAGTTTGCCACTAACGCGGCGCCGACAATCTCGGCCGTACAGACCCAGGCTGTTATTTTTGCCACTGAGTCAGCCCCCACCGTAGAAGCGGGCATTGAATTGGCGAAGACGGCCGTCGTAGACACCCAAGAACGGGCGGAACAGGCTAAAGCCACACTCGATGCAGCCGGAATCGATGGCCGATATTTGTGGACCAAAGTCCAATCTGCCCGCCCAGACTCGACCGGGTTGATGTTGATCACATTTACGGAAACTGAAATAAATCTGGCCCTAAACGCCCATCTATTGGTTAAGAAGCAAGAGGGTGAGCTACCACCTATGGACAACATCGTGCTGCGCTTAGACGACGGCCGGATGTTTTTGCAAGGGCGCATCGAGAGTCCGATTTCGGCTGATATTTCGCTCCAAGTCCAGCCCTATGTACAAAATGGAGAGCTGGCGGTGAACATTGTGGCGGCCGATGCCAATGGATATGCACTCCCCCCATTTGCGATGAATCAACTCACAAACATGATCAATCGGACCGTTGTTGATGCGATAAACGGGTTTCCATTCCCAGCAACGTTAGAAAATATTTTTATCGGTGGTGACTCAATCACCTTTGCAGTCCGCCGATCATAACAAGCTTATTGCACAAATTATCAACACTTTCACTTAAAATGTGTGCATCTGTGTAATTTTGACTTTAACTTCGGGGCAAGCCGTAGTACTTTTTAAGCATATCACTATTTTAAAGTCAATTTAAAATCAATGGTGACACCTCTGGCACCACCTCTCATTTTCATCAAACCAATCTCAAACGAAACACTATGAGCTTTTTCAAACAATTCAATTCATCCGTCTATCAATCTTTGGTTAACTGCGAAGCAACCGATGCCGATCAAAATATCATTGATTCAGGCGCGGCAATGAATGCATGGTGCCGACGCACCGAAAAACTAAAACAAGACAATGCCACCATGTTTTTTATTGGCAATGGGGCTAGTTCTCAAATGGCAGGCCATATGTCGGCCGATGCCGCCAAAAACGGCCAAATCAGAGCCCAGGCGTTCCATGAAACATCTCTCATGACAGCGGTCAGCAACGACACCTCATACGAAAACGTCTTTGCATTTCCGCTGCGCCGCTTTGCAGACCCCGGCGACGTTTTGATCACCATCAGCTCATCTGGCAATTCGCCCAATATCATGAAAGCGATTGAAGTGGCTCAGGAAATAGGGCTAGACATCATCACGCTTTCAGGCAAAGGGGCAGACAATAAATCCCGTAGCAAAGGCATCCTCAATTTTTACGTCCCATCAAACTCATATGGGATTGTTGAATGTGCGCATCAGGTTCTTTTGCACAGTTGGCTCGACCAATATATGGATGAAAACGGGCTGGTTATTTAAGCTCCCTCTCGCTTAAACAGATTAACAACCTGGGGGCCTACTATCGTTCTTGCATACAACCCCATAAATTCTGAATTTGTCCCAAAACTTTGATCGGTCATGATTGCCTTGGTCAAAAACTTTCGCGCCTGTATGTTGTCTTTGGCCGCATAAGCCAATTTGGCCAGATTAAAATAAGCACGGCCGCGCATATGCCCTTGTTGGGATTGGTTGAGTTTTAATAGATCTGAATCAAATAGATGATTGATGAACTTATCCAAAGTGACCTGTTTTTCAACCAGATTTAGCTGGCTTAAATCCCCCCGATCCCCTTTTGGTTGCGAGCCAACCGCCAGCTCGTAAAACAGCTGATCCCCTTCGATAATTTCTGGATTACACGCTACCGCTTTTTCAAGCATGTCACGCGCGGTTTCTTCATCGTCAGCCTGCAAATACTCAATCACGCCGGTGAAGTAAGCATTGCCGTAAATCCAGCCTATATCTTGAGCAAATTCAGCCTGGGGCTGTTCAAAGGTGCCAAACCGGTTTTTCATCACGGCGAATCGATTGTCGTTCATCTTTACCGGGTCAGACGACATGCTGTTGGGCAAAGCGCGATGCCGGATAAGTACGTCAGTCAGGCCAGTTACACGATGTTTGGCCAATATCCGCAGCCACACGTCCCAATCTTCTAAAGCCCGTAAAGACTCGTCATAAGGACCGGCCGTTTCGTAACACGTACGCCGCATAATTACACATTCAGGGACCCAGTAGTTTGCCCCCCAAAAAGTCTTGTACATCTGATCGTCGGGAAAAACTCGATTCTCGATCTGAGACATCGGCTCACCTTCATCTGTATAAAACTGGTAGCCGCAATAAACCCCATCCACCTCTTTTCGAGCTTTTAGCACCCCAACCAGCGTTTGCATAAATTCTGGCTGATACATGTCATCTGCATCTAAAAGCGCAATAAACTCCCCATTTGACCGCCGGATTCCGGTATTACGCGCGGCCGAAAGTCCCGCATTATCTTTGTAGATATAATTGATTTTGTCCCCATATTGGGCGGCAACCTCACGACTGTTATCAGTAGAGCCATCATCGATCACTAATATCTCGTAGTTGGTATACGTTTGGGCCAAGATACTATCGATCGCATCGCTCAAATACCGAGCATGGTTGTAATTTGGGATGATGACGCTCACCATCCCCGCGATAAACTCTTCTCCGGTGATCCAATTATCGTGCTGTTCTGAATTCATATGTGCGTATCGGTCTTTGGTGTTGAGAGAAACAGATTGATGTAGTGGTTCCCTGTCGTCAAAACGCCTTCTAAAGCGAAAGCTATAAAAGTATAAATGAGCAGGCGATGGTCAAGCAATAGACTGCAAGCATAAAGCACTATTATTTCATTTTAAATAACGGTTTTTTTGGGGAGCTGGGTTAGTCAACCGACGGGTGCGGTCAAAAGTTGTGGAGAAGATTTGTTGCCCATTGCCCATTCTCCGTTGTTTATTGCCCATTCCCGGCAGATAGCCACTTTTGCTAAAAACAAACCTGCCAAGCCAACTCACGGCCGTCAAACGTACCGAATTTACCCGGTAAGCAGAGCGACTTTTAATGGGTAATGGGCAACGCACAATTGGCAACAAACAATGATAGATTCGTTCTAATCCAACTTTGCCCACGCTTTTTGACCGCACCCTCAACCGACTACGGGACGGCTGACCAGATCGACATTACCCGTTTATAAGCTTGAACCAGCTCCGGCTCAACCGTTTGTTTGATGCGCCGTTTCATGCCTGCTAACACAATCCAGCTTGCCATTTTGTTGATCATGCGGCCGTAATATCGCTTATAAAACCGCGCACGGCTTTCCCACAAATTGATGACCGACCTAGCCGCCACCTGTCCGGTGCTCTCGCCACCAAAATGGACAATTTCGGCCGATGGGACCGTATAAATCTTCCAGCCCGCTTCATGAATCCGTCGGCACCAATCCAGCTCTTCGCAATACATAAAAAACGCTTGATCAAACCCGTTGGTCGCTTCAGCCACATCACGGCGTACCAACATTGTGGCCCCTAAAGGATGATCAACTTTAAACGCTTTGTTGCTTGGCTCATACATTTTGCGTGGATAGCGGCCGTTCATTTTGCTCTCGTATAATCGAGCAGGAACTGGAAATAGATCAAAATAGAGCTGCCCCAATCTAGGAAATTCAAACGCACTGTGTTGGAAACGGCCGTCACCATACACCAAGCGGGCTCCGCTCATCCCTACATCGGGATGGCTGTCCATAAATTGAACCATCTTGCCAATCGCCCCCGGCCGTACAACCGTGTCGGGGTTAAGCAAAAAGTGGAAACGAGGATCATGCTCATTGGCGGCCGCCATCCCTTGATTATTTGCAGCCCCGAATCCGGGATTGTTGTCGTTAACAATCAGATGGACTTGTGGGAATAGATTTTGAACCATCTCAACCGTTCCATCGGTCGAATTATTGTCAATAACCCAGACTTTCCCATTTAAGCCAGCGTGATTAAGTTCCGCAAAAACAGACCTCAAACAATCGGCCAAATAGCTGCGTACGTTCCAACTAACAATTATGACAGACAAATCAATCATTTGTGTTTAGCTCCCGAACAACATTAAAAAAGCCATCATCAACCGTTTGCACCCCATCCCACTGATAAAAATCGGCCGCGCACATAGATTGGCGACACGCCTCTGAATTTGCGTGATTGATCAGCCCATTGAGCACCGGATTAAAAGCGGAAATCGGAAAGCTTTGGCCAATTGCGATCATATCGTTGGGGTATGGGTCTGAAAGGAGCAAAATTTTAGTTTCAGAAAAGACATCGCCATAATCATCAAAAATCGAAGCGCGCAAGTCTCGCACCCGATAGCCACCGGCCGCAGGACCGCCAGCAACTTCGACAAACCCGATCGGGTTCCGTCGGGGGGCTGAACCAAGTTCTTTCCAAATTTCAGGGCTGTCTTCTCCGTAGAGCCATGATTCTCTGCCGTTTGGCATAATGGGCGGGTTAAATATCGCGGCCGCAATATCAATCTCTTTCTCGAGTAAGGCGATGAGGGTAGAAGTGCTGGTGCCGTATTCTACAAATTCAACACCTGGCAATCCCGCTTCTTCAATGTCTTTCGCAAATATTTGGTAGGTCGAAATATCATCAAATGAGGGCACACCAACTTTCTTGAACGATATATCTTCAAAGACATTGATCACACTGGATGTGCGCGAGACCAACATCCCTAATTCAAAAGGAACCCCAAATTTGGTGGCGGCCAAAGCTGGAAAAACGTTACATGCCTCTTGAACCTCAACATATTGTTGGGGGGTCAGCATCGCAATCGCCGTATCCGGCCGAGAACAAACCACATTGGCGATATCTTCATCGGCCGCAGGCACAATCAGTTCAAACTGATAGCCGGTTTGTTCAGCCAAATCCTCGATCAAAAAGCCGCCGCGCACCTCTATCAAAGTTTCGGGGAAAGAGGGGATAAATATGATCTGGAACGGATTTTGCGCTGTTCCGGGAGCGCTAACTGGGGTGGGCTGGAGTAAAACTTCAACTTCTCGGGTAACTTCGACCTCAACCTCAACTTCTACCTCAACCTCGCGAGTGACTTCGACCAATCGGGTTTCCACAATAGGAACCTCGAGCACTTGATAGCGGGTAACTTCTACTTCAAGAGCTTCTTGACCAGGCGAGCAGGCTGACAAAATAACAACGGCACCGAAAATGGTGCATATAAACGCAAGAAATATTTTAGATCGGATCATTCAACAGTCTGTAACGTGAAGGAAGTTTGAATTAGCACGTTGTGCTGCATCTGGGGTGATTTTTACCTGAAACAGCACCACAAGGCACACGTCTAAACCCATTCCTAATAAAACCTAAGCTACGCAAATAAAACAGCCATCCTATTTCTAGAAAAACATCAAAGAAAAACGGGCCGCTTCTTTTTTCTTCGCTCCTTAGTATTGTAAAAACAATTGAATAGATCGCTTTTCTATCCCCCACCATTTGCATAAAATTGACGAAAATATTTCGAATAGGGAAAGACAAAATGGGAAAACAATTTCAACAGCTACTTGAAAAAGTCAACGAAATCCATGACTTAGAAAAAGTAACTTGGTTACTTTCGTGGGATCGGGAAGTCAATGCCCCCAGTGCTGGGGCATCTATCCGATCAAAACAAATCACAACGGTGAGCAAACTAATGCATGAGCTTTCTGTTTCTGATGAGATGGGTGAGCTGATTGAAAAATCGGCCGACGAATTAGCGAACGAAGGGTCTGACAGATCTTCGATGGAGCAATCGTTGATCCGCTTTTTAACCCGAGACTATGCCGAGAAAAAACGAATTCCGGCCGATTATGTTCAGCGGGAATCACAGGTCCAAGGACAGGCGAATGGGGCATGGAAAGCGGCACGAGCCAGCAATAATTTCGCAGAATTTGCCCCTTATTTGGCCCAAACGATTGAACTGGGGCAAGAAAAAGCGGAGCATTTGGGCTACGAAGACGAAAAATATGACGCGCTTTTATCTCAGTTTGAACGTGGCATGAAAACGGCCGACGTGCGTCGTGTTTTCGATGCGATCAGAACTGAAACAGCCCCACTGATTGCCGCAATCAAAGAACGCCAAGACAAAGTTGATGACAGCATATTGCGCCAAAACTTTCCGGTAGAGGTTCAAAAAACGGTTGCACCTTATTTTGCCCAAGCGGTTGGTTACAACTTTGAACATGGTGCAGAGTTAGGCACAGCGGCCCACCCGTTTGCCAGCAGCTTTAGCCGCTACGATGCCCGCATCACAACCCGCTGGTATCCCGATTTTATTTCACCCGCCCTGTTTGGCACGATGCACGAAACGGGTCACGCGATCTACGAGCAAGGGACTGGGGCCGAGCTTGAGCGCACCCCTCTGGCCCGTGGGACAACGATGGGGATTCACGAATCTCAGTCCCGCATGATGGAGAACCTGGTTGGCCGCAGCCGGGCATTTTGGCAAGCGCATTTCCACAAACTTCAAGCAGCCTTCCCAAGCCAGTTAGGCAGCAGTTCGGCCGAAGACTTTTATCGTGCAATCAACAAAGTCTCCCCATCCTTTATTCGGGTAGAAGCGGATGAGCTGACCTATAACATGCACATCATGCTACGTTTTGAGCTAGAGCAGGCGATGATCAATGGCGAGCTAAAAGCCGATGACGTGCCAGAGGCGTGGAACAGCAAGATGGAAGAGATGTTAGGCATCATCCCGCCCACTGACAATGAAGGGTGTTTGCAGGATATTCATTGGACACGGCCGAGTTATGGCTACTTCCCCACCTATGCTTTAGGCAACTTTTACTCGGTTCAGCTGCTTGATGCCGCAAAAGAGCAAGACCCAGCGATTGAAGCGGGGTTGGCCAAAGGGGACACCGCCCCACTCAAAGCTTGGCTGGGCAAAAATATTCATGAGCATGGCAAAAAATATGATCCGCCTGAACTTGTAACGATGGCAACCGGCCGGCCGTTAGATCACAAGCCGTTTGTGCGGTACGCCAAAGCGAAGTTTGGCGAGCTATACGAATTGTAGGATGTGATGCGTATTGCGTTTACGTTCTACGCAATACGCATCACATTTCTGATCTGAGTGGAGGTGCTGAATAGAAGTAGCTACAATTACCCAATGTACTCAACTATTGCACCAATCATCTGGGTCGTAATCACGCTGGTCGTCTTGTTTTTGATCGAGCGCTGGATTCACAGACACATGCAAGGGATCGCCTATTTACTCACCGGCAGTCTGCAATGGTCGGTCATGCTCTATGCCCTTATTTTGTTTCCAGGTGTTTTGCTACACGAATTGAGCCATTGGATCATGGCCAATGTGCTGGGGATGCGCACCGGCCGGTTTTCGGTCTGGCCCACGTTGCAGGCTGACGGCACAGTGCGGCTGGGGTATGTTGAATTCTACAAAACCCAACGGGTTGCTCCCGTGCGTGAATCGCTGATTGGTGGCGCACCACTTTTGTTTGGGATCGGGGCGATTTTGCTGATCGGTCACTTTATTTTTCAGGCCGAGGCGTTGGCCGAAACGGTGATCATCGGCACCCCTCAGGCGTTACGTTTGGCGGCCAGCAACATCTTTGCCACGGCCGATGCGTGGATCTGGCTCTACCTGCTGTTTGCGATTAGTAATGCGATGATGCCCAGCCCGTCTGACCGGCAGGCGTGGCCGTTAATGGGGCTCATTCTCGTTTTTTTGCTCATCTTGGCTTACGTTGTCGGCTTCCAGCAGCTCATGTGGGATACGCTTATTGGCCCTGTCAACCAGCTAGCCGGGTATCTACTGTTAGCCTTTTCGATCACAATTTTTGTCGATATACTGTTTATCGTTGGCATTTTACTGTTTGAATTTGTGCTGACTAAAATTCTCGGCCGGCACATCAACTACGGTTAAACCACTACATAATCAAACCGTCCCCAGTTCAGAAACACACCCTATTTAGCCAACATATTTTTCAAGTTCCTGCTTATCTGAAATTGGATTCTACGCCCTCAACCAGAGTGATTTCCAAGTTTGTTGGCAGTTTGGATTAACTAAATCATGACTCTACAAATTGGCCCCTTTTTTTGGGTTGTCATCACAATTCTCATTCTAAATTTCTTGTCCATAAAAGCTCAAGATTTTATTTTTGGAATTTCGACGCTTGTTTTACGAGATAGAGATATAGCCACCTTTTGGTCCGGATGGATTCTTCTCCCAGGAACTTTTGTGCATGAATTTGCCCATTTAATAGCAGCTGTTTTTTTTCTAATTCCGGTTGTAGGATTTACTATTCGGCCAAGACGAGTTCCCGGCGGAGTCATACTAGGATCAGTCACCCCAGCCAAATCAGTTCAACGCAGTAGAATCCCAATCCGAGACAGTCTTGTCGGAGTCGCTCCTTTTTTTGTGGGAACTGCGGTGATTTTACTGATCAGCTTCTTCGTTTTTCAAATCGATATGACCGAAAGTGGCCAAATACTATCCACACCAGAAGCGATACGAATCGCGATCAATCAGATCTCTCAAACGGAAAACCCGTTGCTATGGATCTATCTGCTCTTTGCCATTGGCAACAGCATTTTTCCAAGCGGGCCAGATCGCCAGCAATGGCCCATGTTTGGGTTTATTGTCCTCATTCTATTGGCGGTGCTCATTTACTTTGGATATCAACAGCTTTTCTTCCAATCAATATTTGCAGTCTTTAACAACATTTCTGGATATTTAATGTTGGCCTTTGCTATAACCATTGTTATAGATATAGTCGCACTTCCAATTTTGTGGTTTATTCATATGGTGTTGGAATCAGCACTTGGATATCCACAATAATTACCGATTCAAAAACTAGGAACCGTTCTTATGACTGTAAAAATCGACGTTTGGTCAGACTATATTTGACCGTGGTGCTACCTCGTGGCCTCCAGTTTGGAGCAGCTCGAAGAATCACATGATGTAGAAATTGAATGGCACAGCTATATGCTCCGGCCGCCCGGAGCTGGCCCCATCTCCCCAGAATATCAGGCGAAAATTTTAGCCGCCCGGCCGCGCATGGCCGAAATCGCTGAACGCGACTTTGGGGTTGAGATCAATTTCAACACCTTTTCAGGCACCAGCACGGCCGCCCTAGTCGGGGCAAAATATGCTGAAGCCAATGGTGCCGGACCCGCCTATCACAAAGCCCTAATGACGGCCTACTGGGTTGAAACCAAAGACATCCATGATCGTGTTGTATTGGCCGACATCGCGGGTCAAATTGGACTCGACAAAGAAGAATTTTTGAACGCTTTAGACTCAGAACCATGGACCAGTCAGGTCACGGCCGATATCGACAAAGGGTTCGAATACGGCATTCAAGGGGTTCCCGGCATGATTTTTCAGGATAAATACTATGTATCGGGGGCGCAGACTCACGAAGTGCTAGGCAACATTGTAGAACAGGTACTTGAAAAGGAAAAAGAGTAAAAGGTAAGGGCTAAAGGATAAAAGTTGGTTCGCACACACTTTTATCCTTTAGCCTTGTGCCTTTATCCCTTCAAAATTAGTCTTTGAACTGAGCGATCAACTCGCTCATGGTGCCTTTTGCGTCACCGAACAACATGCGGGTGTTGTCACCAAAGAACAGCGCGTTGACAATGCCGGAGAAGCCTTTGCCTCGTCCACGTTTTAACGCATACACCGTCCGAGCCTCATGCACTTTGATGATCGGCATGCCGTAAATCGGGCTACCTTCGTCCGTGAGAGCGGCCGGGTTTACAACGTCGTTCGCACCGATCACAATCGCCACGTCAACCGTTTCCATGGTTGGATTCACATCCTCCATTTCAACCAGCTGCTCATAAGGAACATCAGCCTCAGCCAGCAACACGTTCATGTGGCCGGGCATACGACCAGCAACGGGATGCACAACGTACTTCACTTCAGTTCCGTTCGCTTCGAGGATTTCTCCTAGCTCACGAACCACATGCTGGGCCTGTGCAACAGCCATCCCATACCCAGGGACAAAAATGACGCTGTCGGCCGCTTCTAGAACGTAGTACGCATCTTCAACGCTAGCCGCTTTCATCTCCCCTTCTACGCCGCTACCACCAGATGAGGTCGCACCAAAGCCACCCATCAAAACGCTACCGAGTGAGCGGTTCATGGCACGGCACATGATCACGGTCAAAATCAGACCGCTGGCGCCGACCAAACAGCCAGCCACGATCAGAACATTGTTCCCGATCACAAATCCGGCCGCTGATGCCGCCAAACCTGACAAACTGTTAAGCAACGAGACCACAACCGGCATGTCGCCACCGCCAATCGGCATAACACCGGTTACACCAAATACGAGCGAAAGCACAACCACGGCCATAAACATGCTGTATCCAGCATTTGTGGCACCAAACAATACCAGCATGATGCCGCACAAGAGCAAAACCCCGATCAGAGCGACATTGATAAACTGAGAATTAGGCAGCGTGCTGTTCCCACCAAATCGGCCGGATAGCTTGCCCCAGGCCAAAATACTGCCGGTAAAAGTCACACCACCAATCAAGACGGTTAGAAAAATAACGATCGAGGTGAAGATTGAAGTTGCATCGGTTTCAAACAGACGTTGATATTCAGCCCATCCCACCGCCAAGCTGGCTAAACCGCCAAAACCGTTAAACAGAGCCACTAGCTCTGGCATACCGGTCATTTCAACCCGTTGGGCGGCAAAGTAGCCGATGCCACCACCAATCAAAATACCTAAAAAGATAAGGCCAAAATTGCCCGCAAGGTTTTCGTTGATCAGGGTCATAATCACGGCCAAAAACATACCCACGGCCGAAACCAAGTTCCCTTGGCGGGCAGTTTCAGCACGGCCGAGCATGCGAATGCCGTAAATGAACAAAATCGCAGACACAATGTATGCGACGTTTACTAAAATTGATATCGGATCCATTAGTCTTTCTTAGTCTCCTTTTTGCGGAACATGCCCAACATGCGGTCAGTTACCATGTAGCCGCCCACCACGTTAATAGACGCGAGGACCAAGGCGACAAATCCGAGCCAGCCTGCAAATTGGCTGTCACTGCTTTGCATGATCGCCAGCAGTGCACCCACAATCGTAATGCCTGAAATCGCGTTAGAGCCAGACATCAGCGGGGTATGCAGCTGAGAAGGGACTTTAGAGATCAATTCAAATCCCAAAAATGCCGAAAGGACAAAAATAAAGAATAGTAAAATTAGTGTGGTTGGTTCCATTTTTAATATGTTAGGATTTCAGTTTGTCAGCCTCTCACTGTTTCGGTCTGTTTTCCAACTGAAACAGTGATCTACTGAGCAACTGATCTACCTACTTAAAGGTTGGATGAATCACTTCACCATTGTCGGTGAGCAGTGATCCCTGCACAATTTCATCATCTGGGTTCAGCACAAGCTCGCCTGATTCTTGATCCCAAAAATGTTCGGTAAAGTTGGCTAAATTGGCCGCATACATTTGGCTTGCATGGGTCGGTAGCTCATTCTCTAGTTTGCCAATACCGATAATCTTGACACCGTTCGCGGTCACAACCTCTTTGTCGAGCTGTGTCCCTTCTACGTTGCCTCCGGTCTCGGCCGCGAGGTCAACAATCACGCTGCCTGGCGCCATCCCGGCAACCATATCGGCCGTTACAATGATGGGAGCTTTGCGGCCGAACAGTTTAGCCGTAGTGATCACGATGTCTGAATCAGCACATACCTTCGCCATCCCTTGGCGCTGTAGTTCCAATTGCTCTTCGGTTAATTCTTTGGCGTACCCTTGGTCAGTTTGTCCCGTCTCGCCCAAGTCGATTTTGACAAATTTTGCACCCAGAGACTTCACTTGCTCTTCCACAACGGGGCGTGTGTCAAACGCTTGAACCCGAGCGCCTAAACGCTTGGCGGTTGCAATCGCCTGCAAACCTGCCACACCCACGCCGATAATAAAGACTTTACTCGGCGAAATGGTTCCGGCCGGGGTCATCATCATCGGTAAAATTTTATCAAGCCTTGCAGCACCGGTAATAACAGCTTGGTACCCGGCTAAGTTAGCCTGAGAACTTAGGATGTCCATCTTTTGAGCCAGCGTGGTGCGTGGAATCATCTCCATGCTGACTAACCGGATGTTTGCTTTTGCGGCCGCTTTAATAAGCTTTTCGTTTCCAAATGGCTCGATGCGTCCTAAATAAATGCTGCCGTCTTTCATCTTTTTAAACGTAGCAGCTTTTGGGATCTCTAAGCCAAAAACAAGATCAGCTTGTGCTAATGATTCATCAGGATTGATTGAAATAGAAACCCCTTCATCAACAAACTGCTGATCAGGATGCCCGCTCTTTTCACCCGTGCCGGCCGGCATATCAATCGAAAAGCCTAAGCCAATCAATTTCTTAGCGGCCGCAGGTGTCAACGGTGCCCGATTCTCGGATTTATCTGTTGGTTTTTGAATAAAAATGATCATGAGTCAATCGCTATAACAGAAATGCCTTCTTTTGTTTATTCCTCATACAGCTCCCTAAATAACTGTTTTTTTGATAGCAACAATTTAAAACTCACCGAACAAAAGATGTGAAACAGGCAAAAACAGCCAGCAATACCGCTTGTTCTACATTTGTTTGAATCGGTTGAGATTGCGCCATAAGCCCCGCATATCTCTGAGATTTTTAAATTACGATCTCTTATCTGCTACCAAGTTCGACGTCAAGTATGGAGTGATAAAAATTATCTTCGCGAAAAACGTATGTTTAACCGTTTCTCTACTCTTTTTAATCCATTACATCTGCATGGTTTATACAGCTATGAAACTTACCCCACTCTATCCCTTTTGGCAAAGGATGGAAGCGCCCCTTTAACAGATCATCAAAAACATATTTTGTTCGTTCATAGCGGGGCAAATACACAGCCATCCATTTGAAATAGTACCCATCTCCTACTATAATACGATATTGTAAAAAGGTAATCTCGCTGCAACAAAGAAATTTTATTTCAACACCAAGGAATTGATTTCCCATATTTACAACTCACTCTTTAAACACTTTTAGAGTAACAGCCTAGGCAATAAATCCGAACAAATTGCGTTTTTCGCATTCGAGCTATTACTGGACCGAAACAAAAGTGGATTAGCTATAACTTAAAGAGAGTGAACTACTCAGAGGATCGAGAATATGGGAAGCCAGCAAGAAGAAGAATATGAAAAAGTTCGTCATACCTATGGGGCTTGTCTGCTTAATTTTGGCATTGTTATTTATGTCGCTTGGCCTTTCCGACGCTTACGCTGGGCCGATCATTCCACCAATACCTGATGATGGTGCCACACGCGGACCTGGCTATGATCCGTTGCGTAAAACTGTCTGCCGCTCAGGATGTGAGTTTGAATCACTAAGTGACGCGATTGCTGCGGTTGAGCCTAATTCTTCAGACATTATTTCTATTTTAGATGGCTTTCTTGAAGAGCAATCCCTCATCATTGATCTGGGTAAATCTGTGACGATCTCTGGGTTGGGAGCCCAACGCACAAAAATCGGACTTATCCCGGACTCAGTGTCCAGTATCCAAGCTATTTCACGCACAAGAGTGCTATCAATTACGGATGGGGCGCATGTGACGCTTAAGAATTTAGCCATTTGGGGCGGCGATGCTGGCAGCCAGGATGGTGGGGCTATTTATGTGAGTGGCTCAGACAGCCAACTACATCTAGACGGGGTCGATATTAGCCAAAATTCGGCCCGCTCTGGTGGTGGGATTGCGATTGCAGACCAAGCGGCCGCGATAATCGAAAATTCAATCATTGATAGTAATATTGCCTCTGAACATGGAGGGGGCGTTCATATCTCTGGTGGGCAAATTACGCTGACGACTTCGTTCGTTGGCCATAACTCAGCAGCGGCCGGTGGAGGTTTGTTTTTCCTCGATTCAACCGGCAACAGCCTGATTCAAAACAGCACGCTTGGCTTTAACTCGGCCAACAACCCTACTGGAAGCGGATCAGACACAGAAGGTGGCAGCGCGATTTACATCTCGAGCACCATAAGCCCCAGCACAAATTCAAAGGTTGACATGCGGTTTTCAACCATCAGCCAGAACCAAACCATGAACGGTACAAATGGGACCGTTGTTGTTTCGGGTGGCACGCTTAACTCGACGGCAACTATTGTTATGGGCAACACCCATCCAGCAGGATCAGATCAGGCTTGTAACATCATTTCTGGCGATCTTGTATCAAATGGAAACAACGTATCCACAGATTCAAGTTGCTTCTCAACCAGTACAGATGTTGTTAGCTCGACCGTGTCCCTTGGTGATTTTGGATACTGGGGAGGCCGGACGCCGACCTTTGAGATTACGCCTGATTCAGGGGCAGTTGGGCTCGTTAACTTTGCAGACTGCATCGACATTGACCAGAAGGGACTGCCACGCATGACGGATGATCGATGTGATGCAGGAGCATACGAAGCAGAAAAGTATTTAACCTTCTGTCCAGAAAATTCTTGTTCAACAATCAAGGTCAAACCGGATCAGCTAATTGTTACTGAAACAGATGACCCTGCCCCTGACGGATGTGAAATCGGAGATTGCTCCCTACGAGAAGCGATCATGGATGCAGAACGGCATCCCGGCCGAGACGAAATCGTATTCGCTACCAATGGCCCTATCGCACTTACTATTCAAGGGATTGGTGGTGCCGAAGTGGGTGACTTAAATATTATCGGGGAGCTTTCTCTGATGGGGAATATCACAGATGTCATCACTATTGATGCTTCGGCCCTTGATGATCGCATCTTTGAAATTGGGGTGGGCGCCGTTGTTGATATGACCGGCTTTTTGCTAACCGGCGGCAATGTGATTACCGGAACACGGGGTGGCGGTGCGATTCTTAATCAAGGCACCTTTACCGGAGAACACCTGCTGATCCGCAATAATAAGGCCAGCATTCCAAACTTTGGTTGGGGTGGCGCGGTTCAATCGGCCGAAGGTGCTGACTTTACACTCCGGTCGAGCGAAATCATCAGCAATTCAACCAGCTCGTTTTTTAGCGGAATCGCCAACTGGAACTCCACCATGGAGCTAACCGGGGTCACCATTGCCGGAAACGATGGGAATAATGGGGTTGTGTACAACTTGGCTTCAGGCGGAGACAGCGTGCTGTGGCTAAACTCTGTTACGCTAGCGGCCAATGAGGAAAATGCAGACTCTGTCTTTGGCCTTAGCAATCGTTGGCAAGATTTTCCTGGGCAAGGTGACAACCCAGAAGCGGTGATCACCTATATGCACAACACGGTCATCGGTCAGCATAAAATGACGAGCTGTGATGCCAGCGGATCATCGGGCAATAACATCGCAAAAATCGTTTCGCTCGATTTTAATCTTACTTTTGATGACTCTTGTCAAATTGGTGAGGATAATGATCTGGTAGACACAGATCCGCTTTTGGGGCCGCTTGAGCAAAACACGATGGGGAAATACAACGGCCGCCTAATCCTCAAACCGCTCCCGCTTAGCCCCCTCTACAATCAAGGGGACACAAATGGCTGCCCAGATGAAGATGGACGAGGGATCGGCCGGCCAGGAAATGACCGCTGCGATATCGGCGCGGTTGAGCTAACCGGGGATGAAGAGCCTGCCATTATCTATTTGTCTTTTATCGGTCGGTAGTGTTTGAAGCAGCCTTGATAAAAAGAAATTTGAGCGATTTAGTTGACCGTTTTTTAATCAACTCTAAAATTACGTCTAGGCCTACTCTATCGGCCGTTTTTTGCAAGGAACAAAATCACTATGTCCATCTCAAGAAAATATTTAGACATTAACCTCAACGATCAATCGATCGCATCTGAGGATTTGCAAGGGGAGGCACTTGTTAAAGCAGGTCGTTTTCTTATTGCTAAAAAGTTAACCGAAATGAATGTGGCTCAAGTTGACCCACTTGGCCCTGAAAATCCGCTCATTTTTTCAGCTGGACCATTTGCAGGCACAACCATGTCAAACGCCAATCGGCTTAGCGTGGGGTGTAAAAGCCCGCTAACTGGCGGCATTAAAGAAGCCAACGGGGGCGGCACATTTGCATATGCGATGGGGCGGCTTGAAATTTGTGGCTTTACGTTACATGGGCAATCAGACGAGTGGACCGTCATTCACATGCACAAAGACGGGTCGATCACGTTTGATGATGCGGCACCTTATTTGGGGAAGAAAAACTTTGAAGCGGCCGAAATGCTCCACGAAAAATACGGCAAAAAGGTAAGCCTAGCGCTAACCGGCCCCGTAGGTGAGTACATGGGGCTATTGGGCGGAATCGCCCTGAGTGACAACGATAATCGGCCGTCACGCCTTGCCGCTCGCGGTGGCGTTGGGGCTGTCATGGGCAGCAAAAAAGTAAAAGCCATTGTCATAGACTTGCATAAAATGCCACCACTGCATGAACGCAAAAAGACGCTCGGTGCCGTTAAACAATATGCTTCATGGATCAACGAAGATACGGCGATCCAGACCGTTTACAACCCGGTTGGCACCATGGCGATGGGTGACTACACCAACGAAGTTGGAGGGATTCCCACCAACAACTTTACCCTCGGCTCACAGCCGGTTGATGCGGAAGGCAACTTCCAAATGGGGGGATCGTTTGTGCGTGACTTAAACGTTTCGCGTGGTGGTCAACACACCCATGCCTGTATGCCCGGCTGCGTCATCCAGTGCTCAAACGTCTATTACGATGCAGATGGGAAGGAAATGACCTCTCCCATTGAATATGAAACGTTAGCCCTGCTTGGTACAAACTGCGGTTTAACCCATCCAGACAATTTGGCGATTATGAATCACAACTGCAACGAGCTAGGTGTGGACACAATCGAAACAGGTGCCACCATTGCGGTCTTAATGGATTCAGGCTTAGCTGATTTTGGCGATGTTGATTTTATGCAGTCTGTCTTTGACGAGATGCTAGCAGGCACCGAAAAAGGAAAGCTTTGGGCACAAGGCACCTACCGTGTGGGTACACACTATGGCTTGCACCGCATTCCTTGTATCAAAAAGCAGGCGATCAGTGCGTATGATCCCCGCGTCATCGAAATCACAGGTATCTCGATGATGGTTTCGGCCCAAGGCGCTGACCATACAACGGGTAATGTTCCTAAATATGCATCACGCGACAAGGATGCGGCCGAATTGATCGAGCGTAGCTTGGAGTCACAAATTTCATGTGCGGCCGTTGACTCGATTGGACTGTGCGTGTTTGGTAAATCTGTGACAAACCCGAACGTTGCATACATGGCTGAAGCGATCAACAATGCGCTAGGAACTGATGTGCCACCCACATTTTTCCATGAACTCGGCCGTGAGACCCTGCTTCTTGAGCGTCAGTTCAATGTTGATGCCGGTTTTGTTGAAGCAGATGACGACCTGCCACAATTCTTCTATGACGAAGCCTTGAAACCCACCAATCAAACGGCGCGGTTTAAAGGGGCAGATCTGCACAATATGTATGACGATATGTCAAACGTAGCGGCACAAGGTGTTCCGGCAGAGATTGCAAAATAAATCAAGTTTGCAGAAAAACAACCTAAAAAGAGGCCCAACTCATGCAGTTGGGCTTTTTTGTTTTTATCTACACAGCATGACCGTAAGATAAGCTTAAGATATTACTAGGACAAAAGTATATTTATTTCTGCTCCAGATTTAGTTAACATAGACTGTAGTACTAACCTCCGTGTCATTAAAAACACAGATTTGTTTGGTCAGCACACCATTTAAACCAACTAGTTCTAGTTCTCCCCCTTACTAATGGCTCAATTTGACAGCAGATCACAACCTATAGAATCGCCTAAAGACAATCCTGATTTAGCTCAAGACGGCCCGGCGCAATTTTGGGACGCATGGGCACCCTACATACCGTATGTCGTTGGGACGACGCTCGTCGCAATGTTAGCCGTCTTACTCTTCCAAATATTTAGCTCAAACGGTGCAGAAACCTTAACATCCTACTTTATTAGCATTATCGCTGTAATCGTATCGTTGCTGCTTGGCTTTGTATTTTTCCTCTACAACTCGGCACAAAAAGAGCTTCAAGCTCTTAGAGATCAATCGGCCGACATGCGGAACAATGGGAAGTTCATGCAAGACATGCTGAACAAACAGCAAGAGATTCAGGGAGAGCTTCTTGCCCGGCAAGACCTTTCTGATCGCTTGTTGCGCATGGTCCGTTCAACGGCGATTACAACCTCACTTGATGTCGCCCTCGAAAAGATTTTAGATGCCGCCTGCACAACCACCCATGCCGAAGTGGGCAGTTTGCTTCTGGTTGATTCAAATGGCAAGGTGACCAACAGCTATCTGTCAAGACGGTCGAATAAAGGGGATGAGTCGAAAAAACTGGTGGGGCAGGTGATGCGTGATGGGCTAGCCAGCTGGATTTTCCGCACCGGCCAAGCGGTTATTTTGAATGACGCCCGCAACGACGAACGTTGGATCACATTGCCGAATGCCCCGTATGAAGAGGGATCTGTGCTGGGTGTGCCGATTAATAGCGGAACGGTTGTTACCGGAATCTTGACTTTAATCCATCCGCGCAAAACCCACTTTCGTGACGACGACCTTGAATTAATGCAGGATGCGGCGAGCCAAATCGCCCTGGCGTTGCGGAATTCACAAATTTTTGAAGAGCAAAAACGGATGGTAGACCGTCAAACGTCTCTCTATGATATTTTGCAATTGATCAGCCAAAAACTGACGCCCGAATCGGTTGAGCTGAGCACGGTGAAAAAGATGACGGAGCTAACCGGTTGGACAACCGCAACGATGTTTCGGCTGGATGAATCGGCCGAATATTTGGTTCCAACCGCCCGAGAAGGGATTTTTGCCACAGACAGCCACTATAAAATTGCGCTGGATGACACAACTGCGGCCGGAGAAGCGTATGTTAAAAACAAGCGGGTTGAAATTATTAACACGCTTGGTCTCGCTACCCATACGCCTCTGCATCCTAAATCACGCAGCGAAGTGTATGTGCCAATCCAAAACCGGGGTGGCATCGAAGGCATTTTAGCCTTTGGGGATGCCAAGCCATATGCCTTTTCAGATGATGAAGTAACACTGATCGAGTCAGTGGCTGAAGCCACATCGCTGGCAATTACCAACGCGCAGCTGTTCCACGAAATTTCTGAGCAACAAAGTCGCTTGGCCGCCATTATCAACTCGAGTAAAGATGGCATTATTATGATCAGCAAAGAGCAAGAAGTGTTGCTGATTAACGAACCGGCCGAAAGTTTGCTTGCGCTCAACGAAGAACACCCTCTTGAGCAGTGGTTGGGCCAATCAATTTACAAATTGAGCGACGCGCTTTTGCGATCAGGCCACGTCGATTTTGCGCAACAATTTACAACCCATCTTTCAGCCATTGATGTAGAAGACCCACTTGAGGTGTTGGCTGAGCCAGAGGAATACGAACTTGGACCAAAGGTTGTAACCATCTCATTCTTGCCCGTTATGAGCGAGAATGAGCATTTAGGCTTTTTAAGCATCATCCGCGACATTACTGAAGAAAAATTACTGATTCGAATGCGCGATGACCTAACGCACAGTATTGTTCACGACCTTAAAAATCCACTTTGGATGCTTGATACCGGGCTCAAGTTGTTAACCGAAACCCTCAACAGCCAATACGAACTGGGCGAGTCAGAAACCCAAATGCTCGAGATTTCATCAGCTCAAGTTGAACGGATGTTAGGGTTGGCAAACGCTATCCTTGATATTAGCAGGCTAGAAGACAGAAAAATTCCGCTTTCAAAAGAGATATTTGATATCCGCACCTCTATTCAAGAAATCATGCTTTTGATGGAGCCTGAAGCGATCAAAAAGCATGTAAAAATAGAGAGTAACTTTACGGATCTGAAAGGTCTGGTAACGGTTGATGCAGACAAAGACTTGATCTCTCGCGTTTTCCAAAATCTAATTGGAAACTCGCTCAAGTTCACCCCCGAAAATGGGACGATTTTTGTCAACATTACGCCGGACCGTGAGACGCAAATGCTTGACGTCAGGATTAAAGATACCGGCCCTGGCATCAGCAGCAATCTGACGGCCCACATCTTTGAAAAATTTGCCACCGGAGACCATGATGAAAGCGGTAGTGGATTGGGGCTAGCATTTTGCAAGATGGCGGTTGAAGCGCATGACGGGATGATTGAGGTTGAAGAGACTTCATCAAACGGGACAACCATCCGCTTTTCTATCCCGCTAACACATTAAACTCAACATATAAGCTCTACGCAGGCTATGATTGCGTTTAACCGGTATTTTCGACTTTGTTTATAAGGTCGAAAATACCGGTTTTTGTTTGTCTATTCGTCACCTTCACCAGCTTCAGGTTCAGGTTCTTCGGCCGGTGGTGGGTCTACAACCACCAAACGAGCCGCATTAACTCGCCAACGCCCTTCCTCTTGCACCATTTCCAGATCAATCGTTTCGGGCGGGCTGTTGACAAAGAACTGCACAGTAGCCCGTACAACCGGCGGCGCTACCCCTTGAATGCGCTCAACTTGAAATGCAAAAGGGGTGCGGCTTAGCTGCAGATAATCTTGAATGTCATTGGGATTATTTAGCTCTTCCCGAGCCAATTCAGAAAAGTACAGTAATGTATCCCGATCCTGAGCCCGCACTGACAAAATGGTGAGCAAATCTAGCACCGTTTGCAACGGTCCAATAGACGCAGGATCCGCAAGATCTAGATCAACCGTAGCCGTAGGCTCGACGGTTGGTGTGGGAGAAACAACGGGCGTATTGGTTGGCTGAAGCAATGGGGTAGGGCTGGGGGTAGGTGTTTCAGTTGGCACAGGGGTATCTGTTGGGATCAAGATGGGAGTGCTGGTTGGCTCTTCAACTTCCGCAGTTTCAGCAACCTCAGCCGCTTCAGGAGCATCTGCAACATCGACCTCACTCATCACAACTTCGACTTCTTGATTACCGTCTTGGGCCGTTTCCGCAACTTTTTCGATCAAGGTAAACGATTGCACCAAAGCATCGATGGTTTCCAAAGTTAAGGGATCATGGATTGAAAAATAGGTGAGCTGATCCTCATGGGTCACAAAAAACCACTCAAGATCTGGGGTGTTTTCTGTGCCGATGATGACACTCTTTGCCTCTCGGCCGTTCACGGTCGTCAGATTAAATACAACCTCATCTGTACAACCGGGGCTACCACATAGCAACGACTGCGCCGCTCCCAACTCGTCTAGCTGGTTCACATCCACCGTAATAATGGTGCTGTTACTCGGACTACCGGGATAAATCGGTTCAGGGCCCAGCAAAATCACAGTTCCCAATGGGGTCATCTGGTCATCGGTTGCTCCCCATCCATCTGGGATTTCGATCGCATAACCGGCCGCTGTGTTCTCAAAACGGATAATCGCCCCATCATATTCAATCGTGATCGGTGCAGAGGCCATTACAGGGGTCTGAGCCGTTTCAGCCACGATACGCAGGCGAGTCTCACCGCGCAAATCAGCTCCGGGCCACGATGTAGGGGTTAACAGCTCAAGCTGAAAATCCCCCATAGGGCTGCTGATTGTCTGGGCAACGGCTGGCCCCAAATTTGTCTCGCTTTCAGCATAGTAGATCACCACCACTTCGTTTGGCGGAAATCCTTGACCCTGCACAACAATTTGCTGATTAGGTGCGCTGTTTGTCTCGCTTAAAGTAACCTGTGCGTTGGGCTGACTTTCAACCGGAGCAATCTCGTCGGCCGGTTGCTCCTCTACCGATTGACTGGCGCAGGCTACGCTCAGGAAAAATATGGTAATAAACGTGAGTATGAACAGATATTTTTTCATGGACTTCTTTGTTGAACGGCCGCATAATTGTGACAAAGTGATCTGACAGTGTCCAGATTATGACGAGCATGACACGAGTTTTAAATAACGAATTAACTCACTCGTGCAAATAAAAGATTAAAAGGCTCTGTGTTGCTGCAAAATGCGCGTTAAAGCACACAAGTTTGCATTTGGTTATACAGGTTCTAAAGGATTTATCAAGAAATGAAACAGCTTCTAGTTGCAACGGGAAACCCGGGAAAAGTAAAAGAGTTTGCCGACTTATTAACAGATTTAAAAGTTGAATGGTTGGGCCAAAAAGATACGGGCCATGATTTAGACGTTGAGGAAACCGGAAGCACATTTACCGAAAATGCGATTTTAAAAGCCACTCAGTGGGCCAAATTAGCTGGCCATATTACTCTGGCTGACGATTCAGGTTTAGAGGTGGACGCGTTGGGCGGTGCCCCGGGTCTCTACACAGCTCGCTATGGATCACCAGAAATGACCCATGAAGAGCGATATTTGTTCTTGTTAAAAAACTTAGAGTCTGTGCCACAGCCGGAGCGCACAGCTCGATTTCGGTGCGTTATTGCCGTTGCAGATAGCAACGGGGATGTGATTCAAACGGCCGAAGGTGTCTGCCCTGGCCAGATTGCCCTAGCTCCACAAGGGAGTTTTGGCTTTGGGTATGACCCGATCTTCATTCCTGATGGACAAGGGGGGAAAACAATGGCACAGCTACGGCCGGAAGAGAAACATCCCATTAGCCATCGAGGGCAAGCGATTGAAAATTTGAAATCGTTTTTAACCCGATTAGTTTAAAAATCTGGTGCCTACAGCCGTTTTTTCAAATAAGGGATCATGATCCTTGTAAGCTGTAAGGGTTGTTCTTGCGCCATATAATGACCTGCCGCTTTCATCACTTGCAGCTTCGCATTGGGAACCTGCTCAACGATAAATTCGCTTTGTTTGAGCGGTGTAAATTTGTCCCGTTGCCCGCCAATCACCAACGTCTCTGCTTGAATTTCAGATAACCGTTCACGCACGTCGTATTGACTACAAGCGCTAAAGTCAGCATGCAGCGTTTCCGGCCGATTTTCCATCACAGCCTTGCGCACAGCACCGGTTACAACCCCGTACCCCTTGCCAGACCAAGCGTATTTGGTGATAAAGTCGGCCGTCTTGTCTAAATCTGTGTAAATATTATCCAAAATGATGGGATGAACCGGCATAACCGGTGCAGTGCCCAGCAAAATTAGACTGTCTAGCCAAGCTGGCTGCCGAACACCGATTTCTTGAGCGATCAGCCCACCCATTGAGTGGCCCACAACCACAACCTTTTCCAATTTTTGATCTTCAACCAAACATGTGATGACATCGGCCATCTCCTCAATCGTTTGGCACGGATCGCCCTGGAGCTTAAAGTGGCCGGGCAGATCGACCGAAAGTGTTTTAACCAGTCGATTGTGGCGCAATTCTTTAGGCCAATCGATATGGCGGCCGCCTGCTCCGTGAACAAGGATCATGGCAAGCTTGCTTTTAACCCGGTTGCTCGTCCATGAAATTTCAAATTTATCGCAAGTAAGTAATGGCATAATTGGCAATATTACCAGTTTTAAAAGTTCAGTCTGAATGAATGGATTAAATCAATATCTGAAACTTTACAATAGTTGAATTCAGGGTGTTGATTGATTAGAATTACGAGTCGCATCCACATACTTGATGGGGATGACTTTAAATCCACTTAATTTTCCTTCCGCCCCTGACCGTCGGCCACGGCGCACTCAGGTGCTAAGGTCTGAGATTACTCAGGCGATCCAAGGAAAGGAGTAATCAATGTCACAAATTCGTGAATATGAAGTGACCGTGTTGATTGAGCCTAATCAGGACAACGACGCTGTTGCGAAATATGTAGAAGACTTAACCGCTACGTTGACACACGGAGAAGGCGAAGACGCCAAACCTGTGTATCACGCCTGGGGCAAGCGTCAGCTTGCATACGAGATCAAACGGAACAAAGATGCACACTATCTGCATTTTGAAGCCAAACTCGATGGTACAAAAATCCGTGAAATCGAACGGGAAATGCAATATGACGAAAGCATCTTGCGGTATCTGTTTGTAAAAAAGGAGATTGCTAAAAATGAACCGGCCGAATAATTTCAACAATCGTAATCGTAACCAAAGTGGTGGTGGCAGCGGTGGCAGCGGTGGCCGCGGCCGTCCCGGTGGACACAGTGGTGGCAATCGTCGTCGTTTCCAACGTGTGCAACGTGTTAAACGCTGCGCAAAAACGATCAAGTTTAACTACAAAAACCCAGAATCATTGCGCCAGTACATCACCTCACACGGCCGTATTAAGCCGATGCGCCTAAACGGTTTGTGCGCGAAACACCAGCGCTTGTTAGCACGTGAAATTAAACGTGCACGTCACTTGGCGCTGATCGCATTCGTACAAGATTAATATTTTCAGACAAATATATGTACCCCACCGGGAGAAATGAATTCATTTCTCCCGGTTTCATATTTCAGCCTAAAAACGGATGAAATAATTAGGGTATAGCTTTCTGGGGAAGCCTCTAAATCAACATTATTTATTTTTTGATTTATCCAAGGGAAATTTAAGCCATGGCAAAAAGAGATAATTCAGATCGGCCAACAACAACGCGTCAAGAGCGACGTGAGCAGCGTTTTGCAAAACAGCAAGAGCAGCAGCTGCGCACCATGCGCATTATTGGCGCAGCGATTCTTGGTCTGATTCTTGTAATCGTCATCATTGGTGCAATCATCGAATTTGTTTTTGTCCCACGACAAGCGGTTGCCGTTGTAAATGGCACAGAAATTCAGATGGCCGACTGGCAAGATCAGGTTCGTTTCCAGCGGGCTCAGCGGATCACTACCATCGAAGAAAACTACGAGTTGTTCCACGATGCAGAAGCGGAAGATCAGGAGGATGCGCGTCAAAACACCTTGCGCACCATTCAGCAGTTCTTTGGTCAGCAAATTAGCGTGCTCGGATTTGGTCATGAGCAGTTGGGTGAAGGAGTCCTTGAAGGGATGATTTCGACCGAACTGGTACGTCAGGAAGCTGAAAGTCGGGGAATTTCCGTCAGTGCGGCCGATATTGATGCAGCCATCGGTGAGCAGTATTCTTTCTATGATGGCGGTTTACCAACCCCGATTCCAACCCAGGAACCCACGGTTGAACCGACCCCCTCGATCACCCCGATCCCAGATCCAAATGCAGCGCCAACAGAGCCAGCCCCCACCGAGGATCCAAACGCTGAACCAACTGAAGCGTTTCCAACCCCAACCCCTCGGCCGACAAACACCCC
>JAHDEN010000041.1 GCA_020628815.1 Chloroflexota bacterium | reverse complement strand
ACCCATCCAGCACCGCCCGGAGCGTGGTGGTTTTACCCGTCCCCGGCCCGCCGGTCAGCACCGCCACCTTGTTTTCGAGCGCAACCGCCACCGCCCGCTGTTGCTCTTGGCTCAGAATCGAGCCGGGGCTATTCACAGACGGTGCGCTGCGTGAAAAGCCAGCCCGCACCCGCGAGGTCGGGTGGTTCATCAACGTCTTGATCCGATTGGTAACACCGACTTCGGAATAGTAGAGCGGGGTCAAATAGACGGCCGTTTCCGGCTCGGCCACCTCCAATCCCACCTTGCCCAGTTTGTCTTTGTCACCGGTTAGCTCTTCCCGCTTGATCAGCTCGTCCCCTTCCAGCGTCTCGATAATGTAGGTCACCTTTTCTTCAGCGATCCCCAAAATTTCGCTCGCTTTCGGCTCCAGCTCCGACTGCGGCACGTACACATGCCCCTGTTGCGACATGGTGTTGAGCGTGTAGGCGATCCCCGCTTCGATCCGGCCGGGGTCGTCAACTTTTAACCCCAAGGCTTGGGCGATCTTATCGGCCGATTTAAAGCCGATCCCGTGAATGTCCGCTACCATTTTGTACGGCGTTTGCTGCACCACCTGCAAGGCATCATCCCCATATTTTTTGTAGATTTTGGTTGCTAGCCCGGTCGTCACCCCGTGCGACTGCAAAAAGATCATCACCTCTTTAATCGACCGCTGTTCATCCCATGCTTTTTGAATGCCAACCACCCGTTTTTTGCCAATGCCAATCACGCTGGCTAATTTTTCAGGATGCTGTTCAATCACGTCCAACGTCTCTTCGCCAAACATATCAACAATGCGGCCGGCCATCACTTTGCCCACCCCACGAATCATGCCAGATCCTAAATAGCGCTTAATCCCTTCTACATTGGCGGGCAACGTTTGTTGGCATTTCTCGGCCGTAAATTGGCGGCCGTGTTTGGGGTGATTGAGCCATTTGCCGGTCAGTTTTAGCCATTCCCCCGGCTGCACCTCGGGCAAGTTCCCCACCACCGTAATCAGAGCATCTTTACCGCTCGCATATTTAAACGGCAGCATCCCTTTTTTATCAGGGTTGATACGAATCACCGAATACCCATTTTCGGCATTGTAGTAGGTAATACGCTCGACAGAGCCGCTGATTTGATCGGTGCCGTTTAACATAGGCCAATTATAACGGATAACCGATTATTTTAAGTCTCCATACTTAATTAATAATGGAAAACATGTAGCTTTAGAAATAGATCAAGGCAATGTGACACGGGTAGGTGCGGGGCCACATTCAGCCGGTACTTGATCACTTGGGCATCCACAATTGGCAGCGTCTCCTTTTGCATCCTGGCATAGATCATATTGACCATTAGAAGGATTATGCAAAACGCCATCCAAGTCTAAATCATGTGGGTCTGGTGGTGTTGGAGTTGGGGGAATAAATGTGTTTGTAGAAGTTGGCGTCTCAGTCACTGTCGCTGTTGCCGTTGGCGTCTCAGTCGCTGTCGCTGTCGCTGTTGGCGTTGGCGTCTCAGTCGCTGTTGCCGTTGGCATCTCAGTCGCTGTTGCTGTTGGCATCTCAGTCGCTGTTGCTGTTGCCGTTGGCGTCTCAGTTTTTGTTGCTGTTGCCGTCTCAGTGACTGCGGGTTCAACAATCTCTATCGGGGAAGAACCTAATACATCAGGAACTGGTTCTTTTATAAAGTTAAAAGCTACAAACCCAACAATCATTAAGAATAGTGTAACTAAAAAAAATCTATTACGTTCAATTTCCCGATCAATACTTTTAATATCTTTTATGGCTTGATTCGCCCAAACTCCACCTTCATCGCTATTTACGATCTGCATAAACAGCCTTTTTGCCTCTACCTTATCACCAGATTCCCAAGCTTTCTTCGCAGCTTCATAAATCGCTTCAAATTCTTCTGGCGTGATTTCTTTTAGATTTAAGGCACGAAATAATTTATTTAGGTTTTGCGTATTAATAGATTTGAACTGGATGGATTGATAGACTCCCCAGAACGCGGGCATATTTGCTTGTTTATAAATTATGGGCACTAATTTCATGATTCCAGAACGTTCAAAACCAATTGCCGCATTAGTTTCAAACTCTACCCAACCAGACTCTACAGCAGCAGGTGAAACCAGCAAAATGAATACCCCACTCTCATTAAGGCCCCGCTGAATCGCAGAAACCCACCCCTCACCGACTCTAATACTGTCAGGAGCAATCCAAACACGCACACCCTTTTCCATTAGTTTATTGGCCACTAGGTTCGCAAACTCACTGTCTTCTGTTGAGTGACTCAGAAAGACTTGATTAGGGTTCCGCTTTATGAACCTTGAAGGGTAAACAAGATTTTGAGAAGGCGCTTTAATTTTCCCTGGCTCATCCCCGAACAAACCTGTTCGTTCTTTATCTACAGCTTCCACCAAGTCTCGATATTTCTTATTTTCCTCGCTATATTTTATTAATTCTGAAATCTTTTCGGTTTTGATGGCGGTTTTTGCTAATCTCTCTGAAGATTCAGGAAAGTATTCAATACAAAGATTAACCAACTCGCTGTCATTAAAATTATCTGTAATAAATTTTTGGAGTTTTATACGATCGGGAAGTGCCATGCGGTGTAGTCAGTCTCATTTACATAAAGGCTGTTAGATTTTTGAATTTTAGCTCATCTCCCTCATTTTGTGAAACTACCGTGAAGATGGCTCGAATTGAATAAACTCGTAATTTTAAGACAATCAAGTTGAGTGGTAATTCTCGGCAAAACATTAAATCTCAGCTTCGTTGTGGTCGTAATGTAACATTGAGGTAAAGACTTAAATCATTGAATTTCCAAAATCCTCGAAGCCCAGTAAATTCAGATAGTGTTAATGTTTCAATTTTTTGCTGATTGACTTAAAATTTCAGAGAGAATTGACATAGCACCTTAGGCTACTACCTATTTTTACTGAAACCGCAAAATCAAATCTAATATTTGCAACTGCTAACAACGATAAGAGGAGTAAGGGATGGCAAATACAAAAAGAAATGTGGCAAGTTTATGTTTATTTCTTGTGCTTTTGAGCATTTTTTTTCTTGGGAATAGACTTCAACAGGAGTCACCTTCAACAATTTACGCACAAGAAAATATAAAAATTGAGTCTGCACCAACAAATATTACCTATCAAGGATATATCGCAGAGAACGGCACCCCTGCAAGCGGAACTTATTCGATGGCTTTCGCACTTTATAATAGCCTCGACGGAGGAACTGCAATTGCCTCCTTGCCTGAAAGTTCTGTAGCAGTCAACGGCGGTTTATTTTCAGTTGAACTTACATTTGATAGCAGCGTATGGGATACAGATGTTCTTTACCTGCAGGTAACAATCAACAGTGAAGAGATGAAGCCTCGTCAAAAAATCACGTCGGTCCCATTTGCGATTCAAGCCGGAAGTGTAGACTGGAATGGAATAACAAATGTCCCATCAGACCTCGGCAATGGACAGACATGGACCGGTAGCCACTCAGGAACAGGGGTACTTACGTTGGAGAATACTTCCTCAGCAAGCAGAAGCTCAGGCTTACGAATTATTGGTGCCGGAGATGATGCGATTAGAATTGAAACCGCAGGTGAAAGCGGGGTTTGGGTTGGAAATGTTGTTGAAAATGGTCTTCAAGTTGACCAATCCTCAACGGGTGTTTTTGTCTCCCGGGCACAATTTTACGGTATTCACATTGACAATCATGAAGAGGAGATGAAAGCAGCTGGCAGATTTGATGGTGATATAGTGGTCTTGGGAAGTATTTGTACCGGTTTGAATGGTTTCGACCCTGCTGACTGCACCCCAGCTAGTTCATTGTTATCAACAGATACAATACAATCAGGAAACGTTGAGCTAAATTCAAGCGGGGAAGCCACTATTTCTTTACCTGATGTATTTACAACGGCTTTTAGTGAGTTTTCTTACCAGCTAACACCAATTGGCTCCTTTTCTCAGCTTTATATTTCACAAGAAATCGAAGGTTCCTCATTTACCATCAGTGGGGGAAACGCAGCACAAAAAGTGTCTTGGCAAGTTACTGGTCTCGAAAATTAAGGTTTAGTACGTTTTACCTAAGTAAGAGATTCGAAATGACCTATAAACATTGTTTAATATTATTTTTCGTGCTTCTAGCTTTTTCGGCAGTTGCGAAGATTACCCAAAGTGAGACAAGTATTATCGCTCGTTTTTCTGGGAAATTTGTTAGTAGCGGGACTCAAAGTAGCAACTCTGAAATCACACTGCATGGAGTTATTGGAGATATAAATTCAAGTCAAATGAAAAGTGATGATGGCACTCTCATCTTGTTTCCCCAAAATTTAACCCTTGACACGCCTAGTTACACAATTAAAGCCTTTCTTCCATCTGTTGCAAAATTACCGCAGCCTCCCACTCCTACTCCTACTCCATGCTTAGCTCAAGACATAGAACCAACTAATGATAAGCACGTTGATGCACTTATGCTTGACTCTATTTGCATTGATGGCAGTCTGATTCAAGGATATATTGAGGAAGTCGGCTCAGGGGGAGATGAAAACGACATTTATTGGTTAAATTTAACCTCACCAAAGCGACTAAAATTTATGCAAGAAAACGTCTCTGGTCAAAGCTCAACAAATTTTGCTATGGCGATATTTGATGAAGAACAGAAACTAATCGAACCTGATTTAAACCAAAATGAGACTATTAAAGAGATAGAACACTCACTTGGTCAAGGCATATATTTCATCTACATAAGATCAATCAAGGGCAATGGGAATTACGAACTTTCTGTCACAGAAGTCAACTAATCTAAATTAGTCTCAAATAACAAATTAAACTAAAATTAAGGCTAGCTTTCAATTTACTCAATCCCTTTGAGCAGACTGCCAAGTGCTACTCGATGCCATTTTACCCAAAATTAGTTCAATTCGATGGTTAGTCAACCAGCCGAGAAACAGACTCTACTTCGTTGTTAAAACAACTTGATTTGGCCCTTCAACGCGAGTGTAAACGAGCTTCCAACCAAGGTAAATTAATAAAACCGTGGACTAACCATTTAATCTAGTACAGTCATTCAGATGCTAGTTATTTTCTAATAAAATCCAGCCTATATCTGCCTACCGAGTAGCTACCGCAGTTTACCGCTTGTTGCCTACAGCACACCGTTTATCCCAAAACCGTTCCCAACATGCAACCGAAAACATAAACTGTAAACATCAAAATTGTGACGTAGTTAATCTTCCAAATCGTGTTTCCAGCTTTAATTTTTTAATGGATTGGTCTTTCCAAGGCTGATTCTGTTCGATTAAAGGAGAAAGTTACCCATGACAACGACTGTTAATCGCCGAGAACTATTCCGCCGGATCGCAAAACCGGCCGCTTTTGATTCAAAGTCACTCAAACAAACCAAAGGGCGTCGAGCGGCCAACCTCACGGCCGAGCAAGAAGCGTGTCGCTTTTTGGCCCAAGCCACATTAGGGGCAGACATGGCCCTCATCCAGTCAGTTGCCAACTCAGGCATCGAAGCGTGGCTCGACCAACAACTCAACACCCCCCAAAGCCAAATTCTCAACGCCATCTACAACATCTTCCCTGTTGAAGAAATCGCCACATCATCCCCCGACCGCTCAGTTTTTCGCTATGCGCTGTGGGACGCCGTCATGAAAGGAGACGATCTGCTCCGACAACGGGTGGCTCTGGCCTTGGGCGAAATCTTTGTAATCTCAACCGAACATACGGAATTGTATAGCTTTGGCAACGGCGTCGGGGATTGGTACGACCTGCTGTTGCGCAACGCCTTTGGCAGCTTCCGTGACCTGCTGTTTGAAGTCACCATGCACCCGGTCATGGGGACATTTTTGAGCCATGCGGGCAATCGTAAAACCGATCTTGGTGCAGCCCGTTTTCCTGACGAAAACTATGCCCGCGAAATCATGCAGCTTTTCACCATCGGCCTGTTCATGCTTAACGATGATGGCTCTTTGCAGTTAGACGGAAACGGTGAACCGATCCCCACCTACGACAACGGCCAAATTACTGAATTTGCTAAAATTTTCACCGGCATCTCTTATGATCACACCGGTGACCCAACCATCGACTATGATTTCAACTTAGAGTCATCGTGGCTTAACGCCTACACCTCAGCCCGGCCGATGAAAATCTACGAAGAAGAACATGAGCCCGGCCCCAAAACGTTGCTCAATGGATACGTCGTTCAAGAGGGTCAATCAGCCCTCGACGATATCAACGAAGCGCTTGATCATCTGTTTAATCATCAAAACGTGGGGCCGTTTATCGGCCGCCAACTTATCCAACGGCTCGTTAAATCGAACCCATCCCCCGCATATATCGCACGCATTACGGCCGTGTTCAACAACAACGGTAGCGGCGTGCGAGGTGACTTGCAGGCGATTATCCGTGCCATTTTGCTAGATGATGAGGCCCGCAACAGC
The DNA here is from genome assembly GCA_020628815.1 of Chloroflexota bacterium. Classification (GTDB taxonomy): domain Bacteria; phylum Chloroflexota; class Anaerolineae; order Promineifilales; family Promineifilaceae; genus WTJY01. The sequence goes on along the minus strand of JAHDEN010000041.1, from coordinate 32,702 downwards.
AGCTACATTAATGACACCCAATCGGGCAAATTACGCGAACCCTTTTTCCGCTACACCCATCTTTTTAGAGCCTTTAACTACTCAAATCCGCAAGAAAAATATTGGGATGGTGGCGGGTTCCTAGAAGAACAACTGCGGCAATACATGTTTAGCGCTCCCAGCGTCTTCAACTTTTTCTCACCCGATTACCGGCCGCCTGGCCCCTTAAGCAATGCTGGGTTAACCGGCCCTGAGTTCCAAATCCTCGACAGCTACACCGCCATCTCTTTGATGAATGTGGTTTATCAAGAGTTTGAGTGGAACGGCAACATGGGTCTCCCGAATCCTGATTATCCGATCCATGGGGTAAGTTACACTGTGGACCGGCCGTTGCCCGACTGGAGCACCGAACTCGCGCTGGCCAACGACATCGATGGGTTAATCGATCATCTTGATCTGTTGCTGACATACGGCACGCTGTCGGCCGGGATGCGTGAGATCATCAAAACGGCACTGGTTGGCATGCAGGAATCTTGGCAAAACGAACCGGAGGATATTGTGAAATTGGCCGTTTACCTCTTCATCGTATCGCCCGACTACGCGATTCAGGTTTAGGCTCAGCTCAATCATTCAAAGACCAGTCAGGTTTTGGAAACCTGACTGGTCTGAAATACAAATCGTTTATCATCGAATAGCCAGTGGCATTTCGACAAAATCTCCGCCTTCGAGCAACTGCATCCGTGCCCCTGTAATCGGATCGTACAAACCAACCAACAGCCGGTAATTCCCGGCCGGGGTATCCTTCGGAATCACGAACTCTTTCCGGTCCCAGATCTGCTCCCCAGCTTCCCACAATCGGGTTGGATAATCTCCGTTCAGAGGGGGCGCATCGCCACTGGCGATCAACTCCCCATCCGCGTTTAAAACTTGTACAAACACCGTGTAATCTGTGCGTGGCGTCCCGTTTGCCCGCCACTCCAGCCACAGCAAATACGGTTCCCCCGGCAGTCCAAACGGTAAATTAGCAGAGGTTCTAAGCGTCACAAAGTCTGCAAAATCATGGCTTACAGGATCCACTTTGAAGGGGCTTGGCACTTCATCGCCGTTTAGTGTTTGGGCCAACTTCGCCTCACCCACCAACACCAAATCGATCACATCACCGGCCGCGCTTGTTGCTGTCAGGTTACGATGCTCCGGCCCAGATGTGTCAGACACGCTCACCTTGATCCGCAACAAAGCTGGATCTTCACTACCGGGGTTGACCCACACATGGTACGGGTCCGCATAAATCTCACCCGGCTCCCAGCGGGTGGGTGGCCACATCCCCCAGCCAGGATGGCGGTCAATCTGCCCAACTGATTCAAGCTCACGGCCGAGCGTGTGGACGGCCGTCACGTAATCTGTGGTCACACCCGTTTCCGTTGTCCAATACAGGGTCACAGCGATCCCAGTTTGATCATTCGGTACGGCCGTTTGCCCCGGCTCAAGCGCAACACCCACAAGAGATAACGACTCCCCGTTTGTGTCTGTGTAGGTTATCGGGCCAAACTCAGCCTCGGCCGGAACCGTCACCGGCTCTGGGTACGCATAGGCCGGAGCGATATGGGTAAACGGGATGACGATGGCCATCCCCAAAAAGAAAAGCGTAGTAAGAAACGGAAAGAGCGGAAACTGTGCCACCTGCCACTTGCCACCTGCCACCTGCAACCCCTTAACCCACAGCACATTTACTCCAATCAAAGCGGGGAACAGCAAACGCCCCTGAAACGCCGGAGAAATGATCGTCCAGTTAATGAGCAAAATCATGGTGATCAGCACCACAAGCACCGGCAGATTCCAACCGTCCCTCTCCCGTCGTGAGGGCAAAAAGGCAACAACCAATCCCACCAACCCAAGCACCATGAGCAGATTGCAAACAGTATAAAACCACTGGGGGGCAAACACGTTGACCCCGCCAAACAGCCCCCAATACGAACGAAAGAACGTACCAAACTCAGCGATCCAATCGACCCCAAACAGAGTTGGGTCCTGCCTGGTCCCCTGCACCGCAATAAACGGCGCCAGGCCGGTCAGATCACCGTATAAGCGCCAATTGCGCAACAGCCACGGGCCAACCAGCGCCAACGCAATACCCAACGTTAACAAACCTTGGGCCGCCTGCTTTACCCAACTTATTTGGGCAGATGGGTTACCCCATGCCAAAAACATGCCTCTGACAGTCACCCATCCGGCCAATAAAAGCAGTGTGGCTAAACTGAGTTTTGTTAGCATAGCCAATCCGCAAATCATCCCCATTATCACCCAGCTGACCCAAGCCTGTTTAAACAGGCTTCTTGCCTCAGGCGCAGGATTCATCCTGCGAAATTGGGCCGATTGAGCCTGCCACAGCTTAACCAACACAAACAGCCCGGCCGCCCCCAGCATCACAGACAGTGAATCATTGTTCACCGCCGCGCTGATAAACAGAAACATCGGGTTAAAAGCGGTTAAAGCGACGACGGCCAAAGCGGTGTTGGGCTCAAAAAACAGTTGGGCCGTTTGCCAGCCAAACCACAACGTGCCAACGCCCAATCCGATAGACAAAACACGGATCACATACACGGCTAAAATCGACCCTTCCCACGGAAAGCGTTCCGCCTGCGGATCGTGAAAGACTAAGTTTTTGTTTTTGATTTGGGCCGCATTGCCGATAAAGGCGTGTCGGTTTTCTCGGTGTACCTCGGCCAAATCGCTGGTATCAATCCAGCTTGTGGCGGCCGCCATCATCAAATAATACAGCGGCGGCTGAGCCCCTTCTTGTTTCCATTTCCCTTCGTTGTCAGGGTCAAGCACCACCAACTCACCCGCCTGTTGAATGTACTGTACAACCGGATAATGCTTGTACTCATCTGATGATTCAAACGGAGGGGTTGCCCAACTGTAGACCAACGCCAGCACAAAATACAGGGCGCAAATACCGGTAAACACTGTTTTGGGTGATGGCATTTGTCGGGTCATCAGCTTATTTTAGCTCAAGCTCTCCAATCGTAACCTGTTGTTCTGGCACGTTAACCCCATTCTGGGTCACAGTCGGCCGCACAAAACTGCCTGGTTCAAACAGACCGGTGTTGATCAAGTAGCGGCCGGGGGGCAATCCGGCCAAATCGAGCACATGGGTATCGACCAGATATTCACCCGCGCGCCAGCCGGTTGTGGGGCGCAACCCTTGGTTTGGAATCCAATCCTGCTGGGTCACAATATCGCCCGTTGCCGCATCAACGACATGCACGTATGACAAATACATTTGGGCGGGAGCAGTCTCGACGTACCAGACCTTTTCAACCGTAAGCGAATCCCCAGACCGGATAATATTGGCGCCGTACAGCTCGGCTACAGGGTCAAAGGTTGCATCGACCCGTGTTTGAACCTCTGGTGGTTGTGTCAGCAACGGCCACGCTTTGACCTCAATCTCGCCCAGCGAAGGCCACGCACTGCTAAACGGCCAAAAGCCACGTCGGCCCGGTATAACCTCTTCCCCATCCAGCAGTTGCCAGCGGATCTCGTACACACCCGGCGCAGCATCGGCCGGAAACAAAAATTCCGCATGTCCCCGATAAAGGGTGTCAGCCAGCCAGCTTGGTCCCGTTTGCTCGGCCGGTTGTTTGATCTCGTCAAACACCAGCTCATTTTGTGGCGAAAAGATTTGAATGCGCAGGCTCAAATCGGAACTGTCGATTTCTGTTTCAGACGAAAGCATAAACTGCGTTGACAAAAAGTGGCCCGGCCGGATCGATGTGTCATTCAGTTCAAACCCACTCAACGAAACCCCATTATCAAACTCAACAATCTCTGTAGGATGTTGTCCTGATTCTGAAAGAAAAGATGGTGGGATTTCAAACGCTTCTACCAAAAGTACATCGCCAAACTGTTGGGATTCCCCCACATCACCCGCACGGTTTAAGCTAATCTGCCATTGGTATTCCCCCGGCGTCAGCCCCTGCGGCCGTGGAATATCTAGCTGAATTAAGTTTTGTGTTTCAGGGTTCCATTCAAAATCGTCATCCACGGTGAACAGCGGCTGCTCAAACGCCATCCATTGCCAACCCAATGGGCCAATCAGTGAAATGGCGGCCGACAAATCACTGACAGGTGTTGCCCCGACCCAGCTTGTATCAAACCAAATCCGTTCCGGCCCCAAACTCGACACTTGGGCGTTTGTCAGCGCAAGTGCCAGCTCACCCCCATCAGAGAAAATCAACGGTTCGGGTAACTGCTTTACCGGCGCTTCTTGCGCCGCCTTGGTCTGATACGCTTCTGATTTAAGCAGGGTCGCTTTGCTTGTGTACGATGCTTCATCGATCAAAATGGCATTTTCTTCTAGCCATTCTGCCACAAAAAACCCGTCGTCCCGGCCGTCATTGGGGGGAGAAGGTACATACCAAATGCGGTCATGCACACCCCGAAACTCACTTAAAATACCGGCCGTTCTGTCTGAGACAGCGTGAGGATAAACGGGCAAGGCGGTCACATGCAGCTCGTCATCAGAACGGGTCGCATAATGTTTGTGGGTCAGCATCAAAATCGGATCGTTGTACACGACCACATCGTTGGTCCCCGCCCGGCTCTCGATGTAAGTCACCAAATCCCGCACGTTATCTTTGGCCACGGCCGGATTGTTAAACAGGGTCATGATCGATGTGAACGCACCCACCAACGGGACAAGTGACAATAAAACGCCAATCAAAACTAAAGTTGACCGGCTCTTTTGACGATCTCCGTTACGGCCGGTTAATAGCCATCCCCCCTGCACAATGGCTAGCGTAACCAACAGCACAAACGGCGTGTGGCCGATCATAATGTGCCGAATGCCGGTATAGATCGGTTTAAGCGTGGCAGACACCCCTCCCATAAACAAAGCGGGTGACAAAAGCGAAATGAGAAGCAGAACGAGCAAGCGCCATCTGCTTTGGCGAATCAGAATCGCAGAGCCAAGTAGCAGCAGCACCAAAAAGCCAACCCACAAGGCTTGCATCAGCTGATAGATGTCTGTGGGGGTAAATCCAAGACCGTAGCCACGCACCAAATCTCGCAAGATATCTGGGATCGGGACCTGATAAAACCCCTTTTCTGCACCAGAAAACAACCGGGGCAATAGCTGTGGCGCAAACGGGATGGCAACTAAACCGGCCAAGACGCTGCCGATAACGATCCACTTTCCATATGCCACATGGCGCCAAATCAAGTATCCCCAAATTAAACTTTGACCCAGCACAAAAAATGCCCCAACCACATGGGTTAGCACTGTAGACAGCGCCACAAGCCCATAAGGCACAAGCCAACGCATAATCGTTTGTTGTTTGGCGGCCGGACCGGCCTGTTCAATGTCGTCCCATGCCCGATACAAAATATACAAGAGCAGTATCCCTTCTAAATTGAGCAGGGTGTACATGCGGGCTTCTTGAGCATACCAGATGCTGAGTGGGCTAATCGCAAACAGGAGCGCCGCCACCAGCCCGGCCGTTTCGGAGCCGCTAAACATCCGCTTGGCCGTTTGGTACATCAGCGGAATAGTGATGATCGCAAACAAGGCTGACGGCAAACGATAGGCAAAATCAGATTGCCCCAACATGCGCTGGGTTATGCTCAGAATAATAAAATAAAAAGGTGGATGGGTATCTTGCGTCGCCAGCTCTTGAACCTGAATCACATTGGTCAACAGATCACGCAGTGAGTTGGTTGCTCGAATCGGCGTCAGGGATTCGTCTATCCAAAAGCTAAAAGTGTCTAAGTGATAGGTGTGTAGCCAGCTCCCGCCCAAAATAATTAGGGCTAAGGCTAAATGGGATAGACTGAGTTTTTTCCCTACTCCTGATCGCATCTGTTTAATTTTATAGCGTGGTTTAAACAGATACGAGGTTTATGAGAGGAAATGCAGGTTGCAAGGTGCAAGTGGCGAACACCGCGGATTGGAAGTATGTGCCCTCTCTACTCTCTACTCTCTACTCTTTCTTCTTCAGGCTCTTCAAACTTTAGGGGGATGGGTAGTTCTCGATCTCGATAAAACTGCCGGGCCAAAGCTTTGCCCCGCCGAGTGGAATGGATATACCAATCGGTCAAAATCTCTTCTTTTTGCTCGGCCGGGATCTGCCAATCCACATCACTTTTGCGCAGTTCGTGGGTCAGCGTTTGTAATGTCAGCGCTGCACTCACAGAGATGTTAAAGCTTTGGGTAAAGCCAAACATCGGGATCGTCATAAACAGATCGGCCGCATCATGCGCTTCTTCACTCAGCCCAGTTTCTTCAGTCCCAAAACAGAGCGCCAGTGGCTTGTCGATTGGCAGATCATACAGCGACACCGCCCCCGGCCGTAACGAGGTTGCCACCACCGTATATCCATCTTTTTTAAGCTGGGTCAGGCAAGATTTAGTGCTGCCGGGCAACGCTTTACGCGCTTCGGCTTCTGCCTTTGTACCACGCATACCCGGGTACGGCAGCGGTTCTGGCTGCCCATACCGATGTATGCTCAGCCACTGCGAGGCCCCCATCGCGACCTCTGGGTTTACCGTATACTCGTACACATCCTCGATGATGTGCACATCTTGTACACCAAAAATATCGCACGAACGTAACACGGCACTGGCATTATGGGGCTGAAAAATATTTTCGAGCACAACGGTAAAGTGGCGCGTTCGCATCGATAGCACTTGGTCGATCAATGCTCTGCGGCGTTCTGTGGCGAATTGTGCCAGCCACTCATTTCGCTCTTGGGGTACGGTTTTGCTCTCTTCTGTCATCTAATCTGATTGTAGCAGATGCGATCTACCATGAAGTAATTGACTTACGCGGCCGAAAAGTTTGTAAAATGAGATTAAAAAAGTTTAATGTTGATGTCAATTTTAGGGAATTTAGGCATCATATGAGTGGCTTTTATTGTGCAGCTAAATTTCAAGGACAAATAGAGATAAACTTAACCTATGGTTATTAATCGTTCACCTTCACGTTACCCTCGTCGGGGGGGACCATCTTGCCTGATGATTATCCTGCTCGTCGCAATCGGCGCAGGGCTAAGCGTCATGGTCACCAATTCAGAAGAGATCGCGCAAGTGATTATTCCAACTGTCACTCCAGAACCTACACGTTCGGCCGAATCTTTTGCGTTTAGTGCCCAACTATATAACCGTGACGGCGATACAGAAAAAGCGATTGAAGCGTATCGCTTTGCGATTGAGCTTGATCCCGACGCATCCAATTACTACATCGAGCTGATCAACTTGCTCACGATTGAAGGGGATGCGGTTGAAGCGCTTAACATTGCGGAGCAGGTTAGCCTCATCGCACCTGATGACCCCGATGTACTGGTGGCAGTTGCAACCGCCTATTTGCAAAATGGCGAGCGGCTGGCCGAAATTGGTGAGCGAGAGGATGCGCTCAACCAATACGAACGAGCGATTCAATCGGCCGAACGGGCCATTGGTAAAAACCCAAACTTGGCCCCAGCATATGCTTTGCAAGCTGGCGCACTTATTCAGCAAGACCGCGACAATTTTAATCGGGCCAATGAGCTAATCGACCTCGCCATTGCGCTTGATTCTAATAACGAGATTGTCCATTTTTATCGTGGGGTTGTCCTTGAAACTCAAGGATATTACGATCGAGCCATCGAAAGCTACGAAACAGCTCGTCAAATCGAACCGGCCTATCTCGCCGCATCCTTAGCCGTAGCATACAGCTATTTTTATACAGATAATCGGCAACGGGCCATTGTGACCCTGCGTGACCAAATCGAAGAAACACCCAACAATGCCGGTCTGCATGACGCATTGGGCTGGATGTACTTTTTAGCGGGGCAATACCCAGAAGCAGAGGCGACGCTTGAAAAAGCGGTCGCTTTAGATGACAGCTTAGTTCGAGCCCATGCCCATTTGGGTGCCGCGTATTTCAAAAACTTCAACTATGTTTTCGCTATCCCCAGTTTAGAAACGGCCGTCCAAGCCTATGAAGCCAATCGCACAGAAGAAAATCCCCTAACAGATTCAACATCGCTTTACTACAACTACTTGGCGTTTGCTTATTACCGCGAAAATCCAGATTGGTGTTTTATTGCACCAGCTGATGAAAAGTTTACGGCCGAAGAATTATTTAATATTGTGATTGATCAGATGGGAACTGATGGAATTAGGGGAGAAAATGCGAAAATCGGGCTCGAAGATTGTCGCAAGGCTCGAATTGATGCAGGCGGTTAGTCAGTAATCAGTGACCAGTAATCGGTAGATCAGTGAAATCAAGCCACCGACCTACCGACTACCGGCCCGAAGGGAACCGATTACCGCTTATGCTTCGTGCTCAGCCAGCCAGCGCTCGGCCGACATAGCCGCTGCGGTGCCTTGGCCTACAGAAGTCGCAACTTGACGATAGACTGAGTCTTGAATTTCACCGGCCGCAAATACCCCTTCTACATTGGTACGCATTAGGCTATCAGTGATGAAATATCCTTCCTCATCCATTTCGATCTGCCCTTCAAAGATTTCACTGTTGGGAATATGGCCGATAAACAAGAAGAATCCATCCGTGTCCATTTCAGACACTTCACCCGATTTTTTGTTTTTCAAGCGCACGCCTGTTACTTCTTCATCACCCAGAACTTCTTCAGCTACGGTGTCCCACACAAACGATATTTTTTCATTTGCAAAGGCGCGTTTCTGCAAAACAGGGCCTGCGCGCAGTGAGTCACGGCGATGAACAACGGTCACGGTGCTGGCAAATTTGGTTAAAAACAACCCCTCTTCCAAGGCGCTGTCCCCACCACCAATCACAACCACCGGCCGGTCACGATAGAAAAATCCGTCACAGGTCCCGCAGGTGCTTACACCCCGTCCCCAGAACTTTTCTTCTCCCGGTATACCCAACTTACGTGGAGAAGCACCAACAGTAACGATCAGTACATCTACTTCGTAGGTTTCTTTATAGGTTTCTACGGTAAACGGTGTTCCGTTTGAAGTATCGACGCTTTTTACGTGATCATAGACCAGCTGCGCACCAAATTTCTCAGCCTGCTTAACCATGTGATCGATCAGCACTTGACCAGAAACCACCTCATCAAAGCCTGGATAGTTTTCAACTTCGCTAGACATCGCAATCTGGCCACCTAGCTGGTCACCCACAATAACAACAGGCTCGAGCATAGCCCGGCCAGTATACATAGCCGCGGTCAATCCTGCTGGACCGGACCCGATAATTAATACTTTAACTTTTTTCATAACGTTTCTTTAAAAGCGATTTCCCCCAAATAACCATTTAATTTTACTTGAAAGACAATTGCTCAGGGTAGTTTTTATAAATTTATAACCAGAACCATTGTGTCTAAATTTTACTGGTTAATCAATGGAAAGATGCAGTGGAAGGCAGATCCCTTACCCAGTTGGCTCTCAATTTCTAAACGGCCGTCATGTGCTTCCACCAGCTTTTTGACAATCGAAAGCCCTAACCCCGTCCCTTCGGTCACTTCGTTTGGGTGCGATACCCGGTAAAATCGTTCAAACAAATGCTCCATATCCTCTGGCGCAATCCCCCGGCCGGTGTCCATCACAGATATCCAGACTTCGTTTCTACGTGACTCCACTTTCACAGCCACTTTCCCATTTGGCTTGTTAAACTTAATCGCATTGCTAATTAAATTGATCAATACCTGCTGCAAACGGCCGATATCACCCATAATCGGTGACCCCTTTTCAGCTTCAGAGATGAGGGTCATCGTCACACCCGCTTGTTCAGCCTGAGCCTCAAGTGTGTCTACGGCCGCCTGCACCAGTTCAAGCGGATAAAGCTCAACCAAATCAAGCGGATAGCGGCCAGATTCAATACGGGACAAGGTCAAGAAATCTTGAGTCATGCGTGTTAAACGGCGTGTCTCCCGTTTAAGCGTAGTCAGCAATTGACTCCGCTGCTCGTCAGACAGCCCTTCCAGCTCAAGCATTTCAGTCGCAGCCGTCATCGCCATCAGCGGGGTTTTTAGCTCGTGCATCGTTTCAGATATTGCATCAGACTGGGTAAACAACCTTGAATTTGTAATAGATAGAGCTGCTTGGGAGGCTAAGGCTTGGCTAACCGCTTGATCATACGGTAAATAAACCCGATTGTTTTTCTTGTTATAAGCTTCCAGTACCCCAATCACATTCCCTCGGTCACGCAGAGGGACAGCCACTAAGGTTTGTACGTGAACGCCCAAATTCTCACCAGCTTCTCGATAGTGTCGCTCATCATTAGGAGCGTCATCAATAATCACCGGCCGATTTTGACTAACAACCCAACCCGCCAAACTCCCTTCTAGCGGAACCAGCACATCGTATAACCCGGGAGAGTAATTGCTGGATGCCACAAAGCGGAGCTCCGTTCCATTTGGCTCCAAAAGCATAATCGATGCCCCTTCCGACTCTGTTAAATCAGCGGCCGCGGCCAACACCATCTTCAAGATTTCGCTCAAATTTAAAGTAGAGCCCAACGACCGGCTCACCAACAACAGCCGTTGTAAATGCTGGGGCTTTAGCCCTGGCAAAATCTGGATGGTATCGTAAATACTAGACTTAGATTGTTTGGTCATGGGGTTTGATCAAGCCTTAGAAATTGAGCTGTGGAATATCAAGTTACTGTTTATAAATCACCGCTTCCAGTTATTTTCGAAACGCGGTTATCTTTGACACAATTGCAGGGATAACTTTAGCAACATCATCTCGAATAATAACATCTGCAAAAGAATCGGCCGGAGTGGGATCGTAATTAATGACAATAAGTTTCGTTTGATTCCGTTTTGCAATCCACGGTAGTTCGCTCACCGGGGCAACTTCAAGCGATGAACCAGCTACAATCATCACATCAGCCTGTTCTGTGGCTGCTTGAGCATTTTGCATGATCTCGAAGGGGAGCAGTTCGCCAAACAAAATCACTTTAGGTTTTACAACAGACTGGCACGCCACGCATCTGGGGAGAGCACCTGTATCTACCAAAGCTGCCATAAATCGGTCGGCCGGATCCACACGACCGCAGGACAAACACTCAACCTCGCGTGAATGGCCGTGTACTTCATAAACAGTGTTTGACCCCGCTTTTGTGTGCAAACCGTCAATGTTTTGGGTGATGACGGCGCTTAAGTGCCCCATCTTTTCTAAAGTTACCAAAGCGGTGTGGGCGGGATTGGGCTTTGCATCGGCCGTTATTTTAACCAGCGGCCGAATCCAATCATAAAAATCTTCAGGTTTGCGCTGGAAGGCCGAGATGGTGGCGACAACCAATGGGTTATGTTTTTCCCATAATCCGGAATCTGGCGAACGGAAGTCCGGTATCCCAGAGGGGGTGCTTAAGCCTGCACCGGTTAGAGCAACGGCGCTTGTGCTTTGTTGCAAAAGCGTTGCAGCCTTTAGAATGTCAGCATCATATTGATTATTCAAAGCAAGCCTAAAATAGAGCCGGTCTAAATGACCCTGTCTGATGTATTTACTATTTACGTTTGTTATTGACGGCTAAAGTTTCGCAACCGTCTCTGCCAGGCTGCGAAATTGTTTGGTTGTCTCCCCATCTGGTTCTGTCAAAATGATGGGGCGACCATTGTTAGCTGATTTTGCCAAAGTAGCCAATGGAATTTGGAGTGTGGCGGTAATATTTGCGCCCAAATATCCTTCAATTTTATCTTTAGGCAACTTAGCGCTGGGGCCAATTGAAACAATCACAATATGTAATAAGCAGGTAGGCAGCATCGTGGCGTTTATCGCAGGCACCAATTCACGCGCGCTGGCGAGCGAAACACGGTCCGGCCGTACACAAAGCACGATCTGATCAGCTCTCTCAATCACAGACCGATTCCCATCGTGGATACCACTCCCGCCGTCAATGATCGTTGACTCCCCTCTCGAATGCATCGCTTCTACAAGATTCGGAAGATGTTTTTCACCCATCACCGCCATTTGTGAATCAAAGTTTGGCTTGGCAAGCAAGACAGACAAATTGGGTGACACACGGGTAACGTTATTAGATAGCTGTCCCCCCACATTCATAGGGATCCCTTCGGCCAACGAATTTATGCTGCCTGAGATTTTTTGATTTAAGTACATGGCAACATGACCTTGTACCATGTCTAAATCTGCCAGAAGGGTTTGCTCGTTTATAGCGTGCGCAAAGGCGGTATTGATGGCGGTCGTTGTTGTACCGCATCCACCACAAGCTCCCAAAAACACCGTCATTTGGCTACGTGCAAACGGTGACATGGTCATGACGGTGGCTCCACCACCGGCCGGTTTTGCGGGGCTCTCATTCTTTTTCTTATTAGATAAAATCGCACTAACTCGCCGATTTAGCTCTTCAGCATTTGTAGGCTTAATTAAGTAATCGGTCGCCCCGGCTTCAAACCCTTCCCATTTTTCATTGGGCTGCGATTTAGCTGTCAGCAGAATAATCGGCGTTTCGCTAATTGTTTCTGTCTGGCGCACAGTACGGCAAACGGTAAACCCGTCCATATCCGGCATCATCACATCCAACAGAATAAGGTCTGGAATGAACTGGTTTGCAATCGCAAGCCCTTCTTGACCCGAGTGTGCGTTTTTCACTCGAAACCCCTGTTTTTGCAAAACAAGGGTAATAAGCTCTAGCGTCTCTTTATGATCATCTATGACAAGAATTTTTGAAGACATAGAATTACCTAACTGGAGTTACGCGCTTCTTTTGGGTACAGCTGAGAAGTTTTAATCGCCTAACTTGAGTTCCCTAATAAGAAATTTTTTGAGAAAAACTGTTAATACAGATTTTGATTGTACCATCCCAAGGACTCCCTCCCAAAACAATAGGAGTAAAGCGTGGGGTAAACGCAGAAAAACGTAAGCCACATAACTTACGTTTCCTGCTCCGATGCTGTCTATAGGGAGGTCGTTGCTATTAGTCTCTACATCCTTGGTGTGAAGCTTAGATGTCAGGTAATGTGTAAAGAATTTAACACTTGTATCTTACGGAAATTCTCTCGAAAAACACTCTTCTATCGAGAAAACAGATACTTTGGGACCGATTAACTATCAGGCAAATTTTACTACCCTACAGTCATTCCCCTGCACCGCATTGTTAACGAAAACCGATTAATCGGCCGATTCCGCGTCCAACCCAAACTTCCTCTCCAAACGTTGGGTTGCTGGCAGAAGCTACAAAAAAAGTAACTCCTTCTATCATCGGCCGGTCTTGTAGTTTGTTCCAGAATTCTAAATATTGCTTTGCTTTTTCGCTGGCTTTTAAGCCCGACTTATTATGGCTCGCTTCGGTAATCCATATCGGCCGATTGCGGAACCTGATTTGATAATCATCCAACACTTCAAGAGCGTTAGACATCGGGTAAACGTTTGACCAGTATAAATGAATCCCCAACCCATCAGCAGCTTCAACCGCATCACGGCTGGCTTCAATAAATTGGATATGATCCACTTTCTGCCCAGTTACGCTGTGCCCAGGAGAAAGACCGGGGTAAATAAATTTAGCGGCCGGAAGTTCACGACGATACAAAGCAAGCAGCTCAAGCCACCATTTTCCAAACTCACTCCCATTGCGCCAGCTGCTACCCAGCCCCTCAGAGCTTAAGTTCGGTTCATTGTGTAGCTCTACAACCACATCACGCCCACGCAGCTGATTAAGCCCGCGCCGAACATCAGGCAGCGTATCGCTTAAAAACTGTTCCGGTGTAATACGGCGATCCCCAAAATCGAGAAATGCTCGCAGGACAAATGTCGCTTTTTGATGTTCGCGAGCCAAACGAGCGATATCAGCGGCCGAATGGAACGATAGAACTTTGATGATACCCGGGCGCATTTGTTTAAACTCACGATGCTCTTCTTCAGTGATATGGGGATCGGCCGAAGCATGTAACCCGATGCGAGCACGGCTCACCACCGGCGGATCAGGGCTGATCATCTCAACCTCTCCCAAGTTTTGAATAGGGGGCTGCATCAGCATCGCTTCTAATCGAACCGGTGAAAACTCGCCTTGCCCTTTGTCCGTCACAAGCATCGGTGTTTTAGGCGGAATGAATCCGATAATCTCACCATCACGACGCGGATCTGTTCGCAGGTTTAGTCCGTTGTGATCAGCGTGCGCCATGTTGCCATTAATATGGATCTCGCTGGTCAACACCCAGCCAGAGCGTGATTGGTCAAACGGCCGGTCTAAAACCAGCTCCCCATCAGTCTCTTCGTAGTTATCTTGCACCTCTTCGGGCGAAAATGGAACCGGGCTTTTCGCAACAGGGGTTGGCTCGGCACGTCGTAAAAACGAGTCTGTATTGACTAAAACCGGTGTAAACCCAGCATCTTCAATACCGGCCAACGCAACTGTTGTGTCGCCACGCACCGTTCCAATATATTTTCCTGCAGGGCCAGGCGAACTGCGCAACGTCACACTTCTATGGGGCAGACGGGCGTGTGTCCCATTTTTGCGCAAAAACTGAGTAATTATCCAGCCCAAATAAACACCTTCAGGCAACTGCTTCGCCGGTTCAACCGGCTTCGTTGTTTCTGGGGCAGATGGTGTGCCGGGCAAATTAACCGGACCTACAAAATCGGCTCGGCGCACTTGCACACGCAAATACCCCTCAGATTTTTCACCCAAAACTTGCACCGTACTGCCGCGACGCACCACGCCTAAATTTTTACTGGTTCGGTTTGGCTTTTCCCGTAAATGGATCCCATAGGGGGTATTCACGATTCCTTGGTCCCCCTTGAAATTCAAGTTTAAATAACTGGACCACGTCCAACCGTAAACGGTTGCCACCGTGGCGCTGGGGGGCGGAGCAGGTTCACTGGGCAAGTCGGTTTTATTGATCCCAATTGAGGCCTCGGCCACTTTAACCAAATGGTACTCGTTAGAGAATTTGCCGCTCATGATCACAATTGTCCCTTCCGGAACTGCGATCTGACGATTGCGCCCAATGTGTAAAAAGGCATCGTCCCGGCCGACTTGCCCTAAACGGCCAACGATCCGCAGCGAATTCCCATTCATCCACCCTTCCACGTGGGGGCCGGTCGGGGGAGCCCAACTGAGTAGTGGAAGCAAGTATGGCGTAGGGTCGATAAAGTTATGCGGCCAATTCTTGTACCGGTGCCCCTTCTTTTTTAGGCTAAAGTGTAAATGAGAGCCAAAGCTATTCCCTGTATTGTCTGCCAGCCCCAGCACAGCCCCTGCCGCAACCGTTTCCCCTTGATTGACAAAAATTTCTTCTAAATGTGCATAGATTGTTTGAAAGCCATCTTGATGCTGAACGCGAACGTGGATTCCGTAGTTATGACCGGTAGGGCTCCTGTGTACGTTATACACTCGGCCGGGTGCAACACAAAAAATTTTACTCCCGCTTGGCGCGCGAATATCTACTCCCTCATGCCCGGGCAAGCCGAACTGGCTGTAATAGCGTGGATTTGAGCCAAAGTGCTGCGTAATTACGCGGTGTTCTGTTGGCCAATTTTCAAATCTAAAGCTGCTTGTCATTCAATTTGCACTGATGCAGGACTTTTCCTTGCCTTGATTAAGTGAAAATTACGTTATTGGATTATACCCATCTCAATAACAAAGCAACAGGTACTAGGCTCATAGTACTAGAGAAAGCGCTCTGGCTCAGTTTTTGTAGATCAATGTGCATTCTAATTTTGCGAAGATATAGTTGATTTAACGTAGAGGAAATTATCACACCACAGGAGATCGTTTTGTTCGGAAAAAGAAAAACCAAACTACAAAAAGACTTAGACATACTTGAAGAAATGGCAGAAGAGATGGGTAGCTATTTAAAGACTGATTCTCTATTTGGTCCCATGGGGCCAAACCGGCCGAAGATGACTCTAGGCGGTTATCTCATGCGTGAGCACCGACTTTTGGCCTTGCAAAGCAACCTTTCCCAAGACGAACAAAACAGGTTGCTCAAAGCTCGTCAGACATTTGAAAACACAGTCATGGCATGGGTTGTTGCGGCCGAATCAAAGGCAAATTTAGAAATTGAAGCCCGACTGCGCCAATGGCAAGAAGCGATCAGAGACCTGCGCGAAAATGCGGTCAAACACTGGCCCTTCTATAAAACCGCAGTCGAAGCACGGGTCATGCTCCAAGTTCTGATAACGATGCTTTCTAATCCGCCGTTTAAAATCGACAATGAACTAGTTGGGCGGGTGGCGGCTTTAGACCAAGCATTTTTTGTCGGTTGGAACAGCGATGCAAGTCGATTTGTGTGGGAAGAAGATTGGGCGATCGCATATCCGGCCGCAGAATTTGAATTTTTATACGGCAAGCCACGTAGTTCAGCAATCAAATAATTCTATGCTCCTTGACACAATCATTATCGGGGCCGGTATTTCTGGGCTGCTTGCGGCCACACAACTCCAAAACAGCGGGCAAACTGTGGTCGTTTTAGACAAAGGCCGTCAAGTTGGAGGACGCATGTCAACCCGACGCCTACTAGCTGACAACAGCGCTCGCGCAGATCATGGTGCGCAATTCTTTACGGTTCGGGAACCTGATTTTCAAGTTTGGGTAGACGGCTGGATAAAAAACGGGAGTGCGGCCGAATGGTGCCGAGGGTTTTCCGGCCGGGATGGCTACCCCCGCTATCGTGGCATGCAGGGTATGACGTCTATGGCAAAGCAGATGGCACAGACGCTGCCCATCCACACAAAAACAAAAGTAACCGCAATTGATCACCAGAACGATCATTGGCAGGTGTCAACCGAGTCAGGAGACAGTTATGTTGGTAAGCAACTGCTTCTTACGCCACCTGTCCCCCAATCGTTAGCCTTGCTAAATACTGGAAATGCGACCTTAGCAGATGCAGAAAAAGATGCCCTAGAAGCGATTCAGTATGACCCATGCTTTGCCGTTATGCTCGTGCTCAATCACCCCAGTTCCATTCCATCCCCCGGCGGAGTCCAAGTGCGTGGCACCACGATCGATTGGATTGGTGACAACCAGCAGAAAGGCATCTCGTCAAAACCCACGGTGACTATTCATGGCTCAGCCGCGTTTACCCGACGCTATTTAGATCATGACCGTGATCAAGTAGGGGAACTGTTGATATCGGCCGCGCATACGGCCGGATACCTCGATAAAAACCATGTTGAATCTGTGCACGTACACCGCTGGATGTATGCTCAACCTATCGTTTGTTTTCCCGATCGATTCATGAAAACTATGATCAACGGCTCCCCCATCGTCTTTGCCGGTGATGGCTTTAAGCATGCCCGGGTCGAGGGGGCGGCTCTCTCCGGGCTGGCTGCAGCTCAAAGCCTTTTGCTAACGTAAGTTTATGCTTTTACAGACGATCCTGCGATCTCATGAACTTGAATAAGATTTGTATGGCCCGTTCTGCCAAATGGAACTCCACCGGTCAGAACAATTAGATCCCCCGGCTTTAAATTGAGTTTTGAGTCTTCAGATTCAATAGCAGATATAGATTCAGCAATCATTTCATCGGTGCTTTCTATTTGCCCCATCCGGATACATTCGACACCCCACAGTAATGCTAACCGGCGTCGAGTTTTGGTAAGCGGCGTTACCGCATAAATCGGAGTCACCGGCCGATGGCGAGAAATATGCCGCGCCGTATAGCCCGACATCGTTGATGTCACAATCATTTTGGCGTTAATTTGCTCAGCCAAATTACAAGATGATGTGCTGATCGCATCAGAAATGCTTCCCAATTTTGCAATCGCTTTGCGTTTTGACCGCCATGCTTTGTACGGGAAGTTTTTCTCAGTATTTTGTGCGATCTCTCCCATGGTCCGTACGGCCAAAGCAGGATGGCGCCCAACGGCCGTTTCGTTAGAAAGCATAACGGCGTCTGTGCCATCTAAAATAGCGTTGGCGATATCACTGGCCTCCGCACGTGTCGGCCGGGGGCTCGTTTCCATAGATGCCAACATTTGTGTCGCTGTAATCACAGGGATCCCATATCGATTCCCCACCGAAATAATTTCTTTTTGCAGCATGGGCAGCTCTTCAGTCGGCATATCCAACCCCAAATCTCCACGAGCTACCATCATCCCATTGGCCGTTTTAGCAATCCCTTTCAGGTTCTGCATCGCTTCAAACTTCTCAATTTTCGCAATAATCGGGATCGCTTTTCCATGGGCCTCCATGAGCGATCGAAGCTCATTAATATCATCGGGCGAACGCACAAACGAAAGTGCCACGAAATCAAGCTCAAACTGACAAATAAAAGCTAAATCTTCTTTGTCCTTTTTTGTAATCGCAGGAATCGAATGCTTTGTGCCGGGCGTATTTATCCCTTTGCGCTGTTTAAGTTCACCTTCATAGATTGATTTACAATGCAGCACGGTACCATCGTTGCTGATCACTTCTAAATCCATCTCCCCATCACCAATAATCATTTTGGCACCAGGCTTTAACGCTTCAAAAAGTTCTTTATGCGGCAAGCCTAACGTTCCGTCAACCGACCCATCGAGCGAAAAGCTGACCTGATCGTCCGGATTCAAATAGATTGTTTCGAATTCGCCTAAGCGAATTTTAGGCCCTTGCAGATCCCCCAATAAAGCCAACACCACATTTTCTTCGTCAGCCACACGGCGCAGGGTGGCAATTGTATCGATATGATCTTCCGTTTTTCCATGTGAAAAGTTAATCCGGGCAACGTTCATGCCTGCCCGCATCATGTCACGGATCATTTCTGGATCACGAGAAGCTGGCCCGATAGTAGCTACGATTTTTGTGCGTTTAATTGAATTAATCACGATTAAATACCTTTATACATATCACCGTACGATTCTTCTTCTAAGTTATCAGGCAGGAAGATAATTCATTCCGGTAAATGTAATTTACCAGCCTGATAGAAGAGACAGCAAAATGATATTAGGGCTGGCGGCTTAATCAAATCAATTTAGCGCAAATTTGACCAGTCTGCCGAGCGAATTATGTTTAGATATGGGAGGTATGGGTAATGGTTAATTGGCCGATTGACGGCCGAGGGTTTAACCAAATTAAATGTTGTTACGTCTAATTAAGTTAAACCCTGCAGGCTCCATTCAGTTTCGCAATAGGCCAGGAACAGGTTTCCCTGCCCCTGATCTGTTTATTTTAAAGCCGATTACTCTGCAGGACTTAGTACAACTTCGATTTTATCTTCTAACGTGCGCAATCCATTGACAGTGATCATTGAATTTGCACTGAAGGTGGCGGCCAGCCAAGCATGTGCTGGCTCACCCAAAACGAGCCGTGCTTGATCATCGGGTTGCAAGCGCCAAACAGCACTTGTATCGTCAGATTTTCCGGCAAAGCTAATGGTAATCGGCCGGGTTTCCATCCGTTTTCCCTCGGCGAAGAATGGCCAATGGCCCGGCGTCAGGTTCACAAATCCTTTGCGAATGTGCAAGCCTTTTAGTTCGGTTGTGTATGAAAAAGTTTGTGGTTGTGGAATCTCTGGCTCCTTGGGCAAACGGCCGGTCCGTTTCTTGCGCGTGGTTGTTCCTTTCTTTTTAGAAGTTGTAGTTTTACCCGATGACGAACGAGAAAACAACTCTGCAATATCCAGCACCTTATCTAGCTGAACAACCATATATTTAACTAAGTCGCGCCCCATGCCAGCAGCTTGATCGGCCGACATGATTCGTGAAACGAAAATGGGTGTTGACCATTTCTCTTCAGTAATCAAGAAAGCGGCTCGCGACGTTGCCTTTTGAAGCGTTGGAAGATCAATGTTTGTCGCACTATCTTTTAACACATCCCCATAATGCGAGTGGGTAACGGCATCCTCTTCTTTTAAACGCTGCTCAATTTGAAGCTGCCATCCCACCCCTAGTGATGAGATCATTTTGTGCCATGCTTCTGGGTTTTTCTCGGCCGCACGCAACCCTCGGTTTAAGGCAGCTGGATCTGTAATAGATACCCGCATCTCAAATGCTCTGGGTTTCGCAACAAAAGCGACATAAGGCTCAACCTCTGGGTCACGGTTTACCGCCAACCAAGGGATCCGAGCATCTTCGTTTAGCCCGTGAAATGGGAAACGAAATTTCGCTTTGTCTGACATCGTTTCCGCAAGTGTTTCGAGAAATAACCGCAATTTTGATAGTGAAAATTGGATGGCGGCTTCTTCCCCAGCCCATCCAAATGCGGTAAACACAGGCATCGGCAGCCCGTTAAATTGTTCATCAATCTGTTCTTGTTCTTCTACTGACATATGACTTTACCAATGTAAAATAGGTAGGATAAAATGGCTCTGTTTATATAAAAAAGACAAAATCTTTTAGCTTGAGTTTTGTGTACGATGGCTACAATCACTCCACCCGAATTGATACTGATTGTAGTCGTTTGGTTTGTCTGTATTCCGGTGCGGAATAGCGTCCTCCATCAATTTAAAAATTGAGAAGAGGTAGAGGGCAACCTTTAGTAATTCTCTGCAAATATAGCTTTTCTAACTGCTGAGGGTGATCTAATTTTGACCGAGCCTCATCCCTTTGTCAAGAAGACTTCCAAACTAACTATGTTTCGTTGGCGAACATACAAATTTGTGATCTTTTGATTCAAAGGTGCTACAAAACTTTTGACTTTAGCTAAAACAAGTCAGAATGCAGATCCTAGACTTTAGATAACAACAAAGCCTAGTGAATGTATAAATGTTGATCCATTTAAGTTGCTGTGCATAGTGGGTGAGGATATAAACTAAGACGATCCACCCCCGTATCCCTATTAACACACACAAAACTTTCTAAAACTCTGACCATACACGTGAAAAATATGTTATTTCCGACCAAAATTATTAAATGGATTGTTGTGCTTTCATTCCCTTTCCTACTCGGATTCAGCGTTGTGCGCACAGTAATTGCATCTAATTATCCCGCTTTTGAGTATCCACGAATCGCTTCAGATTTGTTTGGCTGGTCAGACGAAGTGCGTTTGGAGCTGGGTACGGCAACGCTCGACTATATCCAACGGCCGGAAGTGGCCGAAGATGTCATCCATCTGATTGAGGACTTACGGTTACCGGAAGATCCGAGTTTGCCCCTCTATAACGAGAGGGAAATAGGTCACATGCTTGACGTAAAACATCTTTTTGATGGAATCAAACGTTTGCTGCGCATCCTATTTGTGGTGGTCCCGGCCGGGCTCATAGCCCTGTTCTTTCTTGATCGATCGCAGATGTATGACGCCATTTACCGTGGGGGGTGGGCTACCATTATTCTGCTGGCATCCATCGCCATATTTATTTTGGTGGGATGGTCTTTATTCTTTACCACCTTCCATGAGCTTCTGTTCCCACCCGGCACTTGGACCTTCTACTACACCGACTCCCTTATTCGCCTTTTCCCAGAAAAGTTCTGGTTCGATGTGGGGGTCATTATCAGCGTTAGCAGTCTGCTGCTAGGCGTAGTCGTGATGTTTATCGGCCGGTATTTGGTTAGGAGCAAGCTCAAAACGTGACACATTTTCTACTCGTTCGACATGGCCAAACAGAATGGAACCGCATCCGTCGGGTGCAAGGGCAAATCGATGCCAAGCTAGACGAAACCGGCCGAGAGCAGGCTCGCTTAGTAGGCGAACGTTTAGCCAGCGAAGAGGGCATCGCGGCCGTTTACGCCAGCGATCTGTCAAGGGCTTGGGACACCGCCAACGCAATCACCGCCCATCACCACGATTTAGAGCCGATTGCGGACCAGCGCATGCGGGAAATAAGCTTTGGACCCTGGGAGGGTCGATATTGGAATGAACTTGAAGGGCATGATGCAGAGCAGTTCCAACAGTGGCGCAACGATGTCACGAGTATTGCCATCCCCGGAATTGAGCCGATTCAAGCGTTTCAGGGCCGCGTACAAAGCTTTATAGAAGATATGGTAGCCAAACACCCGGATGACAAAATCTTAGTCGCGGCCCATGGTGGCTCGATCAATATGTTTATTGCAACCGCTTTGGAAATGCCGCTTAAAAACTGCTGGCGCATGCGAGTCGACAACACAGCTATTGCTGAACTGTATATTTTTCCAGAGGGACCCTATCTGATTAAAATCAACGACGCCCATCATCTGCCCTGATCAAAAATTGAGTTGCCTCCCCTACGTATGGTATGCTAACTTAGATTGTGAGTTTTACCGCCTACTGTAATTTATGGAGATTAAGTGATGGAAAGAATCAAAAATAGCTGGGCGCTTGTGCAAGCTAGCTGGGAAGTTCTCAAAGCGGATAAAGAATTAGCCATTTTCCCAGTCATTTCAGCCATTGGTGTTATTTTGGTCTCGTTGACCTTCATCTTGCCGATGTTTGCGGCCGGATTATTTGAATCCCTGATGGGCGACAATATCGAAATATTGACCTATTTCGTACTGTTCCTCTACTACGTCATCACCTACACCGTTATTTTCTTCTCAAATACAGCGCTGATGGGTGCCGCCATGATCCGCTTGCGCGGTGGTGACCCCACGGTACGAGATGGGCTGAATATCGCTCTTGAGAACTTAAGCTCAATTCTGGGCTATGCGGTTATCGCGGCCACCGTGGGTATTATCTTGCGCTGGTTGTCAGAGCGTGCGGGCATCGTCGGCCGGATCGTTATCGGACTAGTGGGGATGGCTTGGACCTTGGCCACCTATTTGGTTGTGCCAGTTCTAGTCGTTGAAAAAACCGGCCCCATCGATTCGATCAAACGCAGCGCAGAGCTGCTCAAGAAAACTTGGGGCGAACAAATTGCCGGGAACTTAGGACTTGGATTTGTCTTTGGTCTGATCATATTCGCAGTCATTATCCTGACCGTATTGCTAACGATCGCCCTTGCGAGTGCAGAGCTTTTAGGGTTGATGTTCATGGTCATGGGAATCGGAGTTTTAAGCGTTTTGCTGCTGTCTATTATCAGCTCAACGCTGACCAGCATTTATACGGCGGCCGTCTATCTTTATGCGGCCGAAGGGCAGTCGAGCGATTGGTTTGACGACCAATTAATCGCCCAAGCCTTCAAAGCCAAAGAAAAACGAGGCTGGTTCGGCCGGTAAGCCAAATCTGAAACATTAATTTGAAAACAAAAAAGGCGTGCCCAGAACAAACTGGACACGCCTTTTCTTTTTCCTGCCTTTGGCTTGTCAGCCATTGGCACCCTGAAGTTTTGGCAAAACTTCCAAGGTTATGTCATAAGACATAACCCATTTTACGGCAAATCACTCTCTCCCATCAAATATCGATCTACTTGACGTGCAACGCCCCGCCCTTCGTTGATCGCCCAAACCACCAAACTCTGCCCACGACGCATGTCACCGGCCGCAAAAACCTTTTCAACATTTGTCTTAAACTGCCCGTGTTCGGCCGTTACATTGGTGCGGGCATCCCGCTGAACCCCAAGCTCTTCCAACATCGGGTTTTCAGGGCCACGGAAGCCAATTGCGATTAAAACAAGGTCAGCGGGCCATTCTTTTTCACTTCCTTCAACTTCGCTAAAGCTCCGGCCGCGTGGACCATCGGTCCATTCAACTTCAACCGTTTTAAGGGCTTTTACGTTCCCGTTCCCATCATCGATAAATTCTTTTGTCAAAATCGAATAGGTGCGGGGATCTTCACCCGTAACCGCTTTCGCCTCTTTTTGGCCGTAATCGAGGTTGTAAACACGCGCCCACTGTGGCCACGGATTGTCTGGCGCCCGCTCTTCAGGCGGCATAGAGACCAGCTCAAACTGATTGACAGACTCACATCCGTGACGCAGAGAGGTACCAACACAGTCGGTTCCGGTGTCACCACCCCCGATCACAATCACATGCTTCCCTTCGGCCGAAGTATAGTTGCCATCTTCCAATTCTGATTGAATCAGGCTTTCAGTTGTTTGGCTTAAGAAATCAACAGCAAAATGTATGCCGTTAAGCTCACGGCCGGGAATCGGTAAATCATTCGCTTTGGTTGCACCACCGGCCAAAATTACAGCGTCAAAGTTTTGCACCAGATGATCGGCCGGAATATCAACACCGATCTCGATATTGCATTCAAAACTAATTCCGGCCGCCTCAAGCAGGCTTATCCGGCGCAATACCGTCTCTTTCTCGATCTTCATGTTGGGGATGCCATACGTCATCAACCCACCCGGCCGTGGCGAACGCTCATAGACGGTGACCGTGTGACCGACTTTATTTAGCTGGTCAGCCGCTGCCAACCCGGCCGGGCCAGAGCCCACAACTGCAACCTTCATACCGGTGCGTATTTCAGGGGTATTCGGTTTAACCCATCCCTCTTCAAACGCCCGGTCGATAATCGCATTTTCAATATTTTTGATCGTTACGGGAGAATCGTTGATCCCCAACACACACCCCGCCTCACAGGGGGCAGGGCAGGTGCGGCCGGTGAATTCAGGGAAATTGTTTGTTTTATCCAGACGCTCATACGCCTCTTGCCACAGCCCGCGATAAACCAAATCGTTCCATTCTGGAATCAGATTGTTGATCGGGCAGCCAGACGCCATGTTATTGATCGTCTTGCCGGTATGGCAGAATGGAATCCCGCAGTCCATGCAGCGTTGCCCCTGCTGTTGCAAATTAATCACCGGCAGGTGGATATAAATCTCTTTCCAGTCGTTTAGTCGTTCTTGTGGATCACGCTCTTCGGCATAGCTCCGGCCGTACGTCATGAACCCTGTTGCTTTTTCTGTACTCATTTATGGCTTTTAGCCATTGGCTATTGGCTATTAGCAAAAAGCTAACAGCCAATGGCCAACAGCAATTTATTTACTTGCTTCAAATGCCGCTAGCAGGGCTTCATCACCTGATAATCCGGCCGCTTCTTGTTCTTCAATGGCATCCAACATCCGCTTATAGTCGAGCGGCAATACCTTCACGAATCTCGGGAGCATCATCTCCCAATCGCTTAACACGTTCCAAGCGCGTTGGCTGCCAGTGGCAACCGCATGTTGTTGGATGAGGGCATACAATTCGTCCGCTTCCTCTTTTTCAGTCACGGTGCTTAGTGCGACCATCTCTGTGTTGCAGTGGAACTTGCCAAAGTCACCTTTTTGATCCAGCACATAAGCGACTCCGCCAGACATTCCGGCCGCGAAGTTGCGCCCCGTTTCGCCCAGCACAACCACTTGGCCACCGGTCATATACTCGCAACCGTGGTCACCTACACCTTCAACAACGGCCGTGGCACCTGAGTTGCGCACGCAGAAGCGTTCGCCCGCCACACCACGGAAGAAGGCGGTGCCTCCCGTCGCCCCATACAGAGCCACGTTGCCGATCAAAATGTTTTCTTCCGGCACAAACTTCGATTCTTTCGGCGGATAAACGGTCAAGTTCCCACCAGAAAGACCCTTACCGATATAGTCGTTCGAGTCACCTTCAAGCTCAAGGTTTATCCCTTTGGGAACAAATGCGCCAAAGCTTTGCCCGGCCGACCCTTCAAATTTTAGGTGGATGGTCCCTTCCGGCAGCCCATCGGCCCCGTATTTGCGCGTCAGTTCACTGCCCAAAATCGTCCCCACAGCCCGATCGGTATTTTTGATCGGTAGCGTGGCAGAAATCGGCCGCCCTTTTTCGAGCGCACCTTTGCACAAACCGAGCAACACACGATTGTCTAAACGATCTTCTAAACCGTGATCTTGCGTTTGGGTTTGATACCGGTCAGTCTGATCAACCACGGCCGGTTGATACAAAATGGCTGACAAATCAAGATGTTTGGCTTTGGGATGATTGGTCTCACGCTGTCTCAAAAAGTCGGTCCGGCCGATCATCTGATCCATTGAGCGGAAACCGAGCTGAGCCATAATTTCGCGCACCTCACGGGCGATAAAGCGCATAAAGTTCACTGCATGTTCAGGCTTACCATCAAAATGGGCCCGCAACGCAGGATTTTGAGTCGCCACACCGACAGGGCAGGTGTTGAGCTGGCACACCCGCATCATGATACAGCCAAGGGCTACAAGCGGAGCGGTTGAGAAACCAAATTCTTCAGCACCCAACAACGCGGCGATCACCACGTCACGGCCGGTTTTCATCTGGCCATCTGTTTCTAGCACCACGCGTGAGCGCAAACCGTTGCGCAACAGGGTCTGATTGGCTTCTGCCAGCCCTAGCTCCCACGGCAATCCAGCATGTTTCAAGCTGGTCAGCGGGCTGGCACCAGTCCCCCCATCACTGCCGGAGATTAAGATCACATCGGCCTTGGCTTTGGCAACACCGGCCGCCACTGTGCCGACACCCACTTCTGACACCAACTTCACGTTGATACGCGCGCGCGGATTGGCGCTTTTTAAGTCAAAGATCAGCTGAGCCAAGTCTTCGATTGAGTAAATGTCATGATGAGGTGGTGGGGAGATTAGCCCCACGCCAGGAGTTGAATGGCGCACTTTGGCGATCCAAGGATAAACCTTGTGACCGGGCAACTGCCCACCTTCACCCGGTTTAGCACCTTGTGCCATTTTAATTTGGATTTCGTCCGCATTGACCAAGTAGTTGCTGGTGACACCAAAACGGCCGCTGGCAACCTGTTTGATCGAACTGCGCCGGTTGTCTTCAAAACGGGCTGGGTCTTCGCCACCTTCACCCGTATTTGACCGGCCGCCGATCTCGTTCATGGCGATGGCTAGTGCTTCATGCGCCTCGGCCGAAATTGAACCGTAGCTCATTGCACCGGTTTTAAAGCGACGACAAATCTCATCTACCGATTCAACTTCACTTAGCGGAACCGGTTTAGTGTCTGGCTTAAGCTGCAACACACCGCGTAAAGTCGCCATTTTTGTTTTATGGTTATTCACATCGGTCGTATACCGCTTAAACTTGCCATAGTCTCCGTTACGAACCGCATCTTGCAATGCATGCACAGTGGTTGGGTTAAACAGATGGAACTCTCCATCTTGGCGCCATTGGTAACGGCCGCCAACCGGCAACTGATGTCCATTGGCCGGGCGATCCGGAAAAGCCGTGTGGTGGCGAGCTTCAACTTCTTCCGCTATGCCGTAGAGATCAATGCCTCCGATACGACTATCAGTGCCGGTGAAGTATTTATCAACCACGCTTTTCGCTAAGCCCAACGCCTCAAAAATTTGTGCGCCGTGGTAGCTCTGAATCGTAGAAATACCCATCTTTGAAAGCACTTTGACGATCCCGGTGACGGTTCCTTTAATATATTTTCTAGCCGCATCTTCGTAATCAATTCCGGTGATGATCCCTTTTTCAATCATCTGATTAATTGACTCAAGGGCCAAATATGGGTTGATGGCTGACACGCCATATCCAATCAGGGTGGCGAAGTGATGCACTTCACGCGGGTCACCCGATTCTAAGATGATGCTGGTCTGCCCACGCAGCCCTAGCTCGACCAAATGATGGTGCAAGCCAGACGCAGCTAAGAGCGACGGAATTGACCCTTTTTGGGCTGTGATTTTGCGGTCAGACAGGATCAGAATACATGCGCCATTGCGCACCGCTTCTTCACCTTCATCAAACAGGTCTTCTAAGGCGTCCTCTAAGGCTGTTCCACCACCACGCACGTCATAAAGCAGAGATAGTGTTTCTACTTTAAAGCCGTCCCGCTTCATGTGGCGGATCTTAGCGAGCTCTTCGTTGGTCAAAAGCGGATGCTGTAGTTTTAGAAGTTTCGCGTTTTCAGGGCGTGGGTCTAGCAGGTCCGGTTCCCGGCCGGTGTAAACGTTGGTATCGGTCACTAATTCTTCCCGAATGGCGTCTATGGGGGGATTGGTTACCTGCGCGAACAGCTGTTTAAAGTAGTTGAATAGGGGTTGCGAATGGTCAGACAAAACGGCCGGAGGCGTGTCGTCTCCCATCGATCCCAAATTTTCTTTACCCGAAGCAGACATCGGCGCCATGATGATCCGCAGATCTTCAAACGTGTAGCCAAAGAACTGCTGACGCTGGGTCACTTGTTCAGGGTAATCGGGGCGAATAACTTCCCCATCTTCCAAATCAGCCAAATGGATCAGATTATCATCTAGCCACTGTTGATACGGCTGGGCTTTGGCCAATTCGCTTTTGATCTCATCATCTGCAATGATGCGGCCTTGTTCCGTGTCTACCAGCAACATGCGGCCGGGCTGAAGCCGCCCTTTTTGCACCACATCTTCAGGATGAACGTCCATCACCCCAACTTCTGAGGCAAGTACAATCACATCGTCTTTGGTTACGTAGTAACGAGATGGGCGTAATCCGTTCCGATCAAGAACGGCACCGACCACGGTTCCATCTGTAAACCCGATGCTGGCAGGTCCATCCCATGGCTCCATCATGCAGCTGTGGTATTCATAAAAAGCCTGTTTTTCAGGGCTCATGCTTTTATGTTTTTGCCATGGCTCTGGCACCGTCATCATCACCGCATGCGGGAGTGAATAGCCAGACAAATAGAGAAACTCTAATGCATTATCGTATTGACCAGAGTCTGATGTATCTGGATCGATGAGCGGAAAGATTTTCTCGATGTCATCGCCAAACTGCTCGGCCGACATAGCACCCTTACGCGTGTTCATCCAATTGGCATTTCCTTTAATCGTGTTAATTTCACCATTGTGAATTAAATAGCGATAAGGATGTGCTCGATCCCAGCTTGGGAACGTGTTGGTTGAAAATCGAGAGTGAACAACCGCAATCGCAGACTCCATCAATTCATTATTTAGATCTAAAAAGTAAGGCTTGACTTGGGTAGACAAGAACATCCCTTTGTAAATCACTTTTTTGGCCGACAAACTAGGAATATAAAAGTCAGACCCTTTGTTGGGCATGTTGTCCCGAATATTGATCTCGGCTTGGCGGCGAATAACAAACAGCTTGCGCTCAAAAGCCAGCTCATCTTTAAATGAGCCCTCGTCTTTGCTTGGTAGCTCACCTTTACCAATAATCACTTGTTCAATAACGGGTTCTGCATTTCGTGCCGTCGCTCCCAAATCTGAATTATCTACCGGCAACACTCTCCACCCCAGAACTGTTTGCCCCTCGTTTACAACAATCTGCTCAAATTGCTGTCGAACCTGCTGTCGAAGCTGGCCATCACGGGGTAGAAAAACCATACCAACGGCGTATTCGCCCCGATCCGGAATCTCTACTCCCTGCTGTCGAAATTCTGCTTTCAAAAAATTGTGTGGAATCTGAATCAGAATACCGGCACCGTCGCCTGAATTTGCTTCAGCACCGGTTGCTCCCCGGTGTTCCATATTCTCCAGTACTTGAAGTGCTTGCTGGATAATGTCGTGCGACTGCTCCCCTTTAATATGCACCACAAACCCCATGCCACAAGCATCATGCTCATACGCAGATCGATAAAGCCCCACTCTCTCTTCTCGCTTATGTTGCTCTGCCAACATAAATGTCACCTCCAGTCAATTGTTAACGGTACTGTCGATCACTTTTGTGCTAGCTAGATTGAATTAGTTTGAACTCGTTCCCAGCGGGTAAAACTAATATTTGTGCTTGCGGAAGGGCTGACTTGTAGTCAGCTTGTCTCTCTCTCTTCTCTTAAAGTGTCTTGTTACCTGATATAACCCAATTATTGTCTCTTTTGTATAACAAAAGAGGCTTTTTCGAGCTTGCCATTATACTAAGGTCCCAGCAAATCAGGTTTAGATAGTTTGTACATAATTTCACAAAACATATTCATGAATTGTTCACAATTGCCTAATGAAAAGTGAGCTTGTAAATTAGATTACATGCTCTGCTGGAAACGTGAGCAGTTACTGAATTGTCAGTAGC
The DNA here is from genome assembly GCA_020628815.1 of Chloroflexota bacterium. Lineage (GTDB taxonomy): Bacteria > Chloroflexota > Anaerolineae > Promineifilales > Promineifilaceae > WTJY01. The sequence continues at coordinate 3,080 of JAHDEN010000041.1, read as the reverse complement.
ATTGAAAAAAAGAATCAAACGCAAGCCCTGACGCTGTTTCAAAACAATCTTGTCCTAACCGACAAAAAAGATTGCTTTGAAAGAGCGTCTTTTTTTGTTTTTGGCACTGTTTTTCCTCGATCACCGGTAGCAGAGATAGAAATATTGGATGTCTCAGTTTAGGAGAAAGGAAAGATACAAAATGTTCAAAAACAAACTTCGGACAACAAGAATGGTGGTTAGCGCACTAATCATCGCCATGACGTTTAGCGTCGCAGGGGCAGCATTTGCTCAAGATGGAGTCGAATTTACAACTGGCGAAATTGCATTTGCAATTGATAACTTCGTCATGTTTGTTTGTGCGGTTCTAGTTCTGTTTATGCAGGCTGGATTCGCTATGGTAGAGGCGGGCTTCAATGGTGGGAAAAATACCATCAACATTCTTTTCAAAAATTTGATGGATATGTCATTAGGTGGCCTTCTATTCTTCATCATCGGTTACAGCATCATGTATCCGGGAGATTTCAACGGGATTTTAGGATTCGGTGGTTTCGGTATTACTCCTTCAACCGCTATTAGTCCAGACTATTTACCAACCAACGAAGTCGACTTCTTGTTCCAAGTTGCATTTGCAGCTACGGCCGCTACCATCGTTTCTGGTGCAGTAGCTGGACGTATGCAGTTCCGCTCATACCTAATTTACAGTGCAATCTTGACAGCACTGATCTACCCAATTGCTGGGTCTTGGAAATGGGGCGGTGGCTTCCTAGATGCGATGGGATTCTATGACTTTGCTGGTTCTTTGATCGTACATGCTGTTGGTGGTTTCGCCGGTTTGGCAGGTGCAATTGTGCTTGGACCACGTATTGGCCGCTTTAACAAAGACGGTACAGCAAACGCTATGCCAGGTCACAATATCACGGCCGCAACCTTGGGTGTTTTCATCCTTCTAATTGGCTGGTTTGGATTTAACCCCGGTTCGGTTCTAGCTATGACGGGTGAAGCTTCAACTCTAGCAGTTGTTTTGACCGCAGTTAACACCTTCCTAGCCGCTTGTGCCGGTGCTGTTGGTGCGATGATTCTTAGCTACTTTGTCAACGGTGGTAAACCAGACTTGGCAATCTCGCTCAACGGTTTGCTTGCAGGTTTAGTAGGTATTACTGCTAATGCTGATGGTGTCACCAACTTGTCAGCCATTGCTATCGGCTTCATCGCAGGTCTGTTGGTTGTTGGCGGTATGGTACTGCTCGAAAAACTACAAATCGACGATCCTGTTGGTGCATGGCCCGTGCACGGTCTCTGCGGAATCTGGGGTGGACTTGCAACTGCAATCTTTGGACATCCAGGGACTGCAGGCTTAGGTGTACAGCTTATTGGTTCTCTCGTTTATGCGTCATGGGCATTTGTAACAATGTTCGCTGTCTTCTACGCACTCAAAGCGGCCGGAATCTTGCGTGTATCAAAACGTGAAGAAATTGAAGGTCTGGATATGGCCGAGCATGCTGGCACTAGTTATCCAGAATTTGGTTCAACAACTGCGTTTCCAGCGGGGGACTAAGTGTCCCTGGCCTGTCGAATTTGATTATCATCTTCGGCAGGCCGTTTCTTTTATCTAATGGCGAAAGAAACTGTGCTTCGCTAATTTTTTTGTGGCACTGGTTGCCAATTGGCGAAGCTTTAAGTGTTTGTCTCATCTTTGAGCTTAATAACATTTGTTTGGTCAAACACTAAGAGGAAAACAGATTATGGAACTAACATTTGAGAAAAATATGGAAGGGGTGGCGCCTTACACAGCCACCTTAGACACAACAGAAGAGACCGTTCATCCAAACAGAGTATTCAAAATCCCTGTGTTTAAAGATACTGTGGAAAAAGGTTATTTTGCTGACGTGTGTGGCTTTAGAGCCAAAGCAAAATCAATTGAAGGTCTTGAAAGCAAAATGCTTCAATTGACAGATGGGCTGATTAACATGGCCCGTTTGCCACGGCACGTATTCATCGCTCGTCGAGCCAGAAAAGTCTTCCCAATCTACACGGTTGGTGACGCAGTAATCACAACCACACCGGGTGGTCCGATTTTTCAGCACGTAGAGTTGGCTAAAGTTCGTGAATACTTAACTGACTTTCTACATGAAGCCGATGTTCTTGGTGAGAATGGGGTAAGCGACAAGTTGCACGTTCGTGGAACAAGTCTTTCAACGCTTCAACTCCGTCGGCCGGTCATGTACTTAAAGAAACGAGCCGTTGGTGAAAAAGAGTTTTGGGCCCCTGTGTTCGAAACTGAAGAACTTGACGGTCTATATACCTATGCAGCCAGCGGCCGACGTGAAGTCAAAAACGAATACGGTGGCAAAGGGGTTTTAGTACTTACCCGTATTGTGGCAGAAGCTCTAAAAACGGATAAACGGCTGGGAGACATTTACGATCTACGGCCTGATCGTTTGCAACCTGCCTTCTGGGAAAAACTAAAACCAAATCTAACTGATGCTGGAACAGCTGAAATCAAGGGCAAAAATATCGATCTGTATACGAGCGACGCACTCCACATTGGTGTTGAATATCGAGAAAAAGAAGATCGGTATGGTTTGTTCTTAGATGAGACAGCATCGAGCCTAAATGAACGTATTTCGGCCGACTTCGCTCGCCGAGGAATAAGTTAATACACGGCAGTATTTACAAATTTTGATTAAAAAGACGTCAGTCACTATAATTCTTGTCGGTGCGCAAGCACTAACAATAAGATAAAAAAGACTAGGACGTCATTGCCTTCCCTTGCGGGAAAGGTAGATATTGGCGTCCTTTTTTTGTGTAAATTTTAAAGAATTTAAGGAGTGGTTAAACCATGAGTGGAAACGCAGCCCGCTTAAACGCCATCGCAAATGTGGCAAACTATGAACTCCCAGAACCAATTGGTTATGAAGAGATTCACAGTGGGGATTTATTTGCAGTTAATGCATTTACCTTCGACAAAATGAAGGAAACATTGCCAAAAGCAGCTTACAAAGCTTTGATGAAAACGGTTCAAAATGGGGAACCGCTTGACCCAGCCGCGGCCGATGCTGTAGCGTCAGCCATGAAAACTTGGGCAATGGAGAGAGGGG